>NZ_VIWW01000003.1 GCF_007829885.1 Streptomyces brevispora
TTATTCCAGCCGAAAACGTCGCATCGGCTGCAGGAGCTCCTGGAGTGGCTCGTCGAGCCGATGAAGGAGCCGGGTTCGCCTCCGGCCGCCAGGGTCGCCGCGCTGTTGGCCTGTATCCACTGGGCTCGCTGGCAGCACAGCCGGAGTGGTGACGGCGGCGTGGAGCTGGATCGGGCGATCCTGGTCAGCCATCTGCTGCGCGACGGCCAGGGAGCGCCGGGCCCGCTCCGGCCGTTGGTGAGACTCGGGCAGCGTGCGATGCAGAGCGAACCACCGGATCTCCTGCTGCTTCAGGACTACGCCGGACTGCTCGTCAGTCTTGCAGAACGCCACGGATGTGAAGGCGCTCTGGGGGAGGGGCTGCGCCGGCTCACCCAGGTTCTGGAACAGCTCTCCGAGGACGATCCGAAGTGGCCCTCGGTCGCGGCCAATCTCTGTGCCGCGGCGCTTGTCGAGTGCGAGGTGACAGGAACATCCCCGCACATCGACCGCGCCCTGGACGTAACTCGGAAGGCGCTGGGAGGGTTCGACCTACCCAGCGGGGACCTCGCTCGGGTCCTGAACCAGTTCGGCCGCCTCCTCGTAACCCGCCACTTCGAGCATCCTCGCCTCGCGGACCTGGATGAGGCGATCGAGATCCAGACGCGGGCGAGCGAACTCGAAGGCGTGCCCGTGACCATCGTCAGGAGAGTTCTCACGGACTTGGGCCATGCCTGGTACCTGCGTCATCTGCAGAGCGGGCGACGCGACGATCTCGACCGGGTGATCAACGTGCTGAGCGCCGTGGTGCCCGACCGGGGAGAGCTGGGGACGGAGTTTCAGCCGATCGCCGAAGTGCTCGCATCCGCCCTGGGCGACCGAGGCAGCATCAGGGATTCCGTGCGTGATCCGCAGCGTGCCGTGGCACTCCGCCGCCGTCTAACCGTGGAGCTGGGGAGGTCACACGACCACCTCGAACTCGCCCGGATGCAGGAACTGCTGTACGAACGCACGGGGCGGAGCGAGCTGCTCGACGAGTCGGTGCACCACTATGAGAAGGCCAAGGCCCTGGCCGAAGCCGACGGGATCTCGTCCTCCGCGGCACTCGCCGGCCTGGCCTGGTCGCTCCACCTTCGCTTCGAGCGATCCGGTGACGTCGCGGACCGAGACGGTGCGATCGCAGCGGGGCGTCTATCGGTGGCGTCGACGCCGCAAGGCGACGGCGCTCTCGGACGTCGACTGGCTATCTTCGCCGCAGCTCTGACGGCGCGGGCCACGTCGACGGGAAGCACACCGGACCTGAACGACGGCCTGGCCGTCATCGAGCGGGCGCTTGCCCTGCAGGACGAGTCGGACAGCGATCGAGCCATTCAGCTCTTCAACAAGTCGGCCCTGATGGGAGCCCGTTACGCCACGGGTAAGGATCCCGAGGACATTCGCCGACAGATCACTCTCTGTCACGAAGCCCTGGACCTGCTCCCCGACGGGCACCCGAAGAAGGGGGTATACCGGGCGAATCTGGTTGGCGCGTATCTCGAGCTTCATCGTTCCACGGACGACACTTCGGCTTTGGAGTTCGCGCTGACTGCCGGAGACCTCGCACTGTCCGAGATCCCCGCCGACCACCCACGCCGCGGCGGCGTCCTGTCCAACCATGCGGTCGCACTGACCCGGAGTGCCGAGGAGGAGTACGACGAAGCCAAGCTCCGCAAAGCCGTGCGGCTCAGCACTGAGGCTTTGGGACTGCTTCCCGAGGGTCCACCGCCGGACGCCCGTCTTCTGGTGAACCGGGGCTCGGCGCTGTATCTATGCGGGCGGCCCGAGGACCGGGTGCTTGCCTTGCAGGACTGGAGATCAGCGGCGCTCAGCGATGCGGCGCCGCCGGACGTCCGGATGGCCGCAGCAACCGGATGGGGCAGACGGAGCGGCGAACTCGGTCGTTGGGACGAGGCGGTGAGGGCCTACACTCTGGCCGTCGATCTGCTGACGTCTGTGGCTGGTCTGCACCTCGAACGAGAAGACCAGGAGCACCAGCTGACCAACTGGTCCCATGTCACCTCCGACGCCGCGGCAACCGCGCTCGAGGCCGGTGATCCGGAGAAGGCTCTGGAACTCCTGGAGGCCGGCCGCTGCGTCCAGTGGAACCACCAGCTGCGGAACGCCGGGGAACTGGCCTTGTTGGCGGACAAACGCCCCGACCTCGCCGCAAAGGCGGAACGTGTGACGGCCGCGCTCGGAGTCATGTGGTTCGGCACACGAGAATCCGAAGACTGGAGATCGTGAAGGGTGTCCGTCCCGCAGGCGCAGGGGCAACCGTGCACGGGGAACCGATCGATGCCCCTGCGGGGGCGATGCGCTGACGGATGCCTCGGTTGCGAAGCCAGCGCCGCAGGCGCTCGTAGTCGTAGCTATTGTCGGCGTGCAGATTCTCCGGTTGGCGGCGGAACAACGGCTTTGTCATCGGTGCTCTCTTCTGTCTCTTGGGGGCCGGTTACGGGCGTCGCCTGACGTCAGACGACATGGTCAAGGGAACCGTCCGGCCTGCCGGACGGCGTACACCTGCCGTGGGACCTTCGAGTGGGCTGCATCGGGACTGTGACGCCCTGCCCTGGATTGGTGTCAACGGTCATTGAGATGCCCAGGTAGGTGGCCGTTGGAGGCCCAGGCTGGTGGCCATCAGAAACTCAGGCGTGTGGCCGGTGGTGTTCCCGGGGTGGGGGTCAGTTCAAGGGGACCACTCCCTTCCCGGCGAGGGCCTCGGCGAGGCGGTGCGAGTCACCGGTGGTGGTCACGAGGTGAGCGTGATGCATGAGGCGATCGGTGCTCGCGCCCGCGAGAGTCTTCGGCATGATCGTGTCGAAGCCCGAGGGATGAATGTTGCTGGTGACCGCGATGGAACGGCGCTCATAGGCAGCATCGATGATCCGGTAGAACGCCTCGGCGGCGTCCTCGCCGACGGGCAGCAGGCCGATGTCGTCAATGACAATCAAATCGGCCCGGCAGATCCGGGCGACGGTCCGTGCGGTGGACCCGTCGACCTTCGACTTCCCGATCGCGGCGCTCAACGTCTCCAGGGTGAACCAGGACACCCGCATGTCCTTCTCGATCGCGGCTTGGGCCAGGCCCTCGGTGAAGTGGCTCTTGCCCGTCCCCGACGGGCCGGCGATCACCAAGTTCTCGGCGCGGCCGATCCATTCCAGGGTGGTCAGGGAGTTCTGGGTGGGCTCAGGGATGGTGGAGTCCTCGGCCCGCCAGGAGCCCAGGGTCTTGCCGGTGGGGAAGTTCGCCGAGTGGCGGCGAAGACGCCGGGTGGCCGCGTCGCGGCCGGTGAACTCCTCGGCTATCAGCAGCCGCAGGACCTCGGCGGGATCCCACCGCTGGGCTCGGGCGGTGGCCAGGACGTCCGGGGCCGCTTTGCGCATGTAGGGCAGGCGCATACGGTGCATGAGCTTGTCGAGCTCCTCGGGCAGCGCCGGGGCCTGGGGAAACGTCATAGTCGTTAATTCCTTCGTGGGTCGGGGCGGACGCCGATAGGTTCGGCGGATGATCAATATGTCGGTGCGGGGCGACCGCGGGAACGTCGTGGCCCGAGCCCAGGGTGGTGTGGAGTGGACCGCTGCATTCGCGGATCTGGACCCGGGGGAGTTTCCGATGCTCTGGGCCCTGGACCCGTATGGCGACGCCGTCTTCAACCACCGGCAGGTGCCGCTACTGCTGGCGGAACTCGACCGGCTCCCGGCCGCTTGCGGCGGTGACTGGGTTGGGCAGGCCCGCGAGTTGTGCCAGGTCGTCCAGCAGCGAGTGCACCGGTATCTGCGGTTCGTCGGGGATTGACCCCCGGTCAGTCGGCCGTCAACTCCGCAGGAACGGTTCGCAGTTGGCCGAGGGCCTGCCAGCCGGCGGTTCCGTTCTGGACGGAGTGGGCTTCGTCCGCGCGGACGACCTCGCCGGCGGGTTGGTCATATACGGGTTCCGTCACTTCTTCGCCTCGAACTGCCTGTCCAACCGCATCCCGATCACCGACGTGGCTGAGTGGATGGGGCACACGAGTATCGACGTCACGTTCAATATCTACCGTCACCTCATGCCCGGCTCGATTGGCAAGGCGGCCAAGCTTCTAGACGTGGGTATGACCAGCTGAGGCGTGGCGGGGCGCTGCCGCACCGAGACTTCAGCGAACCATCCTGGCGCGATGTTGACCTTTTGCTGACCCCTCGAGGACTCAGACGCGTCTGACCTGCGAAATTGCCGAAGTTGTGTGAGATGTGGTGGAACTTCATCGGGCGGTCTCACGAGGAAATCGAGGAGGCCCGGCAGGCGTGGGCGGAGGGCTCCCGCTTCGGTGAGGTTCACGGCTACGACGGCGACCGGCTGTCTGCTCCCGCACTGCCGCCGGTGGCGCTGAAACCGCGGGGACGGGTGCGCTGAACTGGAGTGATGTGTTCTCCGGCGCTCCCTGTCGCGTGCGCTCGCCGCGTCCCCCCGCCAGCACGACGGGGGGACGCAGCTGTGCCTCCCGTAGGTCGGTTCCTAGGGCGGTCGGCACTCGCCCGCCCGGCCCCGGCGACCGCAGGACCGAGCTGCGTCCGTCGGAACGGTAGCGAGGGGCCGCGTGGACTGGGTCCTGGCCTTATGTGCGGGCAGCCAGGACGCAGGTCATCAAAGCGCAGTGGCGGGTATCGAACTCCCGCCCTAGGCTTGATCGGGAAGCGCGCGCTCGACACGGCTGACCCGCGTGGCCGTGCCCGGGCGGCAAGGGTCGGGTGCGGGCTGTCCTCTACCACGCATCCCCGTTCCTGACCGGCGAGGTCTCGCCGCACCTGTTCGCCGTGTCCCCGGAGGTTGGCGCGCCCACGCCCGGCCGCCCTCCTAAGGAGCAGATATGAAGGTCGCAGTGGTAGGGGTCGGCGCGGTCGGGTCGGCAACCGCTCTGTCCCTGGTCGAACGTGGTGGAAGTTGCCGGGAGATCGTGCTGGTCGACCGCGACACCGCCCGCGCCGACGGCGTCGCCAGCGATCTGCGCTATGCGGCGCCGCTGTCCCCCACGGTCGACGTGCGTTCCGGAGGCTACGAAGACCTGGCCGGCACTGCGATCGTCGTGATCACTGCCGGTGTCAACGAGAAGGCCGGCGGCGCCACCGACCGGTCCGACCCCAAGGGGCGCCTGCGACTACTGGAGACCAACGCCAAGGTTTTCGCCGACATCGTTCCGCAGGTGGTCGCGGTCGCACCCGAGGCGGTGCTGATGGTCGTCACCGATCCACCAGACCCGCTGGCCGACCTCACTCGGCATCTGGCCGGACATGCCCGGGTGTTCTCGACCGGGACCGTGATCGACAGCCTGCGCTTCCGTGTCCAGTTGGCCGACCGCCTGAGGGTCCGGCCGCGTGACGTGCAGGCCCTGGTCGTGGGCGAACACGGCACCTCCGAGGTGCTGTTGTGGTCCTCGGCGACCGTCGGCGGCATCCCCGTCGCCGACCTGCTGGGCCAGGACGGGCGCTCCGTCGAGGACATCCGCAGGGAGGTCGAACGCGACATCCGCTATGCGAACATCACCATCATTGAGGGCACCGGCGCGAGCCAGTACGGCATCGGCGCTGTCTCCGCCCGCCTCGTCGAGGCTGTCCTGCGTGATGAACGCGCGGTGCTGCCCGTCGCCGCCTATTCTTCCCGGCACAAGGTCACGCTGTCCCTGTCGAGCGTTCTCGGCGCCGGCGGCGTACAGCAGATGCACGAGCCCGCCATGACTCCCGCAGAGCATCAGGCCCTGGCCGAGAGTGTCAAGGTGCTGCGCGCAGCCGCTGAGCGGGCCATTTCCATCGGGACGACCTGAGCGGCAAAGCGCAGATCCGCCGGATGCTCGGATCCCACCGGATGCGCCGCCCAACAGTTGCTGCATGAAGGCGAGGTCTTCGTCGACCAGGTCGCGTCGTGCCCGCGGGCCGCACGCACGCAGCAGACGGACGAAGTCGGCTGCAGCGGTGGCGATACGTTCTCCCAAGGCAGAGCCCCCTGGGAACCGAAATCGCTGGTTGCGGCGTAGACGGCCCGCGGGGAGACGATCGCGTGCAGATAGGAGAACATGGGGCGCAGCGCGTGCTCAAGGACCAGGGAATGCCTCTCGGTTCCGCCGGTCGCTCCGATGAGCACCGGCATGTCAGAAAGGGACTGTTCCGGCAACACGTCGAAGAAAGACTTGAACAGTCCGCTGAACGAGGCGTTGAAGGCGGGCGTGACCGCGATGATCCCATCAGCGCGTACGACCGATTGGAATGCGGATTCCAGTGCATCTGTGGTGAACCCGGTCAGCATCGCGTCCATAATGGGGTGACCCAAGGGACGGAGCTCCACGAACGACGCGTCGGCCTGGTCGCCGAGGTGTTCGAGTTCGCTGGTCACAGCTGTGGTGCTCGCCTGTGGCGAAGACGTCCAGGCCCGCTTCCTCGGCCTTGCGCGCGATGGCGACAGTGGCCCGGATACGCTCCGCCTCGGTGGGCGTGCTCCCCGTAGTGGGGTCAGTGGTTACGTCACCGACTGTGAAGATGCCGAACTGCATCGCGGACGCTTCGGACGAGCCCATGTCGAACTCCCTCGGACGCGCAGCCTGGGCCGTCCCCCACATTTTTCCACGCTCGCGCCCACCCCGCAGAACGCGCCGTTCGAACGAGGTTCTCGCCGAAGGTGACCTCCGTGTTGCCTCATCGCGCGGGTCACAGCCCGGGGAACGACTCCTCCAGTGACTCCAGCACATAGTCGGCATTCGCGGCGCGAAGTTGCTGCGCGGTGTAGTGACCGCTGGCGACTCCAATGGCGGTGGCGTCCGCCGCGTGCGCGGCCTCGATGTCACGTGGAGTGTCTCCCACGACGTACACCTCGATTTTAGCGAGGGCGCGGCCATGAAGTCTCCCGGCCTTCGCGACGGCCAGGCGCGTCACCTTTTCCCGGTCGGGGGAGTCCGATCCGTAGGCGCCGAAGACGAAGTAGCGGCCCAGCTTGCCCGGTTCCATTTTGAGTCTCGCCGCGCCTTCCATGGCACCGGACACCACGCCCAGGATGGCACCCGCTCGTCCGAGCCGGCGCAAGGTTGCCTCGGCACCGTCCAGGACTCGATAGGTCTCAGAGGACCAGATTTCCTGGGACAGGTGCCACAGGTAGGCGCTGTAGAGCCGCATCATCTCTTCGTGACTGGGGTCACGACCCAGCACCGCCCGGAACGTTTCTCGTCCCACCTGCGGGTCGGTCTCGCCCGCCGACGTGTGCTTTCCGATGTCTGCGGGTACGCCGTGCAGTTGATCGAACGCCCAGGCCCAACTGCGTGTTCCCGCACCTCCGGTGTGGACCAGAGTTTCGTCGATGTCGAAGAGGACAGCGAGGGGTCCTGTCATATCCGTTCCTCTGGGCGCGAGGTGGTTAATGGTGTCAGGTTCTGAGTCTGAGCGGCAGCACGGTAGGCACTCGCACGATGTGATCCCGGTATTCCTCCATGAACACTTGGAGGAATACCCCACGATTTGTTGTTCGCCCACGCGTACGCCGGACGCTGAGCTGCAGACGTTTCCTTACTGCAGGGAACCACGACGACGAGCGTGGGGCGCTTCGAGGGGATCCGATTGGAGGAGCCGTGCACGGCTGCCAGCTGGGGCCAACGTCACGGCAAGCGGGCTACATGGATGCGGCGGAGGATAGGGAGCAGGGAGTGCTCGGCGCACGATGAACCGAAGTCGGCGAAGGCCGGTCCAGGCCCGATGGTGGCAGCGCATCGCCGGAAGCGGTGAGCCAGACGGCACCCAGACGATACGGAGAGCGAACGTGGCAGCTCCGTCCGGAAACCAGTACGAGATTCGTCATGGCGAGCAGCTCGCCGTGATCGCGGAGGTCGGCGCGGGCCTGCAGTCGTACCTCGTGGGGGAACGCCGGATCCTCGACGGATACGGGCCGGAGGAGAGGTGCACGGGCGCTCGCGGCCATTCCATGATTCCCTGGCCCAACCGTATCCGCGGGGGCAAGTACACCTGGGCTGGCAAGGAGTTCCAGCTCGACCTCAGTGAACCGGAGAAGCTGGGTGCCATCCATGGTCTGACCCGGTGGGCGCCGTGGAGGTACCTGGAGGGCAGCGCCCACTCAGCGGCGTTCGGGTACGTACTCCACGCCTGCCCGGGACGGGACTGGGTGCTGGACTGCCGTCTTCAGTACACCCTGGGTGCGGATGGGCTCACGGTGTGTACGACGGTGACCAACCGGAGTGGGACGGCTTGCCCTTACGCCACCGGGGCGCACCCCTATCTGAGCGTGTCGACGCCGAGGATCGACACCGCAGCCTGTCGGGTGCCCGGTGCTGTGTACCTACCGGTGGGCGGCGCCGGCATTCCCACAGGTCGGCGCCTGGTCGACGGCACGCCTTATGACCTGCGGGAACCGCAATCGCTCGGTGACCGGCACATCGACGTGGCGTATACGCAGCTGCGGCGCGATGTCGATGGCAGGGCCCGGGTCCGGCCCGTTCACGGTGAGGGACCGGCCGTCACCCTCTGGGTCGGTGACGCCTATCCCTATGTGGAGATCTTCACCGGCGACACGCTCCCCGAAGCGGACAGGCGGCGTACCGGTCTGGGTGTGGAGCCGATGACCTGTGCGCCGGACGCGTTCAACTCCCGGGAGGGGCTGATCACCCTGGAGCCGGGGCGGACGCACCAGGCGCGGTGGGGCATCGATCCCGAATGTGAGGAGGGCATGACATGAAGGCGATCACCGTTGTTCCGGGCGATCCCGGCCAAGTGGCGGTCAGCGACGTCAGCGAACCCGACCCAGCGCAGGGGGCACTGCTCGTGGAAGGGCGGCTGCTCGGCATCTGCGGGACCGACGTCGACATCGTGGAGGGCGGCTACGGTTCGCCGCCACCGGGCCAGGATCGCCTGGTGATCGGGCATGAGTCACTCGGTGAGGTGATGGAGGCCCCCGCGGGAAGCGGCTTCGCATCGGGCGACCTGGTCGTGGGCATCGTGCGGCGTCCCGATCCTTTGCCGTGCCCGCCGTGCTCGCACGGTGAGTGGGACTTTTGCCGCAACGGCCGGTACACCGAGCGGGGGATCAAGGAGCGAGACGGGTTCGGATCCCAGCGGTGGCGGATTGAACCGGAGTACGCAGTCCGGCTCGATCCGCAGCTCGGCGACTGCGGGGTCCTGCTGGAACCTGCCTCGGTGCTGGCCAAGGCATGGGAGCAGACGGACCGCATCTTCAGCCGGGCCTCATGGCGGCCCCGGGTGGCGCTGGTGACCGGAGCCGGGCCGATCGGCCTGTTCGCCGCCCTGCTGGCGGTGCAGCGGGGCCTGCAAACCCATGTGCTGGATCTCAGTGACCGCGGTCCGAAGGCCCAGCTGGTCGCCGACCTGGGCGCCACTTTCCACACCGGTGACGTCAGGGACGTCGGCGTGGTGCCAGACGTGGTCATCGAATGCACCGGTGCCGGACCGCTGGTCTTCGCGCTGACGAAGATCGTGGCGCCCGATGCCGTCATCTGCCTCACCGGTATCTCCTCCGGCCAACGTACGGCAGAAGTCGGCCTGGATGAGGTGAACAAGGAACTGGTGCTGGAGAACACGGTGGTGTTCGGTTCGGTCAACGCGAACCGTCGTCACTACCAGCAGGCCGCCGATGCCCTGGCGAAGGCCGATCGGAGCTGGCTTGACCGGGTCATCACCCGGAGGGTGCCGATGAGCCGGTTCTCCGATGGTCTGCACAAGGGCGACGATGACGTCAAGGTCGTCGTGGACCTGCGATCCTGATCACCGCCCGGGGCGGCGGCGTCTTCGACGAAGGCGGGTCAGGGGGGTCGAGGGCGGGGCGCGGACTTGCAGGTCGGGTGACTGTTCTGGGGCTGTCCGGGCCTGTCGCGCGACTTCCACGGCCGTGGCCGGGTCGACGCCGGCGAAGGCAATGAGGTCGGTGGCTGTCATGTGCACGGCCATATGAAGCGCGATCGGGCGAGGGTCCTTCGTGGTGTCCGACGCCTGGAGGCGGCGTATCAGGTCGAGGGCGCGCTGGGCCGCCCTTTGCCGGGTGTCGTGATCCTCCGGCGCACTGGCGAGTGTCTCCAGGATGTCGGCGAGTTCCCGCACGGCCGGGGCCGGCTTGGCCAGTTGCCGGCTGTCGCCGACGCGGTGGGCGGTGGCGATGCGCGCGAGCATCAGGCAGCTCATGCCCAGCAGGTCGAGCCGTCCCGCGTCGTGGCACTCCCGCAGGACGGTTGAGCCGCGCCCCCACCAAAGGGGTGAGTGACGTGCGATTGCGCTGCTTCGGAGGCGTGCGTGCGCGAGGTCGGACAGCGTGTCGCGGGTGGTGGGCAGGCGCTGGGCCACCGAGTCGTTGAGTGTTTGATCGTTGCGCTCAAGTGCTTCAGCGGTGTGGCGCACGAGGTCGGTGAGGTCCGTCAGAGCCGCCGCCTCCGCATGGCGCAGCAGCATCACGGGCTCGGCCGGAAAGACCAGCTGGCTGAAGAGCAGTGCCACGCCTGCTCCGATCAGCGCGTCGGTCAGGCGTTGCGGCCCCGCTCCGCCTCCCACGGTCACCGCGAGGATGGCGCTGACAGCGGCCTGGGCGATCACGATGCGTTCGCCGCCCAGCGCGAGGGCAACCAGCATGGCCGCGAAGGTGGCTGCCGTCAGCGCCCCGTAGCCGTGGTGCAGCATGGGCACTGCCGCGTCCGCGGCGAGGATGCCCACGACGACCCCGAGGAGCAGTCGCACCGCGTTGACTCCTCGTTCGCCGCGTGCGGCGTTGAGTGCGACGACGGCCGCGATCGGTGCGAAGAACGGCAGCCGGTGGTCCACGAGATGCCTGGCTGTCAACCAGGCCGTGCTCGCCGCGGCGGTCTGCTGAACGATCGGCCATATACCTGACGTGACCCGCCCCCATGCGCCGGAGGCGACGTGCAGCAGCGCGCGTCGCCACCGTGCCACGCGCCCGCGACGCCGACGCCACATCACCCCGGATTCGTTCCCTGGGGCTGCCTGTTGAACCGGGCCTGCAGTGCGGCGTCGACCTGAGTGAAGTCATGGTCGCGGGTCTCGGGGACGTAGCGGGCCACGAACCACAGCCCGAGGGCGCACACCGCGGCGAAGATCCAGAAGGTTTCGCCCTGGCCGATCGAGTTCACCACCGGGAGGAACACGAGGCTGACCACGAAGTTGGAGGCCCAGTTCACGGTGGTGGACACGCTGGAGCCGGCGGCGCGCGCGGAGGGCGGGAAGAGCTCACCGATCAGCACCCAGAAGACCGGGCCCAGCCCCACGGCGAAGGCAGCGATGTACACCACCATGAACAGCAGCGACAGCAGCGCGTTCATGCCGAGGACGAAGGACAGTCCCAGCAGGACGAGCATCACCAGCATGCCGGCCAGCGAGCCGAGCAGCAGCTTGCGTCGCCCTGCACGGTCGATCAGCCGGATCGCGACGATGGTCATCAGCAGGTTGATCACGCCGATCTCACCAGGGGAGTGTGCCGGCGCGGTCGGTCACCGTGCCGGTGGGCGTGTCGGGCCCCAGGGTGGCGATACGCACCGCCGCCTCCGCGCCCTCCTCGACGCTCTGCCCGATGTGGCCGGTGAACTCGGTTGCGGTCTGGCCGGGGTCCACCGCGTTGAAGCGGACGTCGGGGCTCGTCCTGGCGTACTGCATGGTCAGCATGGTGACCGCGCTCTTCGACGAGCCGTAGGCGGCGAGCGGATACTGCGACTCGACCCGCTCCGGGTCGTGGGTCAGCGTGAACGAGCCGATGCCGCTGGTGACGTTGACGACGGACGGGGCGGTCGCTTTCCGCAGCAGGGGCAGGAACGCGTGCGTGACGCGCACCAGGCCGAAGACGTTGGTTTCGTAGACGTGGCGGATCTGGTCGGCCGTCATGTCCTCGGGTGCGGTCACTTCGCCGAGGATGCCGGCGTTGTTGACGAGAATGTCCAGGTGGCCGGCCCGTGCGCGCAGCGTCTCGACCGCCGCGTCGACCGACGCGTCGTCGGTCACGTCCAGCTGGACGAAGCCGGCGCCGAGCCGGTCGGCGGTCTTGCGTCCGTTCCCGGCGTCCCGGGCTCCGATCCAGACCGTCTGGCCCGCCTGGACGAGTCGGCGCGCGATCTCGTGGCCGAGGCCCCTGTTGCCGCCGGTGATCAATGTGGTGGTCACGTCGTGTCTCTCCTGTGCGTGTCGTCGGAGCGGGTGCTCCCGCAAAAGCGGTTACCGGGAGCACCCGTTGCGGGATCGGTTCGCGGTGGTGCGGCCCGCCGGCGTCGATGCCGGCGGGTGTCCGGCGCTAGTGGGTGGGACGGAACGGGCGCAGCAGGCGGATGCCGTCCTCGATGGATCCGTCGATCAGTTCGAGCATCTGCGGGACGAGCTCCTGCATCCGGGGCGCGGCGAGGTGGGCGTCGAGGTGGGCGCGGGTCTCCCAGCGTTCGTAGATGACGAATTCGCCGGGCCTGCCCTCGACTTCGTGGGCCTCGTAGTCGATGTTGCCGGGGTCGTTGCGCGAGGGGGTGACGGCGGCGGTGATGAACGCCTTGAGGTCGGCCTCCCTGCCCGCCTTCGCCTTCGCGTCCCACACGACGGTCACGTAGCCGGCGGGTGTTGCGGTCATGGTGATTCCTGTTCTGTTCCGTGCTGACGGGCTGTGTGTCGGTACCGGGCCGGTGTCAGCTCTCGATGAAGTCGAGGAGGTCGGCGTTGACGGTGTCGGCGTTCACGGTGCACATGCCGTGCGACAGCCCCGGGTAGACCTTCAGGCGCGCGTTCTTGACCAACGTGACCGCAATCTCGGCGGAGTTGGCGATCGGGACGATCTGGTCGTCGTCGCCGTGCATGATGAGCGTGGGCACGTCGATCGCCCGGAGGTCGTCGGTGAAGTCGGTCTCCGAGAACGCCTTGATCCCCTCGTAGTGCGCCTGCGCGCTGCCGGTCATTCCCTGGCGCCACCAGTTCTGGATGACGCCCTGGGAGATGTCCGCGCCCGGGCGGTTGAACCCGTAGAACGGCCCGGAGGCCAGGTCGAGGTAGAACTGGGAGCGGTTGGTGGCCACGGCCTCGCGGAAGCCGTCGAAGACCTCGACCGGCAGCCCTCCCGGGTTCGATTCGGTCTGGGCCATGAGCGGCGGGACCGCTCCGATGAGGACGGCCTTGGCGACCCGCCCGGCACCGTGCCTGGCGACGTACCGGGCGACCTCTCCGCCACCGGTGGAGTGGCCGACGTGGACGACGTCGCGCAGGCCGAGGTGCGCCACCACGGCGGCGGCGTCCGCCGCGTAGTGGTCCATGTCGTGCCCGTGGCCGACCTGGGCGGAGCGCCCGTGCCCGCGGCGGTCGTGGGCGATGACACGGTAGCCCCGCTGGACGAGGAACAGCAGCTGGGCGTCCCAGTCGTCCGAGCTCAGCGGCCAGCCGTGGTGGAACATGACCGGCCGGCCCGAGCCCCAGTCCTTGTAGAAGATTTCGGTTCCGTCGCTGGCGGTGACGAACGGCATGGTCTGCTCCTCGTGGTCTCGCCCGGGTACCGGGCGGTTTCGATGTCTCCACGAGAATGGATCGGCCACCGTACCGACAGCCTCCGTCAGCTGACTGACATCCGGCCAACGGCTCGCTTACGTCAGTACCGGGGCAGTGCTGGGACCCGGCCGGTAGCTCTCACAGCCGGGTGGCCGAAGGCTCGGGAGGCAGCGCCTCCAGTGCGTCGCGGAGCTCGGCCCGCGATGTGATCCCCAGCTTCGGGAACACATGGTAGAGATGCGACGACACGGTCCGCGGCGAAAGGAACAGACGCGACGCGATCTGCGGGTTCGACAGCCCCGTCGCCGCCAGCCTGGCGACCTCCAGCTCCTGCGGGGTGAGGGCCTCACCGGCCTTGCCCCGGCCGGTCCGCGTCATGCCGGTGGCGCGGAGCTCCGCAGCGGCCCGGGCCTCCCACGAACGGGCCCCGAGCTCCTCGAAGCAGCCGCGGGCGGCGGCCAGCTGCACCCGGGCCTCGCGGTTGAGCCCCTGACGACGCAGCCTCTCGCCGTACGCCAGGGTGAGTCAGTGCGTTGTGGCAAACCGGATCTCGTTCGAGGTGTGCGGCGCGGGTGGCCATCTGAACGGAGGTACGGGTGTGGCCGCGGGCATGAAAGAACGGGCCCCTTGGTAGTGACGCGGTTACGACACCCAGCACGACCAAGGAAGCCCGTTGCCCGATCAGTTGAGCAGCATCTCTATGCCTGCGTCCACCACGGTCACCCCTGGGTGTGACTGCTACGTGCACCGGTTCGGTTCGATCGCTCCGGGGCGGCGGGCGCGATGCTATCCGAGTGACATGACGGATGCGGAGTGGGCCGAGGTCCGCTCCGCGATGCCGGTGCCGGCCTGGCTCCTCAAGCAGGGCGGGCGCCCCGAGGCGTACTGCCACCGGGCGATGCTGGACGCGATCGGCTGTCTCGTGGACAACGGCCAATGCCGTTGCTTGAGGGGTGCAAGTAGTTCCTCTCCCGGGCACGGTGACTGCCGGGGTGCTGGTTCGTTGACCGGACATGCATCCGTGGATGCCCGCCGCGTCTTGGGAGCGCAGTACCAGGCCGTGTTGCAACGTGTGACGGAGCGAGTAGAAGGCCGACTCGATCTCCCATCGCTCGTGATAGAGCTCCACCAACTCGGCTGCGGGGTATCGGCGGTGGTCGGTGAGCGTGGTTGCCAGTCGGTAATGACCATCCAGACGCAGTCCTTTGGCGGTCGTCACCGCGATGTGCGCGTCGATGATCCTCAGCCGAGTCCCGTTGATCCTGGTCAGGAACGATCCGTCCGGAAGCAGCGCCCAGCGGGCGGGTGTCCTGGTTCCTTTGAGCCGTACCAGCAGCTGTGCGCCGGTGGCCGCGGCCTTCGCGAGGAAGTCGTCGGAGTCGAAGCCCCGGTCGTTCAGCAGCAGCATGCCGTCGTCCAGCAGCGGCAGCAATTGCTCGGCGTAGCCGGTCTCCTTCTCCGGCGTCGGCCCGAAGACAGCGCCGAGCAGGGCCCGGTTCCCGGTCTCGCACAGTGCCATGATCTTCAGCATCGGATATCCGTCCGTGCCATAGCGGTGCTTGTGCTTGCCCAGCCAGGCGCAGACTCGCGGCCGTCTGGCGCCTTGGTGGAGCTGCAGCCGTCGAATGCGACCGTACGCCAGCATCGGTAGCGCACCCCGGGCGTGATCGGCTGCGCTACGGGGCCCGCCAACGTTTCGAACAGCGACTGGAACGGCGCGACGCCCAGCCGTCGGCGGACTTCCCGCAGTGCCTTCTTCGAAGGGCTCCGTGAGAGAAGCTCGTGAAGCCCAGAAGTGAGCTTGTCCCACACGCGCACGTACCCCAACTGCGGGAAGAGCAGCAGGGCCAGCACGAAGTACACCCCCACTCTCGACGGCAGCAGGCGCAGCCTCCGCTGTGCGCCGCCGGTGCGTTCCAGCACGTCATCGACGAGTTCGAAAGGCAAGTGCCGGGTCAGCTCGCCGAGATGTCCTGGAGTAAAGACACCGTCGGCGACAGTGATGGACGACGTGAGCGTGACGGTGGAACACTGAACGGGCAACGGGGCTCCTTCAAGCAGGAAGACCTTGGTCGGCTTCCTCGCTCTATCAGGTGCCCCGTTGCTGTGACCTGCGATTCCCCTGAAATCCCCGATCCGCTTGACAGCGGCGGATCGTCCCTAACTCCGCGGTCTTGGAGTACTTCCTGGGGGCAGCCATGGCTGATGTTCCCTCTCATGAGACCCATCTGACCCTTTGTCACCATCTTCCGCATCTCGGGGGAACCTCAAGCCCTTCGGCGGATTCATCCGTGAACAGCGGCTGATGGAAGACGACGACTACTGGGTAGACCTCGACGGGTTCACCCCCTGACAGAACCCCACACAGGGAAGGCCCCCACGGGAACATCCGTGGGGGCCTTCCCTGTGTGCCTCAGGGGAGGGTGACGCTGCCATCTTGGATCCGCTGACTGGTTTCCTCCGGACCAAGGATTCGCTCCAGATCCTCAAGAACCGATGCGAAGAATTCCGACAGATCCGGGAAGAGATCCATGGTCTCTACGTCGCCGTCACTCCACTGCCCCACCGAACCTGTCTCCGCGTCGATGAAGAAGCCATACATCTCACCACACGCATAAGACTCGGCGGCGAAAGGAATCCACTCCTTCCTCCAATAGCCCTCATCCTCGCTCGGACCAGGCATCATCTGATGATGCAGCCGCTCGATACTCGACAGAGGCAGCAGCGCCCATCCGCCGACGAGGAACTCGCCTTCCGGGCAGGAACCCGTCAGGCCGTTCGACCCATCGAGCCGGGTGACGGTCCCGTTGTTGACCTTCAGATAGGCACGCAGATCCTCCGGGAACCGAACACCTATCTTCTTCTCCCCAGCGGCGATCTCCTCCTCGCTCGCCGCATCCCCCAGAGCACGGTGGCTGACCGGGGCATACTCACGCAGCCAGGACACAACCCGCTGCCACGACTCACCTATATCACTCGGCACGCAGACCTCCATCAAAAATCTACTAATCACGCTGGGGCATTTGCGCGGCAAGGAAGATCCTGCCCCTGCGTCACAAGCAAATTCCAGCACAACGGCCAGTTCACGCCCACACCGCACCCTCTGCTGGCCCATCTGCGCTGCGGTGACACCTACGCCCGTCTCGCAGCGGGATTTCGCGTCGGGATCGCGACGGCCTACCGCTACATACGCGAGGCCGTCGACCTCCTGGCCGCCCTCGCGCCCACGCTGGAACAGGCCATGACGACCGTCCGGAAGAAGGCGTACGTGATCCTCGACGGCACCGTGCTGCCCATCGACCTCATCGCCGCCGACCAGCCGTACTACTCGGGCAAAAAAAGCACCACGGGTTGAACGTGTAGGTCCTCGCAGATCCAGCCGGCCGTCTGATCTGGGCCTCGGACGCGCTGCCCGGAGCCGTGCACGATCTGACTGCGGCCCGGACGCACGGCATTCCGGCCGCTCTCGCCGCCGACGACATCAAGTGCTGGGCGGACAAGGCGTATCAGGGCGCAGGCCAGGCGGTCCGCGTCCCGTTCCGGAGCAAGGGGCTGCGTGGATGGCGGCGGCGTCACAACCGCGATCACGCCACGCTCCCGCACCCGCGCGGCCATGGACCGCCTCCTGGCCGGCCAGCCCACCTGCTCCAACGGCAGCCTCACGGTCGTCGCGCTCGCCGCAGAGGCCGGCGTTCACCGCATGGCTCTGCACAAGCGCCACACCGACCTCACGGAGGAGTTCTACGCGCGGGTGCGTACGGAAACGCACCAGACGCCGGAAGTCGCAAGGCGACTGCGCAACGAGGTTGTCCGCCTGAAGGAAGCTCTCAAGGACTCCCGGGCCGCCGAGGCCGCCTCCCGGCATCGAGCGGAGCAGATGGCCCTCGCGGCAGCCGTGCTCATCCTCCGGCGACCCGACAGCCAGGACCAACCTGCCCTCGGCAATGTCATCCCGCTCCGCCCGTCGGACGACTAAAGAGAGCAGGCCGTCACGCGGCGATGCCGAGCTCTTTGCGGGCCCGGTGGATGAACTCGCGGACGGCCGGCTCGGGTCGCCAGGGGGCGAGGGGTGGCGCGATGGTGTCGAGTACTCCTGCACAGGATCCATGCGACCGATGGTGGTCCCCCGTGAACCTCCGCTGCCGCGGCTCGGCCGGTCGCGCCGGACCGTCGCGGCTTGGCAGGGCACGGGCGTGCGGCGTCAGCGCCCCTCACGACTGGCAGGCGGCTGATCAGGGCAGATGGAGAACTGGGACGGGAGTATCTAGGGTCAGCACGTGGCTTTCATCATGGTGTGCGAAGACGACGCGGCGGTCCGTGGCGTCCTCAAGCGTGCCCTGGAGCACGACGGCCACACGGTCTCGGTCGCCGCCACGGCCGACAGCCTGCTGCGGCAGCTCGCACCGGCGCCCCAGCTGGTCGTCCTGGATCTCGGGCTCCCGGACGCCGACGGCCGCGACGTCTGCCTTGCCCTGAGGGCTCGCGGCGTCGACGTGCCGGTGTTGATGCTCACCGCCCTGGACGGCCTGCATCACAAGGTGGGCGGCTTCGAGGCCGGCGCCGACGACTACATGACCAAACCCTTCGACATCCCGGAACTGCTGGTCCGCGTCCGAGCACTGCTGCGTCGGGCCACCGCGGCGCCCGCACCGCACGAGGTCGTCCTCGATCCGGCGAAGCACATGGTGACCTACGATGCGGTGAGCATGAGCCTGACCCCGACCGAGTTCCGGCTACTGGGCCGCCTGATCGCCTCGCAGGGCGACGCGGTGCGCCGCCGCGCCCTTGTCGCCGCGGGCTGGCCGCACGGGGCGCAGGTCAGCGACAACACCCTCGACTCCTACGTGCGCCGGCTGAGGACCAAGCTCGGTCCGCTGGGTGTGGCCGAGCGTCTGGCGACCGTCCGCGGCGTGGGCTACCGATGGCAGTAACGGGATTCCGCAGAAGCGTCGTCGCACTCACTGTGCTGATCGCCACCGCTGTGGTCGCGATACTGGTCGTGGTCTCGCACGTGCTGCTCAGCCGGGTGACGGACGCCGACGCGCACGATCTGGCATATACGCGCGCCGAGGCGGTCACGGCGAACGTCACCTCCAAAGGCGGCCGCGTCGTGCTCACGGAGAACAGCAACGAGGCGCTGGACGAGGTCGCCTGGGTGTATGCCGACGGCCGCCTGATCGACGGGAACGTGCCACCGAGCGTGGTCGATCGCGTCGAGGAGCTGGCGGACTCGGGGCGATCGCAGACCGCGTCCGTCGGCAATTACCTCCTGTACGCGCGGCAGGTCCCGATCGCCGGCCACCACGTCATGGTGATCGTCCGGGTGGACCTCACGCCCTACGAGACATCCGAGCAGCGCAGCCTGACCTTGTCGCTGATCCTGGGCGGCCTCACGATCCTCCTCGCCGGCGGTGTCGCGCACCTCGTGGTGCACCGCGCGCTGCGGGTCGTGCACGAGATGGCCGCCCTCGCCGACGACTGGGGCCATCACGAACAAGGGCGCCGCTTCAACCTCGGAGTCCCCCGTGACGAGTTCGGCGAACTGGGCCAGACCCTGGACAACCTCTTGGAGCGCGTCGACAACGCGCTGGCGGACGAGCGCCGGCTCACCGATGAGATCGCCCACGAGCTGCGGACACCGCTCACGGTCCTGCGGGGCGAGGCGCAACTGGCGCAGCTCTCCGGCGAGCCGGTGGCGCCGGAGGCGGTACTGAGCGAGGTCGACCGCCTCGATACCGCGATCACGACGATTCTGCGCGCAGCGCGCGCACGGACGGACGACGGGACCCGGTGCGATCTGCGCTCCGCCGCGCACCAAGCGATCGGCAGCCGCCCGGTCGAGGTCGCCTTCCCGGCGAAGGTCGACGTGGCCGTGGCGCCCGACATCGCCGTGTCGCTGCTGTCACCCCTGCTGGAGAACAGCCTGCGGCATGCGAAGTCCCGTGTGTGGATCACCGCGCGCAGCCAGGGCGAGGCCATCGTGGTCGACGTCCTGGACGACGGCCCCGGTTTCGATCCCGCGGACGTCGACCGGGTCTTCGAAGCGGGTGTGACCGGCGGCGACGGGTTCGGGCTGGGGCTGCCCGTGGTCCGGCGCATTGCCGCCTCGGCCGGTGTGGAGGTCCGCGCGATCGCGGACGGCCGCGGCCACATCGAGGTGACACTCCCGGCCGCGCGTGCGACCACGTAGTCAGGTTGCTTGCAGGTTCCCCCCCGTAAACCTCCCTGCATGACAACGACAACGACAACGGAAACCCGAACGCGCAGCGGGCGCCTCATGCTCAACAAGGTCCCCGAGGTCACCATCTGGTTCTGGGTGATCAAGATCCTGTGCACCACCGTGGGTGAGAGCTTCGCCGACTGGATCAACATGAAGCTGGGCGTCGGCCTGGTGAACACGGCCTGGATCTTCACCGCGGTGTTCGTGGTGGTCCTGGCCATCCAGCTGCGGCTGAAGCGGTACGTCCCATTCCCGTACTGGCTGACCGTAGTCGTTGTCAGCGTCACGGGCACCCTGTACACCGACATCCTGACCGACCAGCTGAACGTGCCGCTGTGGATCAGCTCCGCGGTCTTCTCGGTGCTGCTCGCGGTGGTCTTCGGCGTGTGGTGGCTGCGTGAGCGCACCCTCTCGATCCACTCGGTCACGACGCTGCCGCGGGAGTCGTTCTACTGGCTCGCCGTTCTCGTCACCTTCGCCCTCGGCACCGCGACCGGCGACTGGACCCTGGAGCTGACCGGCTGGAGCCCGGGCGCCTCGGTGCTGCTGCCGCTCGGCCTCATCGCGGCGATCACCGGGCTGTGGCGGTACGGCGCCAACCCGGTGCTGTCCTTCTGGCTCGCCTACATCCTGACCCGCCCGCTGGGCGCCAACATCGGCGACTGGCTCGCTTCCCCCAAGGTAGCCGAGAGCCCGGGCGACCCGACCGGCCTCGACCTGGGCACCTTCACCACCAGCCTCATCTTCCTCGGCCTCATCCTGGCGACGGTGATCTACCTGACGGTGACGCGCTCGGACGCGACCGAGACCCACGAGGCGACCCACGCCGCACACGCCACCAGCGACCCGCGCAAGGAGCGCGTCGCCCTTGCCGGCTTCGGCCTGCTCGCCGTCGCCACCACCGGCCTGCTGGTCTGGGCCCACAGCCAGCCGCACGTCGGCCCGGCGCCGGAGGCCGACAACACCTCCGCCGTCCAGATGGCTCCTGGCCAGGCGGTGAAGAAGTTCCCGCCCGCCAAGGTCGCCGCGCTGCGGACCCTCGCCTCCACCTCGCTGAAGGACGCACGCTCGGGGAACGCGAAGGGCGCGCACGCGGACGCACAGTCGCTGCGTGACCTGTGGGACGCCGACCAGGCATCGCTGCAGCCGCTGGACAACACCGGCTGGACCTCCATCGACGCCCAGATGGACAAGGTGCTCAAGACCTTCGGTATCGATCACTCGAACCCGCCGATGTCGCCTGCGCAGCAGGAGAAGGAACTGAACACCCTCCTGACGGACATGGGCTGACAGACCACCCAGCGCCTGGCTGGCCCGCCCGGCCGACGGGCTCAGTGTGCCGGGCTGTGCCGAGAACCGCGCTGCCTCGGCACACGCCGGCGAGCCGCGGACAGCGCAGGCGGCCGGGTCCGCCTGTGGCAGCCGTGTTATGTCCGCAGGCTCCCGTGGGGCGGTCGAAGCTGGCGTCAATGGCTTCGCCTCCCCGCTGTCACCCCGGACTGGTCAGTCGCGGTGGCGGCGAATGCGCCAGAAGCAGGCGCAGGTGACCACGCAGACCCGGGACCTGCGCGTCTGCCTGCGTCGGCGCACCACCAAGGGCCGCCACCCAGACGTCCTCGTCGCCCAACGACGCGAACGCGTCCGCATCCGCTGGGGCGGACGCCCTCTCCAGCATGGGAAGTTGACGAGCGAGACCGGCATCAAGGTCTACTTCGCGGACCCGCACAGCCCCTGGCAGCGCGGCACCAACGAGAACACCAATGGCCTGCTGCGGCAGTACTTTCCCAAGGGCACCGATCTCTCCCGCTGGAACGAGAAGGAGCTTGAGGCGGTCGCAGCCTCGCTCAACAGCAGGCCACGCAAGACGCTCGATTGGAGGACGCCGGGAGAAGTCCTCGGTGAACACCTACACTTGGATCACCGAACCGATGTTGCGGCGACCGGTTGAGTGCGGGCAGTACACATTGTTCAAGCTCGCCGAACATCTGGACGCCGCCGGCATCGCGGCGAGCATCGGATCCGCCGGCGACGCATACGACTGGGAATCCACGATCGGCCTGCACAGAACTGAGTTGATCAAACCCCGGCGGCCCTGGAAGACGCTCTCCCAGGTCGAGCTGGCCACCCCGAGTGGATCGACTGGTACAACCGCCGGCGCCTCCACGGTGAGATAGGCCACGTTCCGCCCGTCGAGTACGAGGCCAACCACTACATGCAATCCACGAAACCCCAGGTCACAACCACAATCTGAGGTCTCTACCGAACCCGGAGCGGCTCACATGAGGCCACATCGCTCACGAGACCGGCGAACCGGACCATTCCCAGTCGCACAATGCCCCTGCCGCCGCCGGGGCCGTACACAGCCTGGAACCCCATCTGACATCCGGCTGACACTGCGCCCGACCATGGCATGTCTACGCGTCGATCCAGCTACCGGCCCACCTCACCAGCTCGTGGTCGGCAAGGCTCGGGACCCACAGATCGGCGTGCTTCGCCTCCGGCCCCTTTGGGTGCGGCCCGATGCCGATGACCCGCAGGCCCGCCCGGCGGGCCGATTCCATGCCGGTGAACGAGTCCTCCACGGCCAGAGCCTCCTCGGGCGGTACACCGCAGAGACGGGCGGCGACTCTGTACACGTCGGGCTCGGGCTTCGGCCGGACGTCTTCGCCGGCGACCACGACATGGCTGAAGGAGCTGAGGAGCCCGGCCCGGTGGAGGCACGATTCCACCATCTCCCGAGGGCAGTTGCTCGCTACCGCGAGGGGGAGGTGGCGAGCGGTCAGCCGGACCAGCGCGGCGGCGCCCGGCATGGTCACGGGGTTCTGGTCGACCAGTGCGGTGAAGGTGGTGAGGAGCGTGGCGGCCAGGTCGTCGCCGAGGTTGGGCTTTCCGGTCTCCTCGGCCATGAGCGCGCCGCACTCGATGTAGTGCACGCCCTTGGCGCGGTCGGCGAACCCGGTCGGCGGTTTGAGGCCGAACAGCCGGAAGGTGATGTTCCGGGCCTCCTGCCAGTGCTGTTCCGTGTCCATCAGGGTTCCGTCGCAGTCGAAGACGATGGCGGACGGCGACCACAAAAAGATGTTTCGAGCTGTCATGTCATTGCCGATCTCGGAGGCTGCACCGGCCGGTTAGTTGCGCGGGCGCAGGCAGGACACACGAGGGTGCCGGGATGATGCGTGGTCCACTCGACGAAATGAGAGGGAACGAGCGATGTCGCACGGCTTTTGCGGCCGTGGGGCTACGACCGGGCGCGCTATGGAGGACGCGCATCGTCGCTTTCGGCTTAAGTCGAAAACATCGTGGCCGTTACGTTAATTCGGCCTTGCTGATTTCCGCAATCACCAATTCGAGTGGACGGAAGCGTCCCGGCCGAAGGTGACCGGCGTCCGCGGGCGGGGCGAGGAGTGAGGCCGTAGCGCCCGTAAGGCCGTCAACATGCCTGGCAGGAGGTGCTGCGGCAGTGTTGTTCGGGCCGGATTTGCCGCGCCCTGGCGAACGATCCTGCTCTGTGGGGTGATGGATTGTGTGAATATTCCCCCGCCCGCGCGCAGGCGACGAATAATAAGATCTTCGCGCGATGCGACCATGCCCTCCATGGGGAGGGTTTGAACTCTCCTGTCGTGGCGCTAGCACATTTGAGCGAAGGTGGAACTGAAGTGCAGGAAAGGGCGCGTGCAACCCGCAGAGTGCTGCTGGAATCAGCAGCACATCTATTTGTCGAACGGGGATATGCGGGAACGAGTGTCAATGACATAAGTGATCACTCGGGAAAGACCAGTGGGGCCATCTATTTCCATTACTACAGCAAGGAGAAGCTTGCGCTGGCAGTGGTGCGCGAGCAGTTCGCCACCTGGCCGCAACTCGCCGCCCTCTATGCCACGCCCGGTATTCCTCCGCTTGAGAAACTGGTCGTCCTCAGCTTCGGTGTCGCACGGTCCCTCAGTGAGGACGTCGTGGCCCGCGCGGGCGCGCGGCTGTGGGCGGAACGCCACGGCATCGAGGCCGCCCTGCCCACGCCGTTCAATGCCTGGGCGTCGGCTGCCACCAGGCTCCTGACTCAGGCCCGCATGAGAGGTGAACTCGCGGCAGGGGTCAAGCCGTCGGCCGCGGCCGTGACGCTCGTATGCGCGTTCTTCGGTCTCTGTGTGCTGACCGATGATCTGCCGGGCGGGCGGGGCTGGAGAGAGCAGTTGGACCAGTGGTGGCTGCTGATACTGAAGTCCCTGCAGGCGGATCCGGACCCGGCCGCTCTGCTTGCCCGTGCGCGGGCTCGCGTCTCGTTGTGAGCCAGGGATTTTATTCAGGCGTACGGGCTCGCCTCGTGGCGCGGACCGGTCGGCCGAAGGCCGAGCCAAGACCGTCGGACGAGGATCCTACCGCCACCTGCGCCTGCGCGGAGTGCCCTTCGGCTTCACCCGGCCCCGCGGAGCTCGGCAGTGTGATCGCCACAGCCGGCCAGGCGCTGCTGCCCGCGGTCGCGGACGACCGGGTGCGCCCCCCGATCGACACCACCCTGGCCTTCGATACCGCCGCCCGGGCCGCCGAGCAACTCCGCACACACCTGGCCCAAGGAAAGATCGTCCTCACCGTTCCCTGACTCCGGGCGCCGCCCTGCCCCTGCCGCCTTGGCCGCCCTGAGCCGCTCCGGTCAAGGCGGCAGGCATCAAAATCCCACGCAGTGAGAAAGCGAGTTGTCCCATGCGGGCCACCTTCATGTACGAACCGGCAACGTCGGTGTCCAGGACGCCCCCGACCCTGTCATCGAGCAGTCCACCGACGCGATCGTGCGCGTCCTGCGCTCCTGCGTGTGCGGCAGCGACCTGCACCCCTACCACACGTTGACGGCCGCCGACGGGCCGGTGTGCCCGCCTACGAAATGGCTGTCGGAGCCGGCGACTGGGTAGCGTGGAAGGGGGTAGTCGGGTAGTACGTCCCCTTGACCGTCGGGGGCCACGGCGCCTCCTTCGCGGCTGACTTCTCCAGGAAGGGCGGAGAGACTCATGTGCAGATGGCTTGCCTACGCGGGCACGAGCGTGGTGCTCAGCGATCTGCTCTACAAGCCGGAGCACTCGCTCATCGACCAGAGCCTGCACTCGCGCATGGGGGTCGAGACGACCAACGGCGACGGCTTCGGCATCGGCTGGTACGGGTCCGACGCGGGCACCCCGGCGATCATCCGTGACACGGGCCCCGCGTGGAACAACCGGAATCTGCGGGAGATCGCGGGCCACGTACGGTCGCCCCTGTTCTTCGCGCATGTCCGTGCGTCCACCGGTACGGCTGTGCAGCAGACCAACTGCCACCCGTTTCGCCACGGCCGCTGGATGTGGATGCACAACGGGGCGATAGCAGAATTCCACCGTCTGCGGCGGGACCTCTCCCTGGCCATCGACCCGGTGCTCTTCCCGTCTCTGGAAGGGTCGACCGACTCGGAGGTGATGTTCTACCTCGCCGTCACCTTCGGTCTCGACCAGGACGTGCCGGGAGCCGTGGCACGCATGGCCGGTCTCGTGGAGCGGGTGGGCCGCGATGAGGGCGTGGAGTACCCGCTGCAGATGACCATCGCGGTGGCCGACGGGGAACGCATGTGGACGTTCCGCTACTCGAGCCGGCATGCCTCGCGCTCGCTGTTCTGCAGCAGCCGGGCCGACGCGATACGGGCGCTGCATCCGGATCTGGACTTCCTCAGGGGCGTCTCCGAGGACACGCGCCTGGTGGTGTCGGAGCCTCTGGGGGATCTGCCCGGCGTGTGGAACGAGGTGCCGGAGAGCAGTTACGGCGTCGTCCAGCCCGGCTGGGACGAGTTCCGTCCCTTCAAGCCCGAGCCGGTGTGACCTGACGCAAGGTGTGACATGGCGCAAGGTGTGACATGGCGCAAGCCCAAGCCGGTACGACGGTGGCGGGGTACCGGGCGTTGGCCCCGTACCCCGCCACACCGGCCTTCTGGATGCCGTCTCAGGCGGTGATCGCCTCGTCGATCTCACGGACGAAGGCGTCCAGGTCGCCGGGGTTGCGTGAGGTGATCAGCCTCCAGCCGCCCGCGTCGTCGGTGACGACCTCCTCGTCGGTCCAGTCGCCGCCCGCGTTGCGGATGTCGGTCTGCAACGACGCGTAGGAAGTGAGCCGCTTGCCGGCGACGGCTCCGGCCTCGACCAGGACCCAGGGTCCGTGGCAGATCGCCGCGACCGGGCGGCCCGAATCCGTGAAGGCGCGAACGATGCGCGTGGCCGGCTCCTGCAGGCGCAGCGTATCGGCGTTCAAGGTGCCGCCCGGTACGAGCAGTAGGTCGTATCCCGCCGGGTCGGCGTCGCTCAGTGCGAGGTCGGGGCGGAGGGTCTTGCCCGCGTCCTTGTCACCGACCAGGGTTTCGATCTCGTCCGTCGTCACGGCGGCGACATCGACCTGTGCTCCCCATCCGCGCAGGTGATCGAGCGGAACGAAGAGTTCGTCCTGCTCGACGCCGTAGTTGGTGACGATGGCCAGTACTTTTCGCTTGCTCACGTCGTGGTCAGTCATCGGCTTCCGCCCTTTCACTCACGGCACACGGCCCAGACCGTTTCGCTCCCGGCACAGACAGAACGGATGCCCGGCCGGGTTCGCGAAGACCCTGAAGTCGCGTTCTCCGTTCCGGTCGTCCACATCCAGTGGTGTCGCGTCGAACTCGAGCACCTCCCGATGGGCCCGCTCCATGTCCGTCACCTTGAAATCGAGGTGTTCCTGCTGGGAGTTCAGGTCTCCGCTGGGCCACTCCGGCGGCCGGTGGTCCGGGGCCCGCTGGAAGGCGATCCGGGCTCCGCCGGGCGCGTGCAGGTCGAACCGGTTGTCCGAATCCTGCGTGACCTCTCCGCCCAGGACGTTCTGGTAGAAGCGGGCGAGTGCCGCCGGGTCGGGGCAGTCGATAGCGACGAGGCAGTAGGTTGCGACAGCAAGGTGCTTCCTCGATTCGTTTGCGCGTTCATGCCCCTGGTTCCACATCTGCGTCGGCCGAAACGCGGCCCGGAGTCCGGCCGGAACGCGGACGCCGTGGTTCCGGCCCGGCTCGCGGGGGAGGGGACCACGGCGGAATGCCGCTGAACGACGCGTCGCACCGCAGGTCAGCGGTCGACGGCCTTGCGGAGCTGCTCCTTGTTCATGGTGGAGCGGCCCTCGACGTTCTTCTTCTTCGCTTCCTCGTACAGCTGGTCCCTGGTACGGCCCTGCGCGCCCTTGTGCGAGCGTTCTCCGCCGCGCTGGGACGCCGACTTGGGGTCTTGCGTCGAGGTCTTGCTCGCGGTCTTCGACTCTCCGGAGCGCGCGCGTTCCTTGTTGACCGTGCGCGCCGCGATCTCCTTCGCGCGCTTGTCGGAGGCGCCGCGGTTCTCCGCGCTCTCCTTCACGTGCTCGTACTGACGTTCGCGTTTGGGGCTGGAACCTGCCGGCACGATCTCCTCCTGGTCTGCCTCATGTCCCCCTCGGCCCGTAGGACGCGGCCGGGGCCGCCGAGGGGGTGCGCTGTTTACGTACACCCCGGTTACCGCTGGGCCACCTCCGAAACATGGCACCGGCCGTCCGGTCACGCTTCCCGGGCCGCGCGCTCGGGTGATCCCGCGGTGCGGCTGCCGCCTTCCGCTGCCCCGTTGCGGGGGCATCACCGTCTGGCTCCGGGCCGCGGCGCTGGCCGAAGCCGCCGGGCTGCGGATCTCCGGCCACTGCGCGCCCCACGCCCACGCCCATGCCGCCGCGGCCGTGCCCAACCTCCGGCATCTGGAGTGGTTCCACGACCACGTGCGGATCGAGGAACTCTTCTTCGGCGGGACGCTCGACCCGGCCGACGGAGCTGTCCGCCCCGGCGGCCGTGGTGCCGCCGGCCTCGGACTGGCTTTCGGCCCGCGGGCCGTGGAACCCTACCGGATCCGGTGACCGGCCGGATGAGCCGAGGAGCACCACACCCGCCCGCGACCGCCGGCGTCACCGCGCGCACCGGGCGCGAGCCCGCCGACCGCCGACGCCCGCCGGGCGCCGCGGCGGCCGTATCGGAAGGGAAGCAACAGTGACACAGACAGTCGTTATCACGCACCAGGGCAGCAACATCCGCGTGACTGCGGCCCAGATGCCGGCGGTCAACACCCCGCAGTTCTCGTGGGTGCTCTCCCGGCTGCAAAGACGGCCCCAGCCGGTCCCTCCGATCTACCAGCCGGAGGTCGCCGCGGCGGCCGTCGTCCACGCAGCGGATTACCCGGGGCGCAGGCAGTACGTCGTGGGGACGAGCACGATGGCCGCCCTGCTCGCCAACAAGATCGCGCCCGGGCTGCTCGACCGGTATCTCGCCCGGACCGGCTACGACTCCCAGCAGGCGGCCGAGGTCGCGGACGAGGGGCGCCGCACCAATCTCTGGCGTCCGGTGGACGACGACGCCGATCACGGGGCGCACGGCTCCTTCGACGAGGAATCGCGTCGGCATGACCCCCAACTGTGGGCCTCCCGGCACCCCGCCCTCGCCGCCGCCCTGGCGGCAGGTGGCGTGTCGGCTCTCACGGCGCTGGGAGCGCGGGTCCGCAAGAGGCGGTGATGCCCGCCGTCGGGCCGCCGCACCTCGACCGGGCAGCTCGGGCCGTTCCCTGACAAGTTTTTGGCTCACATGGCAACTAGCATGAATATGTGCTGGAGAGCCGAATGGAGGGCGTCATGATCGTTCTAGGCGCCATTTTGCTCATCATCGGATTGATCACCGGGATTTCAGTCCTCTGGACCATCGGAATCATTCTGCTGGTCATCGGGGCCGTTCTCTGGGTGCTCGGAGCCGTAGGCCATGCCGTGGGCGGCCGTCGGCATTACTGGTAGCTGTCACGCAGGTCGCCGCCCCGGGAGAGCGCCAACGAAATGCACGGCTGCGGATTTTCCGTTCGAGCATGAGAATGGTCGCGTCGTCACGGAGTCAGGTGTTTTCCGACAGGTAATAGATGAGCCGTCGCAACGTCCCCGGTGCGAGTTCTCCCGCGCTGCGGCGCGTACGGCGTTTCACGCATGCGCGAGGCGACCGAGTTCGCACCGCTGTGCACATGAGGACGCGGTCGCTCTCGTGCACCTGACGGGGCCGGAGGCGAGGCGGAGAGAAACCCCCAGGGGCCGGCCTCTCTTTCCCTCGCGCGTAGCGCGGCGAGTGCCAGTCCGGGCGCGGCGCAGCAGTACCGGGTCCGCCACCGGGCACCTGCACCCCCACCGTCCCCCGTCGCTCCGCGGACCCGTCGCCCGTCCGCCGGGCGACGGGTCCGCCCCCTCGGTAGCGTGGTGTGGGCGGCGGCCCGCCCGCGTATGAGCCGGACCGCCGTTCCACCGCGGCCCCGGCGGGGCTTGGCGCGCGCACTCCCGGGTACGGGAATGCCCTGAGGGAACGACGCCCTGCGCACTGGGTACGGCGGCGGCGTTTCCCACGGACTTCCGAGGAGGGATTCATGAGCGGCGTGCAGGACGGACCTCCGCTTCCGCGGAGCCGGGGCGACCTGTCGGCGGGCGTCCTCGCCCATCTGCGCGGGACCGGGAAGCTGCCGGCCGTGCGGTCGGCGACCGGCGCCGACCCCTATGGCGATGACCTGCAGCTGGCGTTGTACATCTGCTACGAGCTCCACTACCGCGGCTTCGCGGAGGTGGACCCGGCGAGCGAGTGGGACCCGGCACTGCTGGAGGTTCGCGGCGCTCTCGAGCGGCGCTTCGAGTCGGCGTTGAGAGCGGATGTGCCCGCCACGGCAGGTATGGCCGAGGTACTGGAAGACCTGCTGGTGGAACCGGTCCAGGGGACAGGGCTGTCCTACGTGCTCCGGGAGCGGGGCGATCTCGGCACGCTCCGTTCCTACGCGGTTCAGCGGTCCCTCTACCACTTGAAGGAAGCGGACCCGCACGCCTGGGTGCTGCCCCGGCTCAGCGGCCGCGCCAAGGCGGGCATGGCGGCGGTCGAGTACGACGAGTTCGGCGCCGGACGGCCGGAACAGGTGCATGCCCAACTGTTCGCCGATCTCATGACCGACCTGGGGCTGGAGACGGCGTACGGCCACTATCTGGACGACGGGCACGCCGAGATGCTGGCCCTGGTCAACCTGATGTCGCTGTTCGGCCTGCACCGCCGGCTGCGCGGCGCTCTGGTCGGGCATTTCGCAGCGGTGGAGATCACCTCGTCGCCCGCCTCACGGCGTCTGGCCGAGGCGATGAAGCGCGCCGGGGCCGGGCCCGCAGCGGAGTTCTTCTACACCGAACACGTTGAGGCGGACGCGGTGCACGAACAGGTGGTGCGCCACGACGTCGTCCGCGGACTGCTGGACGACGAGCCGCACCTGGAGCCGGACGTGGTGTTCGGGATCAACGCGACCGGCTTCCTGGAGGACCGCATCGGGGACCGGATGCTCGCCGAGTGGCGCCACTGACGCGCACGGGGCCGCCTTCTCAGGCGTCCTCCGCGCAGACCCGGTACGCGGCCGGCCGGCCGATGAGCGGGTTCCTCCGCCCCGGCGACAGACCCGCTCTGCGCAGCCAGACCGCCGCCTTGGCCCGGGGAGAGAGCAGCCGCAGCCTCGCGGCGCATCTCGCGCAGCGCACGGACAGCCGGGCGCGCGTCACTCTCAGTGAGGCGTACCTGCCCGGCGAGAGCGAGCCGGCCGTCCTGGTGGTCATGTGGCCGACGTCCGACCACGTGTGGTCCCCGGCCGACGGGCCCGCCCCGGCGACCGCGGCGAGCGCCTCCGTCGCGGCACGGGAGGCTACCCTCACGGATCTGCTGGACCGCACGAGCGGCATCGTGCTCAGGGCGGAGGCGGAGGGGCCTGTCACCGCGCTCGGTGCCGCAGCGAGCGCGGTCCGGGAAGAACTCGCGGACTGGGCGGTCCTGGATCTCGTGCAGGACGGGGTGCTGACCCGTCACGTCGTCAGCGGCTCCGAGGAGACCGACGCCCCCGGGCTGGAGAAGGAGATCGCCCAGCAGGACCCGACGGCCTGCCCGGTCGTCGTCGAGGTCGTGGGCGCCGCTTCAGCCGTCCTGGACGGTCTGGCGGAAGGCGGGGCGTTTCGGCCTCGGCAGCGGGGGAGCGTCGCTGATGGGACGAGCCGATGTGGGCTCCCTGCTGAGCGTCGCGCTCACCACGGCGGTCGGCGAACCACCCGCGCGAGGCGCCGTCACACTTCTGCGCACGGGGGTGCGGCCGTCGTTCTCCCTGGCAGAGGCCAGGTGTGTGGAGAGGATCGCAGGGCACATGGCCATCGTGGCAGAGCGGAACGCCGAGCCGGCTTGAGGACCGGGCCCGCCACAGGTCGTGATGCGGCGTCCTCCGGGATGCGGGATTCTTGAGAAGTCTGCCGACCGGCTCGAGGCCGTCGAGCCGGGAAGGGCCGCAGCAGCGGATGACCCGACGGGCACGGCCTCGGCGAGAGGGACGCGAAAGGGGCCGGAATGACGACGGAGACAGCGGAGCGGGACGGTGCCGTCCTGGTGATTCCCCCGGGCGTGTACGCCCCCCAGTCCGACACCCGCCTCTTGTTGCGCGCCCTGGACCGGGAAGACATCGGGCCCGGCACGGAGGTCCTCGACGTATGCACCGGGAGTGGGGTGCTGGCGGTGACGGCAGCTCGGAGGGGCGCGAGAGTCACGGCCGTGGACGTGTCCAGACGGGCCGTGGCCACGGCCCGTGTCAATACGCTGCTGAACCGTCGCCGGGTCAGGGTGCGCCGCCGCGACCTGGCTGCCGCGATGGGGGAGCGTGCCTGGGACCTGGTCCTGTGTAACCCGCCCTATGTGCCGTCGCCCGAAGCCCGGGTGCCGGACCGGGGAGCCCGCCGGGCCTGGGACGCCGGACTCGACGGCCGCGCGGTCGTGGACCGGGTCTGCGACAACGCGCCGGCTGCGCTCAAGCCCCGGGGAGTGCTCCTGCTGGTGCACTCCGGGCTCTGCGATCCGGACCTCACCGTCAGCCGTCTGGAGCGGGCGGGTCTCGACGCCGCGGTGGCCGCGAGGACGCGGGTTCCGCTCGGCCCGGTGCTCCTTTCGCGCCGTGCCTGGCTGAGCGAGCGCGCCCTCGTCGGTCCGTACGACCCCTGCGAGGAACTGGTGGTCATCCGTGCCCAGCGAGCGTGAACCCCGCCAACCCGTACGTGTCCGTCTCGACGAAGGCGGCCCCCTGCTGGTGGAGGGGCCGGTCGAGGTGACGATGCCCGACGGAACCACCGTGTTCTCCGAACGCTTCGTGGCGGCGATCTGCGTGTGCCGGCGAAGCCGGACCCAACCCTGGTGCGATACCAGCCACCGGCGCCACAGCCGGGCCCGTGCCGCGAGGCCGCACGCACCCGAGTAGGGCGCCGTTCCGACGAAGACAGAGGGGAACGATGGCAAGGACCGTCGGCGTCGAAGAAGAACTCCTACTTGTCGACGCGCGCAGCGGCGAACCACAGGCGCTCTCGTCAGCGGTGCTGGCCCTGGCGGAGCGCCGGACCGGAAAAGATTCCGTATTCGAACCCGAACTCCACCACCAGCAGCTGGAATTCGCCACCGAGCCACGCGCGGACATGACCGAACTGGCGGAGGAGATCCTGCGCTGGCGCGCCGAGGCGGCGGCGAGCGCAGCGGACTTCGGGGCGTCCGTGGCGGCGTTGGCCACCTCGCCCCTGCCGGTGAAACCGGTCATCGGGGAGGGCGAACGCTATAGCTGGCTGGCCCGGCGATTCGGACTCACCGCACGGGAGCAACTGACCTGCGGCTGCCACGTCCACGTCTCGGTCGCCTCCGACGAGGAGGGGGTCGCCGTACTGGACCGCATCCGCCCCTGGCTCCCGGTCCTGCTGGCGCTCACCTCGAACTCTCCCTACTGGCAGGGACAGGACACCTCGTACAGCAGCTACCGCAGCAGGGTGTGGAGCCGCTGGCCCTCGGCGGGCCCCGTGGAGGTGTTCGGCTCCGCGGAGAGCTACCACCGGCAGGCGGACGCGCTCATCGACACCGGCGTCCTGCGCGACAAGGGCATGATCTATTTCGACGCGCGGCTCTCGTATTGCTACCCCACCGTGGAGATAAGGGTGGCGGACGTGTGCCTGGACCCCGCCGACACCGTGTTGCTGGCCACCCTGGTGCGCGGGCTGGTCGAGACGGCGGCCCGCAGCTGGCGAGCCGGTGAGCCGCCGGACGCGCTGCCGGTGAGTCTTCTCCGGATGGCGGCCTGGCAAGCGGGCCGCTCGGGACTGGAGGGCAGCCTGCTGCATCCCCTGACCATGAAGCCGGCGCCGGCCGAAGACGTTCTGAACGTCCTGCTGGCACATGTCAGAGGGGCCCTGGAGGACAGCGGGGACCTCGCGTCGGCGGAGAGCGCCCTCAGAGCGGTGACGTCGCGCGGTCCGGGGGCCCGGGTCCAGCGCAGGCTGCTGGCGGAGACCGGCAGCCTGCGCACGACCGTCGCCGAGTGCGTGGCGAGGAGCCGGGGATAGGAGGACGGCCGGGTACGGGACCTTCAAGGGCCTCCGTGTTTCCTCCGCTCTTCGCCGGCTCCCCGCGCTCCGTACGTTCGGGGCCCCGTCAGACCACGCCCTGCAGGGCCACTCGTCGTACCTCGCCACAGCACCGGCTGATCAGCCGGGACACGTGCATCTGCGAGATGCCGAGCGTCTCGGCGATGCCGTCCTGCGTCATGTCGCGGAAGAACCGCAAGTACAGGATGGTGCGTTCCCCCTTCGGCAGACGCCGCAGCGCCGGCTTCACCGTCCACGGACGCCGAAGGCGGGAGACCGTCACTGCAGTCCTCGCACGTAGTCGGTAGCGATGAGGCACTCTCCCTTCGGGAGTCTGCCTCGACAGGCGACACGCCAGGCCGGAGCGGGGCCGGAGCGGACTGCCTCCGCCGGCCGGCATGCGCGCCCGGTCCTTCCGCGGGCCCGGCCCCACGCCTGAGCGCTCGCAGGCACAGTGGCCGGATGCCACCATCGAATGCACGGGACGTACGGCGCTGATCGTCATCGACATGATCAACAACTACCGGCACGAGGACGCTGAACAGGTCCTTCCCGATGTGGAGCGCACGGTCCCTGTGATCGCCCGGCTGCTGGAGGCGGCCCGCGCACAGGACGCCCCGGTCATCTACGCCAACGACAACTTCGGGGAGTGGCGGTCCCACCACGGGGAAATCGTGGAGATGGCCACGGCCGGCGCCCGGCCGGATCTGGTCGAGCCCCTCCTGCCGGACGAGAACTCGCTGTTCGTGGTGAAGGCCAGGCACTCGATCTTCTACGAGACGCCCCTCCCGTCTCTGCTCCGTCAGCTGGGCGTCGGTCACCTGGTGCTCTGCGGCCAGGTGACGGAGCAGTGCATGCTCTACTCGGTGCTGGACGCGCACATCCGGCATCTGGACCTTACGATTCCGGAGGACGGTGTCGCTCACATCCACGAGGACCTCGCCCGTGCCGGGCTGCGGATGATGGAGCGCAACATGGGCGCCGATGTCCGCCGTGCCGAGTCGGTCGCCTTCTGATCCGACGTCCCCCACCGCCGCACCGGGGCACGGAGCGCCAGCCCCTGTCTCCCGGTGTCCCGGCGTCCGACCGGAAGGAACCGATATGACCCGCGCGGCTCTGTTCGATGTGGACGGAACACTCGTGGACACCAATTACCTCCACGTCTGCGCCTGGTGGGAGGCGTTCCGCCAAGCGGGACACTCCGTGCCGATGAGCGCCGTGCACCGGGCGATCGGTCTCGGATCGGACGACCTGATCGAGCATCTCCTCGGGGCCGGCCGGGACCGGGACCAGGACGCGGTCATCAGCGGCGCCCATTCCGCGCTCTACGCGACCTTCTTCGACCGCCTTCCCGCGCTGAACGGTGCGGCTGATCTCCTGCGCACGCTGGCGGCACGGGGGTGGACGGTGGTTCTGGCCACCTCGGCGAGCGGTCCGGAACTGCAGGCACTGCGCAAGGCCCTCGATGCCGACGACGCCATCCACGACACGGCCAGCTCCGACGATGTGAGCGAGGGCAAACCCGCTCCGGAGCCGATCCGCCACGCGATGGAGCTCGCCGGCGGGACCAGCGACGAGACGGTGTACGTGGGCGACTCCGTCTGGGACATGAAGGCCGCGACCGGCGCGTCGGTCACCGCGGTGGCGCTCCTTTCGGGCGGCATTCCCCGCGAGGACCTGGTGGGTGCAGGGGCTGCCGAGGTGTACCGGGACCCGGCCGACCTGCTGGCGCACCTGGACACCGGTGTCTTCGCCCGCATCGGAGCGGCCGGCTGAGCGTCGGCGGACACTCCTGCCCGCGAAGCGGCCCGGTCACGTTCCGCCCTGCGGAGTGAGCCGGTACGTTCGTCCGCTGCGGACCAGGGAACCCGGGTCCGGGAGAGTGGTCCACGTCGACGGTGAAGGACGGCTGATGTCTGCTGCGGAGCATGTGGTGCCGGCGCCGGGAATCCCGTGCTGGGTCAACTTGATGGTCGGCGACCTGCGGGCGGCCCAGGCCTTCTACGCGGCAGTGCTCGGCTGGGAGTTCCGGACGAGTTCCCTGGGCAGCGGTTTCCTGGTGGCATCGGTCGGCGGCCGGCCGGTGGCGGGCATCGGCGAGCGGCGGCCGGGCCTGGCCCCGCCCTCGGTGTGGACACCGTACTTCGCCGTGCGGGACGCCACGGTGACGGCCGCCCGGCTCCGGGAACGCGGAGCCACCCTGGCCGTGGGCCCGGTGGCCCTGGGCGAGGGGCGTGCGGGACTGGCCGCCGACCGGGACGGGGCGGCGTTCGGATTCTGGGAAGGCCCCGGCCTGGCCTGGTCGGTGGGAGCGGAGAGCGCCCCCACACGGCTGGACCTCCAGACCCGGGACGTGTTCGATGCCGCGGTCTTCTACGGAGAGGTCTTCGGCTGGGCCGACGAGCCGGGCATCGACGTGGCGTACCGGCGAGATCACGTCCTGGTCGAGCGGGACGGACGGACGGCCCTGTCCCTGCGCGGCGGCGGCGTACAGACGTCCGCGGAGCCGCAGAGCAGACCGCGCTGGCTGGTCAACTTCGCCGTGGACGACGTGGAAAGGGCCGTGGCCACCGCCACCGGGGCCGGGGGCGGCAAACCTCAGCTGCCGGCCTCCGCCTGGTCGCCCGACGGATTCTCACGCGTCCTTCAGGATCCGGGCGGAGGACTGTTCACCCTCACGCAGCGCGGCACCTGACGGCCGGTCCGACGGCTGGCGGCGCAGCACCGGCCTTCGGAGGCCGGTGCGCGTCACGTCCGCTTCTCACGCGGCGGCGGCCCGGGCCACATCCGTGATGACGAAGCCGCTGCGCGGAGCCGTCGGGACCCGGTTGAGCGGAATGCCGAGGTCCTGCTCGGCCACCCGATAGGTGAGGCCCGCCAGCAGCCGCGCCATCGTGGCGAGCAGCGCGACGGTGATGTCCTCGCCCGGACACCGGTGCCCCGTCGCGGGATCGCCGCCGCCCTGCGGCACGAGCTCCTCGCGCTCGCGCGGCTCGCCGGTGAACCGTGACGGGTCGAAGGTGTACGGGCGCGGCCAGAAGTCGACCAGGTCCCGGGCGGCCCGGGGGACCTCGGCCTCCGGCAGTGGCACACCGGCCCACGTGTGGACGGATCGCGTCAGCAGGACCGCGACCTCGTCGAAGAGGACCACGCGCCCGGCGTCCGCTCAGTCGCGACGGCTCGTTCCCACTCCCTGGCGACGTGGGCGGCCAGGGAGGCGACCCGGTCGGGTCCCGTGAGCAGGTGCATGAACAGGGACTTGTGTGAGCGGTGCCGCTTCCCGTCGAGCGTGTGCACCGCACGCCGGGCGAAGAGAGTGTCGATCACCGGTTCCGGCAGTGCCGAGTGGCGGTGGATGTGGTGTGCCTCGTAGAAGAAGCGACCGGCCGCGGGGCCGTGCAGGGCGATCGCCCGCTTGCCGAGGAGGCGGGTGCGCACGGGCGCTCCGCCGCTGCGCCGTCGGCGGTCGGGGAACGCGCGCGCCTCGTCACCCGCGCGGCTCAGTCCGACCGGTCGCGGTGAGCCAGTGCCCGGCGGCCGGCCGAGACCAGCGTGGTGGCGCCCCGCGTGCGGACCGCGGCCCGCGCCGCGTTGGCCCCCGGCCCACCGTGCACACCGCCCCCCGGATGGGCGGACGCGGAGGCCAGGTAGAGGCCGCGAACCGGCGTCTCGGGCCGCCCGGTGCCCGGGACCGGGCGGAACACCAGCTGCTGGTGGAGGCTGCTGGTCCCGCCGTTGATCGCGCCGCCGTGAAGGTTGCTGTCGGCGGCCTCCAGGACGGGCGGAGGGAGCAGGCGCCTGGCCATGATGCGGCTCCGGAACCCGGGAGCGTAGCTCTCGATGCGCCGCTCCAGCCGGTCGGCGAACGTCTCGGCCTCGGCTGCGTCCCAGCGGCCGGTGAGCCCTTCCTCGCCGGCGTCGGATTTCACGCGGTGCGGCACATGGGTGTAGGCCCACGCCGATTCCGTGCCCTGCGGAGAGCGCGAAGCGTCGGCGGTGGTCATCTGGCCCAGCAGGACGAAGGGACGGTCCGGGATCTGCCCCATGGCGATCTGCGCGGCGAACCGGGTGAGGTCGTCGACGCTCTCCGCCAGGTGCACCGTGCCCGCCGAGCGGGCGTCCGCCGCGCTCCACGGAATGGGCCGGTCCAGAGCCCAGTCGACCTTGAACGTGGCGAAGTCCCACTGGAAGCGCCGCAGGTCGCCGAAGACGCGGGGCGGCAGGTGCTCCGGGGCGACCAGATCCAGAAAGAGGGAGGGCGCCGACACATCGGCGAGCACCGCCTTGCGCGCCCGTACGGCATCGCCGTTCTCCGTCCGCACTCCCACCGCACGCCCCCGCCGCACCACCACCTCCGTCACTCGGCTGCCGCAGTGCACCTCGACCTTGTGGGCCCGCAGCCGCCGCACCAGCGCATCGGTCAAAGCGCCGGCGCCCCCCTCTGGCACCGGGAATCCGTATCGCTGCCCGAGCATGGCCATCAGCCAGCCGAACCCGCCGCTCCCTGCCGCTTCGGGCGGCAGGTCGGCGTGGAGCGCATTGCCCGCCAGCAGGAGCCGCCCTCCCTGGCCGGCGAATTCCTCCTCGCCCAGCCGGCGCACCGGCAGGAGAAGGCTCCGGGCCAGGCGCAAGCCGCCCGCCGTACGCAGATGGGCCGCCAGCGCGGCGGTGGCCCGCACGGGCGGGAAGGGAGTGAAAAGGGCCCGCAGGAGGTCGTCGCCCACTCGGTCCCACACCTGGCACAGGGACATCCACGCCTCCCCGTCACCGTCCGCGAACCGGTCCAGACCCGCCGCGGTGCCGGCCCGGTCCGCATGGAGCACGGCGCAGCTGCCGTCGAGCAGGGGATGGGCGAGCACGGACGGCGCCCGGCTCCACCGCAGCCCGTCACGGTGCAGAGCCAGACCCGCCAGCACCGGGGAAGCGGCTGCCAGCGGATAGAACGCGCTGAACATGTCACTCACGAAGTCCGGGTGCACCCCCCGGTCGCTGCGCACCGCCCCGCCCGGCTCGTCCTGGCTCTCGAAGACCTCGACGCTCCATCCCGCGTCGGCGAGAAGATTGGCCGCGACCAGGCCGTTCGGACCGCTTCCGATCACCACCGCGTCCGCCATCATCCGTCGCCCTTCACTCGGGGGAGGGCGTCCGGCCGGTGTCGCCCTCGGCGTGCACCTTCAGCTGTCGCTCGCCAGCTCGTCGACCGCGGAGGCGAGGCGCCCCAGCATGGCCCGGTGACGGAGCTGGAGAAGCACGTCGGCCGCCGCGTTGTGCAGGGTGCCGCCGGCGCCCCGGAGCGGGTGCTCGTCGAGCCGCACCAGCGTCTCGTCGCCCCATGGCCGGATGTCGAAGGCGATACGCGCCGAACCCAGCAGGCCGCTGTGCGCCTCCAGCTCGAGAATGCTCGGGCGTTCGAGCCGGCGCACCACGGTCCGACCGTGGAATTCCTTCGGACCGATCCGCACGGTGTACTCGATCGAGGATCCGACTTCGGGCCAGTGGCCCTGCGCACTGCGCGAGCCGGAAGTGCCGACCACCCATTCCCCGTACAGGTCCGGTCGTTCCAGGACCGACCACAAGGCCGACGGCGCGTGCTTGATCAGCTGATGACGAATGGCCATGAGCGCCTCCAGACGCGGAAGGAGTGCCAGAGGATCCGTGATGCTTCTACCCTAAGCCGCCCGCGGCGACCCGACATTCCGCACCGATCCGGATCCCGGCCATGACCGGCGACGGCCATTGGAGGGGCTGGATGACGCGTCTGCCGCGGCACGGAGCCGTTCTTGTCGCTCTCCGTCCTTCCCTCCGCTACGACTGGTGAGGGTCAGATGCTGGTGCCCGGGCGGCTCGCTCGGTGAGTGCGGCGTCCGCCGGAGTCCGCAGCCAGCGGCCGGCCGGTCGCGGAGGGACGGACCCGCGCCCGGTCGGCAGGGCGCGGTGGGACAGGTCCGCGCTTTCGTTGTGTCGACGCCCGGTTTCTGGATACCGGCCTTTCGTGCCTCTCACGCACCAGCACCTACGGATGGAGCGGTCATGAGCGACAACCGCCCCGAGCCCACTTCCGGGCAGCCGGACGGGTCAGGCTCGGAGGAGGGCATCCCCGGCAAGCCCGCAAGCGCCGGTCCCTCTCTGGCCGAGCCGACCACGGCCGGGAGCCCCTGCCTCCGAAGCCGGACCAGCGCGGGCCCGAGACGGTCAGCCCGACCGGGCAGGCCACCGGAGCGAACCCGGCGCGGATGGCGCAGAGGGGCTCGTACCTGACCACCGCGCAGGGGGCACGCCTGTACGACACCGATCACTCGCTGAAGGCGGACCCCAGGGGCCCGGTCCTGCTGCAGGACCACCATCTGCGCGAGAAGATCACCCACTTCGGCCACGAGCGGATTCCCGAGCGCGTCGTCCACGCACGCGGGGCCGCCGCTCACGGCGTGTTCCGCGGCTACGGTTCGGCGGCGAACATCTCGAAGGCGGCCTTTCTGGCCCAGGCCGTGGAGACGCCGGTATTCGTCCGGTTCTCCACGGTGCTCGGGTCGCGCGGTTCGGCCGACACCGTGCGGGACACCCGCGGCTTCGCGACCAAGTTCTACACCGAGGAGGGTGTGTTCGACCTCGTCGGCAACAACATCCCGGTCTTCTCCATCCAGGACGCGATCAAGTTCCCCGACATCATCCACGCGGGCAAGCCGCACCCGGCGACCCGAGAACACTACGGACGCTGCACGCGTACACCCAGGAACTGACCCACGACCACTACGCCTATCGCTTCCGTCATGACGAACGTCCTTTGGGCGATGCGGAAGGCGCCTTTCTTCTGTGCGGATACCTGATGGCTCTGGCCGAACACCAGCAGGGCAACCGGGAGGAGGCGTTGCGCTGGTTCGAACGCAACCGCGCCGCGTGCGGCCCCCAGGGCCTATACACGGAGGAGTACGACGTCGGCCAGCGTCAGTTGCGCGGCAACCTGCCTCAAGCCTTCGTACACGCCCTGATGCTGGAAACCGCCACGCGGCTCAGCGACGCACCCCTGCCGTTCCCGGACTCTGAAAGAGGATCACATGCCTGAAACGGTCGTCATCACCGGAGCCAGCGCGGGCATCGGCCGCGCAACCGCCAGGGCGTTCGCCTCCCGTGGCGCCAACGTCGCACTCCTCGCCCGCGGCAGAGCCGGTCTCGAGGCCGCAGCCCACGAGGTCGAGCAGGCCTGGGGCCAGGCCCTGGTCCTGCCCACCGACGTGTCCGACCACCAGCAGGTCGAAGCGGCCGCCGACACTGCAGTCGCGACGTTCGGACGGAACGACGTGTGGGGCAACTGTGCCTTCGCTTCCGTCTTTGCGCCCTTCACCGAGATCACCCTCGAGGAGTACGCGCGCGTCACCCAAGTGTCCTACCTCGGCTTCGTCAACGGCACCCGGACCGCGCTCGCGCACACGATGTCGCACGACCGGGGCACGATCGTGCAGGTCGGTTCCGCCCTCGGTTCACGCTCCGTCCCCCTGCAGTCCGTCTACTGCGGTGCCAAGCACACCATCAACGGCTTCACCTCCTCCGTGCGCACCGAACTCATGCACCAAGGCAGCAACGTGCGCGTCACCCTCGCCCAAATGCCGGCCGTCAACACCCCGCAGTTCTCCTGGGTACTCTCCCGCCTCTCCAAGAGCCCGCAGCCGGTGCCGCCGATCTACCAGCCAGAGATCGCGGCGCGGGCCGTCCTGTACGCGGCCGACCACCTTGGACGCAAGCAGTACTACGTCGGCGCCAGCACCGCCGGCGTTCCCATGCCTGCGCCCCCCAACTGTGGTTCTCCCACCACCCGGCCCTCGCGGCGTCCCTCCTGACGGGGGCCGCGCGGCACTTCTTCGTTCCCGGAGAAACTATCCACAGGCATCAAACCGGTGGATCCGGGCTTACTTGATGGGGTGTCAGGTAGATGGAGTTTCCCCAGGCCGTTGCTGCGACACACGTCCCGGGCCCTGCCTGGAGGGACTTTCGCGCGGTTCTTGAGGCGGCGCCGGGGGCAGGCCGTCCGAGGGAGGCTGAGTCGTGCCAGATCTAGCCGACCGGGCTTGCTGAGGGCGCGGCAGACTGCATCGAGGACTTCTTCGGAGGCGCCGGCGAGCTGACCGCGCTCCAGGCGGGCGTAGTAGTCGATGCCGAACCCGGCCAGGAGGGCGACTTCCTCACGGCGCAGCCCGGGCACCCTGCGGATTCCGCCGCCGAAGGCAGGCAAGCCGGCCTGCTGCGGAGTGATCTTCGCGCGGCGGCCGGCGACGGATTCGCGGAGCTCGTGGGCGGTGTCCATGCCATCCAGGCTAGGCGGGATGGAGCAGAGGCGGGGTGCCCTGTCAGTACCTGTAACAGCAGTGCCTTCCAGGGGGCTGTGAGCTGCGGATTTCTCGATGGTGGCAGCAGATGTGGCCCGTGGTCCGCGGGACGGCGGCGTCGTTGGAGATGCCGTTGGGTCGGTGGTGACCGACCGTGAACTGCAGCCCACATCAGTAACCTTTCGTGTTCGTATTGTCCCAAGGAGTCATTCAATGGCGAAGCAGTCCGCGCCCCAGGACCTGGCCGGCATCGCGCCGAAGCTGGTCGAGCTCAGCAACGAGGTGCTGTTCGCAGATGTGTGGGAGCGGCCCGAGCTGTCGCCCCGTGACCGGAGCCTGGTCACGGTCAGCGTGCTGGCTGCCCTGTACCGCACCGAGCAGCTGCCCTACCACCTGGGCAAGGCGCTGGAGAACGGGCTGAGCGTGCAGGAGTTGTCGGAGGCGATCACGCACCTGGCCTTCTACGCCGGATGGCCCAACGCTATGACCGCGATCACGCAACTGAAGAAGATCGCCGACGAGCGCTCCGCCTGATCAACCGGTGCGAGCAGCGTAACGACACCCCGCACGGCCGGTGGGACATGCGGAACAGGATGGGGAGAACGACATGACTGTCAACGGATTCGATCAGATCTTCCCGCTCGGGGATAAGAACGACGCCTACGCGGAGTTCTTCATCGGCCAGAGTTACCTGGCTCCGCTCGCCTCGGGGAGCGTTCCCGTCAGCAATGTCTCCTTCGAGCCGGGCTGCCGCAACAACTGGCACATCCACCACGGCACGAGCGGGGGCGGGGACCAGATTCTGCTGTGCACGGCGGGCAGCGGCTGGTACCAGGCCGAGGGCGAGGATCCCGTCAGCATGGAACCGGGAACGGTGGTCCGCGTCCCGGCGGGCACGAAGCACTGGCACGGCGCGAAGGCCGACTCGTGGTTCTCTCACGTCGCCTTCATCACCCCGGGCGAAGACGTCAGCAACGAATGGCTCGAACCCGTCACCGACGAGACGTACGGCAAGCTGCCGAAGAACGGAGCACACGCATGACCATCCTGGACGAGACCTACACCCTGTCCAACGGCGTCGCCATCCCCAAGCTGGGCCTCGGCACCTGGTTCATCGACGACGACAAGGCGGCCGACGCGGTCCGCGCAGCCGTGGAGATCGGCTACCGCAACATCGACACCGCCCAGGCCTACGGCAACGAGCGCGGCGTCGGCGAGGGCGTGCGCACATCGGGAGTGCCCCGCGACGAGCTGTTCATCTCGACCAAACTCGCTGCGGAGATCAAGGACTATGACCAGGCGGTCGCGGCGATCGACGGCTCTCTGGAGAGGCTGGGCCTGGACCGCATCGACCTGATGCTGATCCACAGCCCACAGCCGTGGAGCGACTTCCGCGGCGGCGACTACGCCGAAGGCAACCGCGAAGCCTGGCGTGCCCTGGAGGAAGCCCACCAGGCCGGCAAGATCCGATCCATCGGCGTCTCCAACTTCCAGCAGCACGACCTGGAGAACATCCTGCAGGGCGCGAGCGTCGTCCCGCACGTCAACCAGCTGCTCGTGCACGCCGGCAACACCCCCAGCGAGCTCTTGGCCTACTGCGCGAGCAAGCAGATCCTCGTCGAGGCGTACTCGCCGATCGCCCACGGCGCGATCCTGCGCAACGCCGAGGTTCAGGCGATCGCGGAGAAGTACGGGGTGTCTGTTCCCCAGCTGTGTATCGGATACACCCTGCAGCTGGGCACCGTGTCGCTGCCCAAGACGGCGAACCCGGACCACATGCGGTCCAATGCCGAGGTCGACTTCGAGATCTCCGGTGACGACATGGACGCCCTGCGGAACCTGCGCGATGTGGACTACGGCGAGCACAGCGCCTTCCCTGTCTACAGCGGCAAGTGAAGCCGGCGCAGTGCCACCCCGTGATGGCCCGATGTTCTGAGCCGCACTTGAAGCGATACCTCGACTGATGTCCTTCACGCCGCCGTACTGCGACGACGGTTTGCTTCCCAGCACCGACCTGAGTCCGATCTGTCGTGGACTGCGAGGTGTACGTCGCGCCGACGACGGCAGCACATCGCGCTGGTGCGTCGGAGGCGACCGAGGCCGCGCTGTGGCGGCCAGAACCTCGCGGTAGCTCTGGCCTCGGGGGAAGGGCTCGTCGATGTGCTGGCCCCGCAGCGGTGCAAGAGCTTCCTGCGTACAGCCGTTGAGGCGTCCGTAGTTGCATTCACGCAGGCGGGGATCGTGGCGGATCGGGGCTGTGGTGCCCGCGAAGGTGATCCGCGCGGTGTCCATCGCGCGGTGCAGATCGGAGGTGAACACCGCCGCAATGCCATCGTTGCGGCGGCGAGCGCCGAGTTCCCGGGCCTGCCGGCGGCCGGTTACTGAGAGGACGCCCGGCAGCCAGCCGGTGGCGATTCCGGCCTCGTTGTCGGTGGTGGTCGCGTGGGTCTCGTAGACGAGCTGGATCGAGGTCATCGCCCTGCTGTTCATGGTCAGGCCGCCTTGAGAGGACGTCCGCCCCCAGCGGATACCCTTCTCGCTGCGGACGCGGGCAGGCTCCTTGCACTGTGCGGCAAGGACGTCGGGGTGGCGGGCGTAGGCGTTTCGCCGGCGAAGGTAGCGGTGAAGGGCCCGGGTCTGTGCGGGGTGGCTGCGGTGGTGGGAGTTGGACGCGGTGAACTGCCGCAGCGGGCCAAAGTGGGCCCCGATCGGGTTGGCCCAGGAGGCGTCGGGGTGAAGCACAGCTCGACTTTGTTCTTCTTTGCCCAGCGGCGGATGTCCTGGCCGGTGTGGGCGGAGAGGTTGTCCAGGATGATGTAGATCGGGGCGCCGTCGGGTCGGGCGGAGCGGAGCGACTTCAGCGCGGCCAGTGTGTTGGCGGTGCCCTTGCGGCGGCGGTTAACGCCCCACAGCCGATCGTCGCCGACGGAGTAGCATCCGTGGAAGTAGGTGACGCCGTGGGTGCGGTGGTAGGTCGCCGGCAGGCTATCGGGCTTGCCCTGCTTCGCCCAGCAGGAACCCCCGTGGGGCGGATCCCGAGCGGCCCGAACTCGTCGAAGGCGAAGACGCGGTCCGGGAAGTGCTTCAGGACGTGCTCGATGCGGTCGAGCTTGGCGTCGCGATCGGGGGACTCCTTCCAGGTCTTGGTGCGCTGGAAGGTGTTTCCGCGGCGCCGGAGCAGGCACCGTAACGCCTCGCGGCCGATCCGATGACGCGTCCGTGCACTTTCCGCAAGTAGGCGGCAAGCCTGCGGATCGACCAACGGGTGAAGGGCTGGCCGAGCTTGGTAGGACGAGTGGTGGCCGTCTGGACGACGCAGTCCTCGTCGTCAGGGGTGAGCAGGCCGGGACGGCCTCCCGCCCATCGAGGGTCCAGACAGGCCGGGCCGATCTCGTCGAACTGGTGGATCACCTCCCGCACCGTGCCTTCCAGTCGGGCAGGTCTTCGCCCTTGCGTCGACGATGGGGCATGACGAGTCCCGTGCCGGGATAGCCGCCGTCGGCGATCGTGAGTGTCCTGCCGACCGTGGCCTTGGCGCCCCATTCCTCCTACGCCTTGCAGTCGTTGCGGTTCCCAGGCAATGGTCGGCCGACCACGACGACGAGCCGAGTCTCGGCATCGATGACGACCTGGTGGGTATCATCGGCTACAGCCTCAGCGACGGTAGCCCGAACGTCCCATGGGCCCTCGCCGGCCTGGTCTGCGGCCTACTGACAGTCCTCATGATCAGTAGATTCCAGAAGAAGTAGAGAAGAGAAGCCTTGGTGTGACCGCTCCGCCGTGGGTGGCCACACCGCCTGCATCATGCAGAAATACGGACTACTCCAGCCCGAAAGGGCGGTAAGCGGGGCGGTGTCCGATTCGTTGTAGCAGGGCGCTGGCGACTGGGGTTTCCGCTGGTGAGGGTCATGCCGAGCTGCCGCTGGGTCGAAGCGCCGGCTGTATCCGGCCTCGATCAGGGCGTGGAGCGTGGCGTACCTGGCTCTGTGCGGTCGGCACATCTGTTGCTGGTCGTCCATGGAGAGGTCGCGGACTCAGCACCGCTCACGTCCGGTTGCCCGCAGAGGGTGCCCATTCCCGCTGTGGCTACCGGTCGCAGCGCTGCTCCTGGACGGCTTCCATGAGGTTTTCGACAGCGGACAGCGCGGCGGGTTCACTCCCGCCGTCGATTGCTTCGAGAGTGGCGGCTGCGGCCTCACGGACGTGGTGGGTCAGCCGATCGGCGGCCGTGAGCCGGTAGGCGTCCTCACGGCGTGCCATGCGCTCCGCAGGGGTCACCGCGCCGGGGCCGGCCAGAGGGAAGACGGAGACCTTGTATGCGTGAATTCCCAGGATCATCATCTCCGCAGCCCCGTCGGCATCCCCAGGGACAGCTTCCTTGCCCCGGCTTTCCCGATCGGCCCCGACCATTCGACGGCGCGACAGAACTGCACCCACCGCACCGCCGCTGCCCAGGGAAAGGCCGCAGGCGACTGCGAGGAACGGCCCTCCCCAGGCGAAGCCGGTAGCTCCGCCGAGGACAGTAAGGACCACTATCCATGCGGCGGCCGTCCGGGAGCTCATGTTCTCGGGTGCGGTGTTCACCACTGCAGTGTGCCAGCCAGCGCCGACGGGACGGGTGCAGGGTTGCGGACATCGGCGCCTGCCACGATGACGGCATCTGGGCGTCGTCCCAGGGCGAAGACGCCTGGACCGGCATCCTCCTGCTGGCCGGCGAACTCGCGACCGCCGAACCCAAGAAACTCCGCTACCGGCTCCTGCACGTCGGCGCCCGGATCACCCGGGGCGGCCGCAGCCTCCGACTTCGCATATCCGCGACCTGGCCCTGGCGACATGAACTCACGGCCGCGTTCCACCGCCTGACCTCGCCCACCTGCCCTCGGGACACTTCCACGCTCCGGCCGTGCCGTCGGTGGCGCTGAAACCTCGGGGCCGGGTGGGTCGAGGTGGGCAGGGATGGCGGGTCAGCCGGCGGGGCGGGGTAGTGCGGGCGTTGGCCTGGGGGTGATGTTTCCTCAGGCGGTCGAGGCACCCTGGCTTCGGTCCGAGTGGAGGTTCCGTACCGGAGCGTCCCACGGCACGCGGGCTGCCCCCGGCACCACGCGCATACCCAGCCCCCGCACCCGGTAGATGCATGTGTCATCGCCCCACAGCGAGGCATCCGCCACGGCATAGGGACCCCGTGCGTCCGTGCCGCTCTCCACGATGTCCATGTCCACTCGGATCAGCCGGTTCGCCGGGGTGATCTGGCCGCGATATGTCCAGGCCGCCTCGCGGCCGGGCAGTACCGGTTCGAACGCGGGGCTGGGCACGCCGTCGGCCGCTCCGCGTTCGAGCAGGTGGTACTGGAGGAGCTGGCACATGGCCTCAAGACCCAACGAGCCCGGCTGGACCGGGTCCTGGAAGAAGTGGGCCCGGAAGAACCAGGCGCCCGGGCGAACGTCCTTCTCCGAACGCAACCGGCCGAGTCCCGCGCTTCCCCCCTCCGGCCAGTAACCCGTGATCCGGTCCAGCATCAGCAACATCGGGCCCGGCAGACGCGGCTCCCCGGCGCAGTACCGGGCGGGACGGGTGGTCAGATCGACGGTACGGCCGCAGGGTTCGTCGAGCTGCGCCCGCTCATCCGCCGACGTCGCGAGACCCTGCTGGTTCTCGAAGGCCGACCGTGGGAAGTACCCGAAGACCGTGGAGAGTTCGTACACCGGCACGTCGTCGGCCGTGCACGTCACCCGGAACGACTCGATGATCATGTCTCCGTTGTGCGAGACGCGCGTCAGCTCGGCCCTGGTGCGGACCGTACGCGTCGCCGGAGTGACCTCGCCGGTGACCGTTCCCGATCCGTCGAGGTTGCGGAACAGCAGGTCCGTCTCGCTGGTCATCGCGCTGCCCACGTACGAGGCGAGCCACCCGCAGGGTTGCAGCGCGATCTCCAGGAGGACGGCGAACGGCATGGCGCTGCCACCGGTCTGCTCGAAATACCAAGCTCGGGCGGGCACGTCGTACTCGGCGACGACGACGCTGCCTTCCCGCATTCCGGCCTGCGGCCCGTCCACCGACACGATCCGGCTCATGAAGTGGTACGGCGGGCCGGGGAGCCTGGCCACCCTGCGGGTGCCGTCGAACGGCTCGTACATGGCGCCGAACGCCTCGCTCGGCCTGCCCCAGGCGCATGCCAGCAGCGAGGTGTAGTCGAAGGGGAATCCGTCGGCCGCCACAGCCACCGGTTTCTCCTCCCGGTGCCCGGCCAACCCGGCGAGCCGCGGCAGCGGCACCGGGGCGCCGCCGGTCTGCACGGCGGGCGGGCCCGAGTGCCGCCAGTGCGACAGCGGCCAGTCCGGGACCAGTTGGAGTGCCATGTCGCGGCCCAGGAACGCCTTCGTTCCGTCCACCGAGCCGAGGACCTCGGCGTAGAGCGTCGGCACCGGTCCGGCGGAGACGCCGCGAACGAACACCTCGTAGACGACCCGCCGGCCCTCCGGGGTCGCCTGGCCCCGGCACATGGCCCTGGAGGGGTGTTCGCTGACCGGTTCGAAGCGCCAGCCGTCCCGGTCGACGGTGAAGCCCATGGCCGTCAGGTAGAACGCCATCGCCTGGAGACCGCCCTGGAGCATCAGAGTGCCCGGCATGCAGGGGTCGTTCTTGAAATGCCCGGTGAAGAACCAGTCGTCCGGGGACAACGAGGTCTCGGCGCGCAGATACCCCCGCCCCCACGGCCCTCCGGCCGGGTCGAACGCGGTGACCTCGTCCAGCAGTAGCAGACGGCCCTCGTCCATCGCGGGCGAGCGCACGTGGGCCGCCGTCGCCTCCCAGCCGGGCCCGAAGCAGTCCGCGGGCCGCCCCTGTGCCAGGGCCCGCACCCGGTCCGCGCCGAAGCGGGTCCGTTCGCAGCGCACGGCAGGCGGGTCGAGCGGCAGGTCGTCGCCGGGTGCGTGCTCGGCGGGATCCCAACGGACACCGCCGCTGCCGGCGAGTTCCGCCGGGGTGAAGAACCCGGCCTGGCCCTCGCGGACGCTGAGCCGCAGCTCGCCGCCCACGTAACAGTCGTAGTGGAAGAAGGCCAGCCGGACGCCGTCGGCCTCCGCATGGCCGTCGACATGGATTTCAAAGCTCAGGGTGTCGCCCGCTTTCGGCGGGGTGCCGTGAAACGTCACCTCGCAGCCGAGCAGCCGGTAGGCGCGCTCGCCCCGGTTGAGGAGGTCGACACCCAGCCAGCTGAGCAGGAGCAGATCGGCCTGGCCCGCCTCGATCAGCAGGCCGGCCGGCATACGCCCCGTGGAGTCCAGGTACCAGCTGCCGGGCAGAACGTCGGTCTCCGTCCAGATCCTCCCGTCCGTGCGTACCGGACCCGGCAGTGTGAGCGCCGCGGGAACCGCGTCGAGGCCGGTGACCCGGTCGGCGAACAGCATGGGCGGCTCGGGCATTCGGGTCTGTACCGCGTATCCGTCCTGCTCGGCGAAGCGCGGACCGAACAGGGCGGAGATCTCGCGGGAGGCGAGGTGCTCCAGTTGGGCGCGGTCGAACTTCGGCCCCGGCTTCGGAGCAGGCACGGGCGACGCCGCTTCCGCCGGGGGAGCCGGCAACGGCAGCGGACGGGGCGCGGAGCGCGTGGGGGCAGGCAGCGGCGAGGTGGGCGCGGGCGGCCGTACGGGAGCGCGGCCGGGCCCGGTTCTCTTCGTGCCGGCGGCCGTCAGCGCCCTGACGGCGAGTGCGGACACCCGTAGGAACCGCTGATGGGCCTCGGTGTGCAGGGCCATGACCTCCTGGTGCAGCGCGGCGACCCGAAGAGCGTGCCGGGCGACCACGGCTCCGGCCTCCGCAGTGCCCGGTTCCTGGGTGCCTTCGGCAGGCAGCGAGGGTACGGCGACGGCGACGCGGGTGGAGAGGCGGCCGGACTCCTGGTCCGCCGGGGCGGTGACGCGGCCGGGGGTACGGTCCGGTGCGGTGGGGGAAGCGGTGGGCGGGCCGGGGCACCGGTCCGGTACCGGGGCCAGCTCGGGTGCCCGAGGCAGAACGGTCACAGCAGGCTCCAGGAGCGGTAGACACGGAGAAGGGGGTACGGGAACGTTGACGGCGGGGCCGGGCGGGGGGAGTTCCGCCGAGGCCTCGGCGAGCCGGGCGAACACCGCGTCGGCCTGCACCGGCACACCGGCGACGACGAGTTCGCCGACCGCGAGGCACAGCTGCCGCAGCCCGGTGTCCCCCGACGCGTCCAGCGCGACGGCCACATGCTCCCGGTCGCCGAGCACCCGCTTGATCCAGCCGGTGCACAGCCTGCGCGGCCCGTGCTCCACGAAGACCCGGACACCGTCCGCCCACGCCCGTTCGACCGTGGCCGCGAAGTCGATCGTGTCGAGTCCCTGGGCGGTGATCGCCTCGGCGGCCCGCTCGGCCGTCGGCCGGTACGCCTTCCCGGTGGCCCCGCTGTAGAACCGCACCCCGGGCACCTCGACCGTGGGACGGCGGTGGACCTCGCGCCACACCTCCGAGACCTCGGCCAGCTCCGGGGCGTGGGCCGCCAGGTCGTAGTCCAACTCGATCGCCCGGTCGGCGCCGATCCTGGACACGGCGGCCGCGCACGCCCGGGACTCGCCGCCGATGACGCAGACGCCGGGCGCGTTCACCGCCATCAGATGGACCGCGGCCTCTGCGGCAAGCTCCGCGCGGACGGTTTCCAGCGGTGCCCCGACGAGATAGCTCGACCACTGGGAGCCCTGGATGCCCCGCTGCCGCCAGTAGCGCCGGACCGCCCGCAGTTCACCCGTGAGTTCGGTCGTGAACAGACCGCTGTCCCGGACGGCCTCGTACAGCCCCGAGGCGTCCGGCCAGGCCCCCAGCGCGACGAGCGCCGTCGACTCGCCCGAGGAGTACCCGAGCGCGGCGTGCGGCCGCAGCCCGAGCACGTCGCGGCTGAAAACGGTGTGGAAGACGGCCAGTTCGGCGGCGGCCCAGATCTGGCCGAGGACTCCGGGCTCCGCCCGCGACCGCAGCCGGGTGGTCATCTCCCGGTGCCGTTCCCGTACGGCCTCGCCCAGCGACGGCAGGGCGAGCATCAGCTCGTTGCCCATCCCGGGGTACGCGGCCGAGCCGTTCGTGTACACGAAGGCGGTCTGCCCGGTGACCGGCCCGTCCCGGTACAGCAGATCGGCAGGGCGGACCCCGCCCTCCGTCAGCCAGCGGCGGGCGGCTTCCCTGCGGCCGGCCGGCACCGTGTCGCCGTCGACAACGAGTGCCAGGCGGGCCGGGCCGGCCGAGGACCGCGTACCGGAGTCCAGCGCGGCCAGTACCTCCTGACGATCGGCCCCCGAGAAGACATGCAGGCGCGGAGCCGGACCCCGCAGCCACGGCAGGGCGTCCCCCGCGCGCAGCCGTACGCTCGCGGCCGGCCCTTCCAGGGGTACGACCACGGCCAGCGCCGTGTGGGCGGCGGCCGCGGCGTCCGCGGGCCCGCCCGGACGGGGCACCGCGCGGTGCTGGAGCGAGAGCGCCGCGACCGCTACGGAGACCAGCCCGGACGCCGCGTGAGCACGCCCGAAGACCGACGACGGATCGAACACCGCGTCGGGGCCGTCCCCGATGACCATGTCGGGTTTGCCGACGGCCCCCTCGTCCAGCAGGGCCACGACGGTGTCGCCGTCCCTGCGTGCGGCGTCCAGGGACTTGAGGACCAGGACGACGGCCGCGTCCCCGGGCTCGTCCTCGCGACCGAGCTCCCGCAGGGCGGCCCGGTGGACCGCCTCGCAGGACAGGTCGGTGGCGCCGACGAGAGCGGCGTCGGCCTCCCCCGACCGGATGGCCCGAGCCGCGAGTTCCAGCGCGACCAGGCCGGACTCCTCCTCCGCGGACACCGTGAACCCGGGTCCGGCCAGATCCAGTTGGGTGCTGATGCGGTTCGCCGCGAGGTTCGGCATGCTGCCCACCACCCCCTCTGCCGTCATGGGGGGAGTGAACGCGTCCCGTGCGAGATCCGCCGAGGGACCGGTGGCGGGTGCCCCCGCCTGTTCCAGCCAGAACGGCACCCTCCAGCGGGCACCCGCGCGGGCCACCTCGGGGTCCACCCCCGTACCGATGACCACCATGGTCCGCTCGCGGGGCAGACTCACCTTCTTCACGGCCTCCCGAGCGGCCTCCAGTACCAGGAGCTGATGACGCACGGTCCGCTCCAGGGCCAGCGGCGGGAAGCACAGGTCCGTCAGTTCCACGGCGATCTCCGTGACGGGACCGCGCCGTTCACCACCCAGCAACGCCCGGCGCAAGTCCTCGGTGGACGTCCCCTCGCCGACCCTGGCACCGACGGCCACGATCGCCACCTGTGCACGGGCGCCCGGCGCGTCGAGTGCCGGAGCCGGAGCCGGTGCATGGGCGGCCGGTCCACCGCGACGAACGGCGGACACGGGGACGGTCTCCGGCGGGTCGACGATCAGGTGGGCGTTGGTGCCGCCGAAGCCGAACGCGCTCACCGCCGCCCTCCGCGGCCCCGCCCACTCCTCCGAAGCGGTCAGCACCCGCAACGGCGTGCCAGCCAGCACGTCCGGCGGTCGCTGTGCGCCGAGCGTCGCCGGGCGGACCCCCGCCCGCATCGCACCGAGCACCTTCAGCAGCCCCGTCACGCCCGCCGAGGCAAGCAGGTGCCCGACGTTCGACTTCGCCGAACCGATGGGAAGGTCGTCCGTCGCCCCGAAGACCCTGGCCATGCCACGTGCCTCCACCGCGTCACCGACCGGCGTTCCCGTCGCATGACACTCGACGAGCGACACCGACTCGGGAGGGACCCCCGCCACGTCGTACGCCAGCCGCATGGCCCGTACCTGGCCCTCCTCCGACGGGCTGATCAGCCCGGAACCACGCCCGTCGTTGGACAGCCCCACCCCGCGGATCACGCCGAGCACCGGCAGGCCGGCGGCGCGGGCCCCGGACAGTCGCATCAGGGCGACGAACCCGGCGCCCTCGCCGTGCACCAGCCCGTCCGCGTCCCGGTGGAAGGGGCGGCTGCACCCTGTGCGGCTGGTCGCGGACAGTCCACAGAAGCCCACGTGAAGGTAGAGGGGATCGGGGCGGCTCACCGCGCCGGCCACCATCAGGTCGGCCGTGCCGTCGTGCAGCCGGTCGCACGCCAGCTTGATCGCGTACAACGAGGACGCGCAGGCGGCGTCGAGGGACCACGCCCCGGCACCGAGGCCGAGCGCGCGGGCCGCGAGCCGGGCGGGCAGCCCGGACGAGAAGCGGTTGCGGGCGTCGGGGCGTGCACGGCGCTCACCCGTCAGCAGGGCGTCACGGAGCGGGGGCCGCTGCGCCGACAGCCAGACGTGCTCGGCGAAGGCCGCCCCGGCGGGTGTGGGATACGACAGGTTCCCCAGCACCAGGCCCCCGCGCGGCAGCGGGCCCGTGCGGCCCGCCTCGGTGAGGGCCTGCCGCACCCCGTACAGGACCCAGTGGAAGAGCGGGTCCAGCGACGCGATCCGCTCCGGGGCGATCCGGAAGCCGCTCGGATCGAAGACGGATTCGAACCCGTGGACGTAACCGCCGACGTCGGTCCAGGTGCGGTCGAGGTGGTCGTCCACCGAGCCCATGGCCCAGTGGCGCGGCAGTCGCCACCGGTCCGCGGGGGCGGCCGACAGGCTCAGGCGGCCGGCGGCGATGTTCTCCCAGAACGTGTCCGGGTCGAGCGCGCCGGGCAGCACACAGCCCCGGCCGACGACGGCGATGGGTTCGACAGGCATGCGGGTCTCACTTCACGGCGGGGCGGAGGCCGGGGGCAGGGGGCAGGGTCAGGAGGGGCGGCGGACGAGCTCGACACCGATCAGTTCCAGCCGGACGGACCCGTCGGCGTCGATCAGTGCTGCGTCGCAGCGCGCCCCCGTGTCGTGCGCCTTCCGTCCCCGCACCACACACCGCACGGTGCCGTCCACCGGGCCGTGCCGATGCACCCTGCACTCGGCGACGGCCATCGGCAGCGTCGCCGACCCGAGCACCTCCTCGCCCCAGAGCAGGGCGAGTTGGAGCGCGCCGTCCACGGCGGCCGGATCGAGCGGCCAGTGCTCACCTGTCCAGTCCAGGGCGCGCAGGCCCGCGACGGTCGCCTCGGCGCCATGCTCCGAGACGCCGCGCACCGAGCGCAGTGCGTGGAAGCGCGGGCCGTGGAAGAGGACCTTTCCGTCGTACGACTCGGTCCGCGCGAGAGGCTTCAGGCCGTCCGGGGTGCCCCAACCGGAGGCATCGGGCCTGCCGTCCCCGGTGTCCAGGACCGCCCGGAAGTGCGCCAGTCCGTCCTCGCCCCGCAGTTCCGCCTCCAGCCCCGCAACCGAACCGGGCGCGCCCCGGCTGCCGAGCACGGTGATCCGGTGGCCCACGCCCCGCAGCGCAGGCAGGGCGTACTTCTTGTAGACGCGCAGATCGCGCAGAACCAGCTGTCCGGCATCCGGCAGCCAGGCCGTCGCCGCGGCTGCGAACCAGTTCAGGACCAGGGCCACGGGCAGCACGGGAACCCCGGCGGGCGCGTGGTCGGCCAGCTGCGGCAGGGTGTCCGAGCGGACCAGCAACTGTGCGCTGCGCGGATCACCTGCCGGGGACAGGGCGGCCGGATCGTCCCCCGCAGCAAGCACGACGCGGGCCTCGCCGACCGTGCCGTCCAGCTCGGCCGTGAAGGCCGCAGCGCCCTGGTCCAGGGGGATGAGCGGGACCCCGGACAGGCCGAAGTGCGCGGCCAGGGCCGGGGTGACCATGCCGCCCTGCCAGGGGCCCCAGGCCACACACCGCACCAGGCAGCCGGGGCGGCGGGTCTGCTCGGCTGACGCGACCTGATGGAGGACCTCGTTGGCCATCGCGTAGTCGGCCTGCCCCGGATTCCCGAACACGGCGGCCACCGAGGAGAAGAGGCAGATGGTGTCCAGGGGGTCGTCCGCCGTCGCCGCAAGCAACGCCCGCAGACTGTCCACCTTGGTGGACATCACCAGCTCGGCCTGCTCGTCGGTCTTGTCGCCGATCAGCCTGTCGGCCAGTACCCCCGCGCCGTGCACGATGCCGGTGACCGGCCCCCATGTCTCGCGTACGTCGCGCAGGGCAGCGGCGAGGGCGTCACCGTCGCGGGCGTCCACCCGGATGTACCGGACGGGCGACCCCGCGGCCTCCAGCCCCGCCACTGTCGCCCGCACCTCGCGCGCGGCCAGGATCGCCCGGGCCCGCTCCGCGATCCGGGCGGGCGACGAGTCCGCCGCGTCCAGGGCGGAGCGTTCCGCGAGCAGGCGGGTGAGCGCCGGTTCGTCGGTCGCCGCTGCCAGTCCGGCGGGCTCGGCGGCCGGCTCCGTCCTTCCCAGCAGCACGATCCGCGGGCGGTGGGCCCTGGCCAGGTCGAGCAACGCCGCGGCGGTCACCCCGCGGGCCCCTCCGGTGGCCACGATCACCGACGCGGAGGAGATCCGCCGTGTGCCGTCGGGCGCCACCTGCTCGGGTACCAGCCGCAGGAGGGTGCGGGTGCCGTCCGCGCGCAGGCCGACCTCCGAGTCGGCTCCGCCTTCGAGCAGTTCGCGCACGATCGCCTCGGCGACGTCCTCGTCGTCCCGGTCGCCCCGTCGGCAGTCGATGGCCTTGACCGAGGCGTCCGGCCATTCCTTCGCCGCGGTCCTGGCCAGACCGGCGACCCCGCCCAGCCACGCACGGCCGGGTTCGTGGCCTCCGAGCCCGAAGTCGCCCCCGGTGTCCTGAACGGTGACGAACAGCCCGCCGCCCCCGGCCGCTCGTGCCGCCGCCGCCACCGCTCGCGCCGCGCGCAGTGCCGACCGGTGGACCTCCCGCGCCCCGTCCGGCGTGCCGTTCGCGGTGAGCCCGCCGAGATGGACGACACCGCGTGCGTGCGAGGGCACTTCCGCCACGGCGGTGGCGTCCACGCCGCGCTCCGTCAGTTTCCGGGCGACGAGGCCGGCGACTCCGCACCCGTCCGCGCCCTCGCCGGTCACCGTGACGGGGCCGTCCAGCAGTCCCGCCGTGATCAGCCCGGACGGCGGCGACTCCACCGTGCGCGGTACCAGCCTCGTCAGCGGAGTCCGCTCGCCGGACCCGGTGCGCGGGGCGGGCAGTTCGGGGACGGTGGAGACCTCGGTGGTTCCGGAGGGTCCGGCATGCTCGACGGTCTCCGCCACCGCGGGGACGGAGGCGTCTTGGAGGACGGAGGCCTCTTGGGGGAGGCCGGGCACGGCGCGGACGTCCGGCACCGGGGCCTCGGCGGGCCGGGCGCCGCCGGTGAGCGCCTCGACGATCTCGCGCAGCGTACGGAGCCTGCCGAGCTGCGCGACGTCTCCCGTTGCCACGTCACCCAACTGCCGGCGGACGGCCGACAGGATCTCGACGCGCTTGATGGAGTCGACGCCCAGATCCGCCTCCAGCTCCATGTCCATGTTGAGCATGGCGGTGGGATAGCCGGTGAGCCGGGCCACCACCGACAGGAGCAACTCCTCCAGCTCCGTCGGCGACAGGGGCACCGCGCCATCGGCGGGAGCGGAAGCGGTTGCCGGTGCGGGGGAAGGCGCGGAACCGGACCCGACGCGCACAGGAGGGGTGGGGGCGGGCGGAGGCGCCGCTGACGGAACAACGGTCGCGACCGGAGCCGGCGGCGCCACGGGTGCCGGTACGCCTCGCGGCGACGAGGAGCGCGGCAGCGGCAGCGGCAGCGGCGGCGCGGAGACAGGCATGTCCATGGCCCCACCCGCGTGTACGTCCGTGGATCCACCCGCGTGCGGTACCCCGAGCATCGCGGCCAGGGTCGTCTCGGTCATCCGCAGAAAGGTCATGTGGCTTTCCGTCAGCATGCGTTGGCAGGCCGCGTGGGTCTGCGCCGTCTGCCGCTGGACACTCTCGACGGCGGCGTACCAATCACCGTCGGCGGCGCCCCCGCTCCCGGCCCCGGAGTCGTGAGGAGCACCGGCCTCGGGTACCGGTTCGAGCTCCGGCTGCCATGGTGCGGAAGCCGTACCGTACGCCGACGGCTGCGCGGTGTGGACGGGGGAGGGGACGTACGCGGGCATGGGGGCCGCCGGGATGTCGGACGCGGAAACGTGTGCGGGGGAAGGCTGGGGCTCGCGTCCGGGCTCGCGCTCCGGGGCGGGCGGCGGTTCGGCGGACGCGGCGCGGGGTGGGGGGAACTGACCGCAGTTGGCTCCGCTGATCTTCACGGTCATTCGGGGCTCGTGCTCCTTCGCTGGGGTCCCATGGGCGTACGGCGCCCAGAGAGTGTCGAGGTCGAGGGGGACGCCGCGTACGGCGAGTTCGCCGAGCGCGGCGTGCAGGGTGTCGGCGCCGTGCCGGGCCGGCCGGTCCAGGGGAACGGCCGCGTGCTCGCGGTCGCCGAGGATCTGTCCGACCAGGCCGGTCAGCGCCGCGCCCGCGCCGACCTCGACGAAGGTCCGCACCCCCGCCGCGTACATTGCCTCGATCTGGTCCTGGAAGAGCACCGGGGAAGCGAGATGACCGGCGATCCGGCGGCGCACCTCGTCGGGTGACGACGGGTACGGCGCCGCGTCGGCGTTGCCGTAGACCTCGATCCTGGGCTCCGTGAGAGGCACCGTGCGCAGGTACTCGGCGAGCGGTTCGACGGCCGGTTCGACCAGCGGGCTGTGGAAGGCAGCCGACGTGGCCAGCCGGCGGGTGCCGGTCCCCTTGGCCGAGAACGCCTTCTCGGCACGCGCGACCGCCTCCCACGACCCCGAAAGAACCATCTGGCGCGGGGAGTTGTGGTTGGCCGGCCAGATGTCGCTCAAGCCGCCACCGGACAGCACCTCCGCCACGTGCACGCGGTCCGCCGCCACCGCCAGCATCCCGCCCGGGGTGACCGCCGCGTCGCGCATCAGCTCACCGCGGCGACGGGCCAGATCCACGAGCGAGCCGGCGTCCAGAGCTCCCGCGCAGTGCAGCGCCACCAGCTCGCCGAAGCTGTGACCCGCCACGCAGTCCGGCCGCAGACCCAGTTCGCGCACCACCTCCAGCAGGGCCAGGGCGTGTACCGCCAATGCGGGTTGCGCCCACTCGGTGGCATCCAGCAGGTTCCGCCGGGCGGTGCGTTCCCCGTCGGTGAAGGCGGGCGGCGGGAACACGACCCGGTGCAGGGGCTGTCCGTCGAAGCGGGCGCCGCCCAGCCGGTCCCACACGGCCTGGGCGGTAGGTGCCAGCATCGCGAGATCCGCTCCCATCCCGACGTACTGGGACCCCTGTCCCGGGAACAGGAAGCCGATGCGGCCGGGTTCGGCCTCCCCGCACGCGTACCGGACACCGGTCGGCGTCGAGAACGCGGTGCCGGGTCGCTGCCGGATAAGCGCGATTGCCTGCGCGTGTTTCTCCCGCAGGTCCTCGACATCGGTGGCGACGACGGCCAGCCGCATCGGGGCGGCGGGTGAGAAGGACGCGTGGCTCTCCCGTGCCAGAACGGCCAGCGGACGACTGTCGTCCGCCCGCGGCGCCGCGAGGTCCGACGGGGAAGCCCCACTGAACAGGACGAGTTCGCTAGGGGCGGAACGGTGGCGCGGAGCCGCGCGGCCCGCGGCGCCCCGGGGCACGTACTCCTCCAGCGTGACGTGGAAGTTGCTGCCGCCGAAACCGAAACTCGACACCGATGCCCGGCGTGGATGTCCGGCGGACCGCACCCACGGACGGGTCTCCGTGTTGACGTAGAACGGGCCGTCCGCAGCGGCGGCCGCCGGGTTCGGCCGGTCGACCTTCACGGTCGGCGGAAGGACCTTGTGGTGCAGGGCCATGACGGCCTTGAGTAGCCCCGCAGCGCCCGCCGCGCACTTGGTGTGGCCGATCTGCGACTTGACCGAGCCGATCGCACACCACTGACCGTCCGTGCGGCCCGAAGCGCCGAACACCTCTTTGAGCGCGGCCAGTTCGGCGGTGTCCCCGGCCTTCGTACCGGTCCCGTGCGCCTCCACCAGCTCCACGGTCTCCGGCCCGTAGCCCGCATCCTCGTAGGCGCGTCGCAGGGCCCGCGCCTGGCCGTCGGGCAGTGGGGCGTAGATCGCCGTGCTCCTGCCGTCGGAAGACGTGCCGATGCCCCGGATCACCGCGTGGATCCGGTCGCCGTCCCGCTCCGCGTCGGACAACCGCTTCAACGCGTACATGACGACCGCTTCGCCCAGCATGGTGCCGTCGGCCGCGGCCGAGAACGGACGGCAGTCACCGCTGGGAGACAGCGCGGGCGTCTTGGAGAAGCACAGGAACATGCCGATGTCGTTCCCGGTGTCCACGCCTCCGCTGATCACCAGGTCGGCCCGGCCGAGGGACAGCTCACCGACCGACGTCGACAGGGCCGCCAGGGAACTGGCACAGGCGGCGTCGGTGGTGTGGTTGATGCCGTGCAGGTCGAACCGGTTGGCGATCCGGCCCGCGACGACGTTGCCGAGCAGTCCGGGGAAGGTCGATTCCCGCCACGGTGCGAATCGGGCCGAGATGCGGTCGCACACGGCCTGTGCCTCGGTCTCACCGAATCCGCTCTCCCGCAGCGCCGCGAGCCACACCGGGCGCTGGGCGCGCCCGTACATGTGCGGAAGCAGTTCCAGGGCGGCCGCGCCGAGGACGACGCCGGTCCGGTCCCGGTCGACCCCGGCCAGACCGCCGGCGTCGGTCAACACCTGGTCGGCGACCATCAGGGCGAGCAACTGGGAGGTGTCCGTCGCAGGCAGGTTGGCGGGGGGCACCCCGTAGGCCATCGGGTCGAAGTCGACCTCGGAGAGGAAGGCGCCCCGACGGGCATACGTCTTGTCGGGGGCAGCCGGGTCCGGGTCGTAGTGGTCCTCCACGCTCCAACGCGAGGCGGGTACCTCGGTGATCAGGTCACGACGACCGGTCACGATCCGCCAGTAGCCGGCCGCGTCCGTCGCGCCGGGCACCAGGGCGCCGACGCCGACCACGGCGACGGGGACCTGGCGGTGGGGTGGGCCGGGCACGGTCTCTCCTCCGGGTCGGGCTGTCGTTGCTGACGCCGCGGCGGCGCCGGTGCCGCTCACGCCAGCTCGCGCGGCGGGTAGGCGAACGCCTCGGTCGGCAAGGGAACTCCGTAGGTTCGCAGTTGATGGGCGCGGGTGAGTACCGCGGCCCCTTCGAGCAGGTTGAGCGCGATCTGCACCACGGACCGGTTCGCCGGCTCGGCCAGGAACGTGCCCGCCACCCACCGGTTGAACGCGCCCATCGCCGGACCGCACCAGATCTGGTAGTCGGTCCGCCGCGACCCCTCGCCGGTGATCGCCCACCGGCTGGAGCTCCCCAGGTACCAGCGGAAGACCAGGGCCATTCGGTGCTTCGGGTCGGCCTCCGCACGGGTGATCTCCGCGGGATCACGCCGTTCCCAGAACGCGCGCGTGCGCTGCCAGACCTCGTCGAACGGGGCGCGCAGCACGTCGCGTTCGATCGTGGCCCGCAGTGCGGGCGGAATCTCCTCCAGCGAACCGTGGGCCCGGTACGCAGCATGGAGCCGGCCGGCCCGCTGGGCGAACATCGTTCCACGTGAGAGCACTTGAAGCTGCACGCCCAGCTCGAACATGTCGGCCGCCGGTGCCATGGTCACGTCGGAGATGTCCGCGTCGCAGAGCATCGCCTTGGCCTCGTCGGACAGGCCCGCCTCGGTGGCCGTCTGGTTCACCGACCCGACGACCACGTAGGACGCACCGAGGGCGAAGGCGGCGGCCACCGCGTCCGGTGTGCCGAGGCCGCCGGCCGCGCCGAGCCGGACCGGCCGACGGTAGCCGAACCGATGGCACAGGGTGTCGCGCAGGGCCGCGATCCTCGGCAGCAGGGCCGACAGCGGCCGGTTGTCGGTGTGCCCACCGCTGTCCGCCTCCACGGTGATGTCCTCGGCCACCGGCACCAGGGCCGCCAGATCCGCCTCCTGCCGGGTGAGCTTCCCCCGGGCGACGAGATGGTCCAGCAGCACGGGCGGGGCGGGGGAGAGGAACCTCTCGGCCACCTCGGGCCGGGAGACCTTGGCGAGCAGGCGCGTGCGCCGGACGACGGCGCCGTCCGCGCCCCGGCGCAGCCCGTGCGCCGAGCACAGCACGACCGCCGGGGTCAGCTCCATGAACGCCGACGCGGAGATCCGGGGGACACCGCAGCGCAGCAGCAACTCGGCTACGCGGAACTCCAGTTCCGGTTCGGCCGGTGAGTGGATGAGGTTGACGCCCCAGTTCGGGCGGGACTCCAGCTCCTGCGCGAGCGCGTGCACGGCCCGCTCCACATCGGGGTAGGCCAGCCCCCCTGCCCCGAAGAAGCCGAGCATCTGGGCCCGTGCCATCGCCGAGACCATCCGGGTGGTCGCGATGCCGTTCGCCATCTCACCGGCGACATAGGGGAAGCGGACGCCGTGTGCCTCGCAGAAGGTGCGACCGCCGAGCCACTCGGGGTACAGCGGCGGCAGCGTACCGAGCACCGGGCCGCCGGGTACGGGACCGGTCGCGATCCCCAGCTCACGGCCGTCCGGCCCGCTGACGACGTGGGCGGGGTTCCGGATCTGCCGGGCACCGGCCGCGATCCCCTCGGGCGAGAAGACCGGCGGGGACGCGGCGGGAGTGCCGGCAACGGTGAGGACGGACATGCAAGGGCTCCAACGGGAGAGGACGTCTGCTGGTCAGGCGTACCGGACGGACGGGAGGACGGCCGGGGGAGTGCCCGGCGACAGGACGAGGGCCCTGCCCCGCGGCGCCAGACCGGACCAGAGGTAGTCGAGGCCCACCGGTGCGGAGGCCGCCGACGGCCCCAGCCGGGTCCTGACCCGGGTGTCGTCGAACCGCCGCCGGTGGGCGAGGTATGCCGTCATGCCCGGATAGAAGTCCAGCAGCGCCTCCAGCGCTGACGGGGTGTCCGGCTTGGTGGCGACCAGGTCGATCGAGAGCGGGACCAGCCGCTCCAGCAGGTCCACGACCGTCGGTACGGGCACATCGCGGTCATGGACGACGTGGTACGTGTCGACCCCGCCCGAGGGCGCCAGGCCGGCCAGCCGCACCATGACCTCGGCCGCGTGCTCCACCTGCAACAGGTTCAGCCGGCCGTGCGGATGTCCCACCGTCCGGATGAGGGACCGGCCGGCCGGGCCGGAGCTGCGAGGCCCGCGATCCCGTGGTCCGGGAAAGCCGCTGGACGCGCTCTCGTCACTGTCCCGGCTGCCGGGCCCTCCGGGGTCGGCGGCACACCGCGCGTCCCGCAGGATCCGCTCGATGACCTGCAGCGGGTGCGACGGCAGTTCGGGGTGCGGCGGCAGGTCAGTGACCAGGATGCTCGGCCGCAGCACCAGGACCGGGCGGCGGTGCTCCCGGGACCACGCGTGTATCAGCAGCTCCGCCTCGTACTTGGACCGTTCGTAGGCGTTCTCGAAACCGCAGACGTCGTCCAGCTCGTCCTCGTACGCCACTCCGTCCCGCCGCGCCCCGGCCACGAACGCGGTGCTCACATGACGGACCAGAGGTTTCCGGCGGCCGGCGGCAGCCAACTCCAGCACGTGCCGGGTGCCTTCGACGTTGGTCCGGCGCAGCTCGGGGAGATTCCCCTCCAGATTGATGTTGCCCGCACTGTGCCAGATCGCGCCCAGACCGTCGGCCAGCTTCTGGAAGGTCCGCCCGGACAGGCCCAGCCGAGGCTGCGCCAGATCCGTCTCCACCACTCGTAAACGGCCGGGGAGCCTGGCGGTGAACGTCTCGGGTGAGCCGGTCAGTTCGAAGAACCGGGTGATCCGGTGCAGAGCGTCCCCCGATCCCGCGTGGGCCAGGACCGTCACCGATGGGTGCGTGTCGAGCAGGCGACGCAACAGGCGCAGTCCGAGGAATCCGGTGGCGCCGGTGAGGGCGACGTGCACGAGCATGGCTCCAAGGGCAGTGAGAGGGGCGGTCCCGCGACCGTGTGCGGAGGCGGGGTGCCGCCGTTGCGGCGACCGGGTGCGGCAGAGCGGCATGCCATCGGCCGTCCTGCGACGCGGAGCGCCACTGGCGGTCGCACCGTGCACGGTCCGGCCGATCCGGCCGGTCCGGTGCTCCGACGCCCTGTCCGGCCAGGGGTTCCTCAGGCCTGCTCCGGCCCGGTGACCTCCGGCGCACGGCACACAATGTCAGACGGTGGGCGGGCCGAGAGCCTCGATTCCTCCTGCTCACCCGAACGGAGTACGCCACACCGCGAACCGTGCGCGCCGGGCTGGTTCGGAGAGGCAGCACCGCAGGCCGGGCTGCCCGGTGAACGCGACAGGCAGGACACGGGCGGAGGTGTACGGGCGCGATCCGAGCGCCGTCCTCCTTTCGGGGGAACTTGCCGGTGGGGGTCGTGGATCGGCCTGCTGGGGGGTCGCCGTGTCGTCGGCGGCTGCGGGAAGCGCGGGGAGGCAGACCAATCACGGCATGGGAACAGGGGCCCGGAGGCCTGCGGGGCGGATGCGGCCGGCGGCCCCGGCCCTGACCGGAAACGGGCTGCCGGGCCGGCGCGGCCTGTGGGCACCGGACGGACCGGCTCCGGCCGGTGGTCATTCTGATGGTCGGCCGGTCCGGGCAGCGTTGTGCCGCGGCCGGCCGGGGGCGTGCTGCCCGGCGCCGGTGGCCTCCTGCCGGCCGCCCGCTCGTGTCGCCCCTGTCTCTCCTGCCGTCAGGGCTGTCGCCCTGCTGTCGCCCTCGGCCAGAATCGGAGCTCCGAAGCCCCATGCCTGATCTTGAGCAGTCCACTCAGTCCGAGCCGTCCGGCCGTTCCACCCCGTCCGCCCGGCCCGGTCAGTCCATTCCTTCGCCCCGCCACCCCACCCATTCGGTCGACCGCGCGTTCCTCAATCTGGAGCGCCGGCGACCCGATGTCCGCTGGGACGCCGGCGGTGTCGCGTACCTCAGCGGTCCACCCCCGGCCCTGGCGGATCTTCGCGCGTATGTGGGCTTCCGCCTCGGCCTGTTGCCCCTGCTCACGAGCCGGGTCGAGGGCGGTCGGCGGTCCCGGTGGCAGCCGGACGCGGACTTCGACGTCGACCGGCATGTGCACGAGGTGGTAGCCGATGGCCCCACCGCCTGGGACTGCGCCCTGCACACCGCGCTCAACGCCCCGTTCGAGCCCGGCGCCTACTGGGGGCTCTGGCTGGTCCACGGCCACGAACCCGACGCGTACGCCGTGTGCTACCGCTTCCACCACGCCTGCCAGGACGGTTCGGCCGCCGCCATGACCTTCCGGGCCATGCTGGGCGAGGGGGAGCCGTCAGCGCGCCCGGTACCGGGCCGGAGCCGTCGCGCCGGGGTGCCCCGGCGGGTGGGTGCGGCCGTCGGGCTGGCCACGAAGTTCGTGGCGCGCTCTCTCACCGTTCGGGGTCACCGCCCGCACGCCGCCTTCACCCCCTCCGGGGAGCGGCGGCTGTGGCGGGGGCGCGTACCGGCGGACACCCTCCGCCGGATCGGCGGCGCGCGCGGCGGCTCGGCCCATGACGTGCATCTGGCCGCACTCGCCGGGGCGTTGTCCGTCTGGTCGGCCCGCTCCGGCGTGCCGCTTCCCCGAGTGACGGCCGTGCTGCCCGTCGACGCACGACGCCCCGACGAGGACCAGACCTGGGGAAACCGCTGCTTCGCCCTGCCACTGGAACTGCCGGTGCGGGTCGCCTCGGAGACCCAGGACGGGCCCGGCGGCGGTGACGTGTCGCTGCGGCGACTGGACCATGTCATGGCGACAACACGGAAGTTGCGGGGCGAGACATGGCGGCAGGCCATTCAGGACCTGGTCCGCTTCATGCCGGGCCGCCCCACCGAGTGGTATCTGCGACGGGTGCTTTCGCCACGCGTCACCAACGTCATGGCCACCTCCATGCCGCTCGCCAAGAAGGGCAGCCTGGGGGAGACGCAGGTGACGGGCACCGCACTGTTGCCCCTGCTCGTGCCCGGACACCTCTTCGGGGTGGGGTTGTCGTTCTTCGGTGACTGGGCCGAGGTGTCCTTCGTGACCGACCGCGCGCTTCCGCTCGGGGAGTTGCTGCCGGAGCTGTGGGAGCGGGCCGTGGCTGAGCTGGAGGAGAGCTCGGCGCCGGTGTGAGCCGGCCGGGCGTTCCAGCCGTACCGACCGCACGGAGCGGGCCCCGGTGCCCCCGCTGCCGGTGGTCAGGCCTTCGATGACCGCAGCGGCCGGATTCCGGCGGGGGCACGTCGCCGGTCCCCCGCCCTCCCGTCCACGCCGGTCACCGCCTGAGACTCCGGGCGGAACGGATCACAAGGCCTCGATGGCCGGAGCGGAACCGGCCACGGCGGACGGGGGCGGGACGGCCCCGCGTGCTCGGCGTCGGCCCGCTCGGAGTTCCCGACGAAGGGCCCTCTGGTAGGAGCGGACGTCGATTTCGATCCCGTGGCGGTAGGTGGACACATAGGTTCTTTCATGGCGCCGCCACTCGCGGGAGATCGCCCGCGCCATGTCCTGCGGCGACGGCAGGGCGACCGCTCCTGTGATCAGGTCGGCTACCCATTCCGCCTGTGGTTCGAGCAACGGGAAGGCCGCACCGGCGGGTTGAGCGAGACCCATGAAGTAGAGGCCGGGGAGCCGGGGCGGCACCGTACGCAGATAGAGCTCGGTGCGGCCGTCCCGGGCAGCGAAGACGGAGGGGTCCAGGAAGGGGAAGGAGAGGGAATAGCCGGTGGCGTACACCACCGCGTCCACGGGTTCGCGGCTGCCGTCCGTGAAGGCCGCAGTGTCGCGGCCGAAGGAGCTGACGCCGGGCTTCGGGGTGACCGCTCCCCGGGCCAGCTGGACGAGGAGTTCGTCCGAGGTGGAGGGATGAGCGGCGAGGGGGCCGCGGACCGGTTCGGGCAGCCCGTAGTGCGCCGGTGCGCCACGGGTCAGCCGCAGAAGAAGCGCCATCGCCGGGCCCTTGAGGAATCGCGGGAGGCGGGACAGCGGGCTCCACACCAAATGGTCCGCCGGACGGCCGAGCAGCATCTTGGGGAAGACGTGCGTCGCGTCGCGTGCGGAGAGGAAGGTCCGCGCCGCCGTACGAGAGATCTCCGCCGCGATCTCGCACGCGGAGTTGCCCATGCCGATCACCAGAACCCGCCGGCCGGTGTACGACTCGGGGGAACGGTAGTCGTGCGAGTGGAGGACGGACCCCTCGAAGCCCTCGGCCCCCGGCACGGCGGGGTCCGGGAGACGGGGGTTCCAGTGGTGCCCGTTGGCCACCACCACTTCGGTGTAGCGCCGCGTCTTCACCGTCGCGGCCGTGTCCCCGCGGCGTCGGCGGCCGACCTCCCAGCCACCGTCGTCCAGGGGCCGTACCGAGGTGACCTCCGTGCCGAACGCGATGTGGCGGTGCAGACCGAACGACGCGGCGTAGTCCTCCAAGTAGGCCAGGACCTTGCTGTGGTGCGGAAAGACCGGGTAGGTCTCCGGCATCGCCAACGAGGAGAAGGACATGCTCTCCTTCGAGATGTTCGCGTGCAGCGACGCGTACACCCCCGACATGCCGTTGTCGTTGCCGTACCGCCAGAGCCCACCGATGCCCGAACCGGCCTCGAAACAGTCGAACGGAACATTGCGCGAGGCAAGGACCTTGCTCGCGGCCAGACCGGATGGACCTGCTCCGATCACACACGTTCTCCGCATGGCTGACTGACCTTCCCTCATATGCGCGCGACGTCGCCGGCACGCCTGAACCGCGACCGCCGGGGGACCGGGCCGCGGCCTCCGGACAGGCGGGCCGGTTCCCTGCGCCCGCTACCCGTCCGGGACTTGTCCCGGAGGCCGTGGCAGAACCACGGGGGACGGAACCTTCGTGGACCTGATCGCGGAACTCCGGTCCCGTCACGCTAACCACCCCACGGCCTCGGGGCCGGTCTTCGGCGGTAGACCCGTCGCGCGGATGACACGTCATGCACAGGGTTGACGGCAGGGAGCCGACGCACTTCCGGGCACCGTTTCCGCCGCTCGGCCTGCTCGTTGGGCACGAGCGGACCGGATGCGCCGCCGAGCGGCCGACCGGATGAGATCTCCGTAGACCGGACGACGCGGACGGTTCCGCGGTCATCAGCCAGACCCGGCATGACGGAGCGACACGATGGACGTCACAGATGTGCACCACTCCTACCAGCGGCACACCGTTCTCCGGGGCGTCGACCTTCGGCTACGGCCCGGCACCCTCGCCGGAATCGTCGGGGAGAACGGCTCCGGCAAGACGACCCTGTTGAAGATCGTCTCCGGTGAACTCAAGCCGGACCGCGGCTCGGTGCGTCACCACGGCAGGTTCGGCTACTGCCCGCAGTCCGTGGTTCTGGACGACTCCTTCACCGTCCGTCAGCACCTCGACTTCTTCAAGAGCGCGTTCGGGCTCCCGGACCTGCGGCGGGCCGAGGAGGTGATGGAGGTCCTGGGCTTCACCGAGTACCTCGACCGGCGTGCGGGCCTGCTCAGCGGGGGCTCGCGACAGAAGCTGAATCTGACCCTGGCGCTCATGCACGATCCGGACGTTCTGCTGCTGGACGAGCCCTACCAGGGTTTCGACTGGGAGACGTATCTGCGCTTCTGGGAGCTGGCGACCAGGCTGCGCGACGCCGGGCGCTCGGTGCTGGTCGTCTCCCACCTCGCGTACGACATCAACCGGCTCGACCTGCTCTGGCGCCTGGAGAACGGGCGCCTCCACCGCCAGGAACCGCGTGCGGAGGCGGTGGCATGAGGCGGCACTGGTCCCTGTTCACCACGGCATCGCGGTACGCGTTGATCGGGCACACCCGCAACCGGTTCGCGATGCTGCTGGTGGTCGTGTACATCCCCGTATGGATCGCCCTCGCCTATGTGACCATTCCCGATCAGCCCGCCCCGTTCCGGCTGCGCGCCACCGGCGAGGTCCTGTCCCCGCCCGGCAACCACCTGACCCAGATCACCGGTGCGCTGAACGCGGTCACGCTGATTGCCGGATTCATGATGTTCGCGGCCACCTTCACGGGAGGCGCTTTCGACCGCCGGCTCGCGATGGCGGGCTACCCCCGGTATCACCTCGTCCTCGCCAAGCTTTCCGCGCTCACGCTGGTCTGTGCCGCCGTCGCCGTGTACGCCACGGCCGCGGTCGGATTCACCTGGCCGCCGCGACGGCCCGTCCTGCTCACCGCCGCGCTGTTCTGCGCGGCGCTGACCTACGGCGCGCTCGGCGTGGTCTTCGGATCGGTACTCCGCCGGGAGGTGGAGGGCATGTTCGCCATCCTGATGATCAGCATCCTGGATGTCGCCCTGCAGAACCCCCTCTCCAGTTCCGGGTCGGACAGCGCCGTCGTGCGCTTCCTGCCGACGTACGGAGCTGTGCAGGCCGGCATGTCGGCGGCCTTCTCCGACGCGTCGGCCGTCCAGGGCCTCGTGATCCAGTGCCTCTGGCTCGTCGGCGCCGCGTCGGCCGGGTTCCTGGTCTTCCGCCGGCGCACCGGAAACGCGCTCCCGCCGTAACGGCGGCCATGGATTCCGGCTCCCACCGGGCGTGAAGCGGCCCGAGGGCACCCACTCGCCCCTGCCTTCAGCAGAGCCCGGTTCGTCCGCGGAGCGCGTACGGCCCACGTGAACGCCGGACCGCCGGTCGCGCTGCGGATCTTCCCGTCGCACGGACGGCCGACGCCCTTGTGTGCCACCGGCTGTCCCGCCGATGGGAGCCGTGACCCCGGCGGTGCGGTGATCGTTCAGTAGCCGTCAGGCGCTGATGCGGTGCCTGGACCAATACACCCTCCCGTGCAAGGAGCACTTCCGCCATGAGTCTTTCGCGTACCGTCCAGCGCACCGTCCTCACCACGGCTCTCCTGTCCGTCTCCGTACTGGCCGTTCCCTCCACCGCGCTGGCCGTTCCCTCCCGCGTACAGGCCGTTCCCTCCGTCGCAAAGGCGGCCCCGCTGCCGCCCGCGTGTCAGGAGGCGCTGCTCGAAACCTTTGACAAGTTCCCCGTCGTGGACTTCACGGTCCCCGACAAGGTCAAGAACACCATGCTGGGCGAAGTGCTGGGTCTGAGCGAAGCCGACCAGGCGGCCTTCACCGAGGTGGCGTGCGCGGCCTGGAACACCTGGGCGACCGAGAACGGCAAGGCGGTCGCCACGGACCTGGACACCCGCTACCGGAACGCCGCCGGGCCCGTGTGCAACAAGTTCGCCAAGTCCTCGATCGCGACGATCAAGAAGTACGCCCCGAACGTCCCCGCCGCGACCCGTGAGCTGGAGGCGCTGGCCAAGAAGGTCTGGATGCACTCCATGGAGAAGCTGGCAGCGGAGGCCACCAACGCCGACTGCCGTGCGGCCTACAACGGGGTGAAGGCCGGCTGGTAGCGGAACACCGGGCGGGCGCGGCGATCGGTGTCGGGCCCGGCTTCGGACAGACGGGAAGCGGGCGGATCCAGGCACTTCACACACGATCGCGTCCCGGCGGGCTCGGCGCCGCCCGCTCCGCACGGACCTTCGTCGACGAGGCAATCGCCCTGGGGGTGCTCGGCGGTGAGTACACCGTGCTTGATCCGGCCGACGCCCAGCGCGGCCTGGAGCGCCTTGGGAAACCCGTCGCCGAGGGGGACACAGGCGGACGGCATCATCGAGCCCCTGGCGTTGCGCATCGGCCGGGGGTGTGCACGGCGGCGACGCTTCTCGACGTCGACAGCATCGTCTTCGGCGGACCGACCTGGCATGTGCTCGGCGACCGTCTCCTGGCCACCATCGAGCCGATGGTGGCCAGGTCCCTGTTCGTCAGATCGGCCCACGCCACGACCGTCGCCTCCACCACACTGGGCGAGAACGTGTCCGCGATCGGGGCGGAGGCCGAGTTGAACATGGCACTGGACCGCGGTCGGCTCCAACCGACGTCGGGCAGTTTGCAGCGGAGCATGTCGACATGGGTCTGGCGGGGAAAGGACACATTGACGGCGTGCTTGCCATCGGCGTGCACGTACAACGGCCTCATCCGTCCGGTTCATCCAGAGGGGCGACTGCCCTGCCTTAGAGTTGTACAGTTGCGCAATCTGGCAACTTTAAAGGCGAGTGTGGCCACCAAGGCCTGCGCGCTGGAACGAGCGAGAGAAAGGGCGGGTTGACGCATGCTCCGCAACGGACTGGAACCCTGGCATCTGCTGGTCGTGGCGATCGTGATCATCATGCTGTTCGGGTCGAAGAAGCTCCCGGACGCCGCTCGCGGGCTGGGGAAGTCGATGCGAATCCTGAAGAGCGAGGTGAAGGCGATGAAGGAGGATGTCGCGACACCGGCCGCTGGACCCGAGTCCGCCCCCGCCGAAGAGGCGACGGCACGGACGATCCAGGCCGCCCCCGGCGATGCGACCTCGGCGCGCCCGGTCCCGGAGAGCGGCGCGGCGGCCCGCTGAGTTCGCGCCCGGCAGGGGTGTCGGGCGCCGGTCCCGTCGAAGCCGTGCCGCAGGGAGATCGCCCTGCATCCGGACGTTGCGGCGGCAGGCGTACGGCGCCTCCACTCGCGCACCAGTGGGCGGGGCGTGCGGTTCGCGAGGGCAGGTCAGTTGTGGCACCCTGGCCGGTCAGGGTGCAGCACTCCCGGCCGGGTGGTGACCCGCATCGGCAGTGTGCCGGCGTGGGCCCGTCGAGTACGCCGGAGTCCGGGCTGTTGCGTCGTCAGCGTTTATGGCGACACCTTAATTTTTGCTCAATCTGTGAAATATCATGAAATCTGTCACGCCGGAGCAGCCCACGGCGGGTTCGGCGTCACTTCACCTCAGGAGAAGCAGTACTCATGGGCGTCAGCCTCGCAAAGGGTCAGAACGTCGTCCTCAACCAGGACGGCACCCCGCTCGCGGATGTCTCCATCGGCTTGGGCTGGGACGCTCGGCCGGTCGGTGGTGCGGATTTCGACCTCGATGCGTCCGCGATCGTCTGCGGTCCGGAGATGAAGGTCATTTCCGACGAGCACTTCGTCTTCTACAACAACCTCACCAGCCCCGACGGCGCGGTGCGGCACACCGGAGACAACCTCACCGGTGACGGAGACGGTGACGACGAACAGATCCTCATCGACCTGGACGGCCTCGACGAGAAGGCCGGCCAGGTTGTCTTTGCCGTGTCCATTCACGACGCGGAGACGCGCGGCCAGAGCTTTGGCCAGGTCAGCGACGCCTTCATTCGGGTCGTGGACAACCTCACCGGCCGCGAGATGTGCCGCTACGAACTCTCGTACGACGCTGCCGGCGAGACCGCGATGGTCTTCGGAGCCCTCTACCGAAGGGGCGGTGAGTGGAAGTTCCGCGCCATCGGCCAGGGGTACGCGTCGGGCCTGGCCGGCATCGCCACCGACTACGGCGTGAACATCGGCTGACTCCGAGCGCCGGGACGGCCACGGAGCCTTGAGGCGGGCCGGCATCTGCGCTGGTTGTGCTCATGCCTGGCGTGTTGGCCGTGGCCGCCGCGCTCTTCCCGCATGGGCCGGGACGCGGAGGTTTGGGTTGCCGATCTCATGGACGCCCGATTCCTCAGGTGCTCAGCGGCTTTCGGGGCCCGCGGCCAGGACGCGGCGGGCGCCGCGTACCACCGCCTCGTCGATCATGCGGCCGGAGTCGTCCACGGCCACGCCCGAGTTGGCCTTCTCGAACCGTTCGATCAGTGCGCGGGCCCGCTCCAGCTCGGCAGCGCCCGGGGTGAACACGTCGTTGACGACCGGGATTTGCGTGGGGTGGATGCAGCTCCGGCGGCCGCCGAAGCCCAGGCGTTTGAGCGCGGCGGTGGACCGGTGCAGGGCGTCGAGGTCGCGGAAGTCCGTGCTCACCGGGCCCAGCGGCTGGGCCAGTCGGGCGGCCGCGCAGGCCCGCACGAGTTGGGTTCTGGGCCACAGCAACTCCCGCTGATCCGGGCCCGGTTCGATCCCCGTGTCGGCGCACAGGTCGGCTTCGCCTCACGAACTCGAAGTGGGCGTAGTCGTAGCGCTCGCCCTCGGGGGTCATGAGGAAGGAGCTCTGGTCGGCCGAGCGGCCGTGCAGGCCATGACTGCCGTAGAACATGAACACCTTGAACGAGGTGACCCCGTGCTCGCCGACCAGCGCCGGGATCTCGGCGATGTGGCCCTTGGACATGGGGGCGAGGTGGTAGGCGTAGTCCACGTGGGCGCGGCCCTCGGTCAGCTCCAGCACCCCGGGGAAGAAGTCGGCGTACGCGCCGCCCTTGTCGAGGTCGTACTGCCCGGTGCGCATGTAGCTCAGGGCGGACGTGACGCCGCCCTGGGCGCAGGCCCGGCTCTCGCTCTCGGCGTCCTGGTCGAGCGGGTTGTAGATGCCCCAGTGCTGGTGGGCGTCGACGACGCCGGGGAAGGCCAGCTTCCCCTCGCCGTCGACCACCCGGGCCGCGCCGGTGGCGTCGATGCCGGGGGCGACCGCGGCGATCTTCCCGTCGAGGACGGCGATGTCCGCTGCCTGCGGTTCGTCCTGTTCGTCGGTGACGACACGGACGTTCTTCACCACGAGGTCGTACTCAGCCATGATGGCCTCCTCCACAGTCTTCAGCTCGGCCAAGGGGCGGAGCAGATCTTGGATACGGTCGAGTGCGCCGAGGTTCAGGCCCCGGTCCATCACGAGGTCGATGTCGGTACCGGACAGCCGGCCGACGGCGTTGTCGCGGAACGGCAGGGCGAGTTCGGCGTCCGACAGGGGGCGGTCGGGGCCGCCGCGGTTGCTGAGCACCTCCTGCCGCCAGACGCGGCCGTCGATGTCGTGGGCGGTGAGCACCGCGGGGAACTGCTCGGGGAAGATGCCGGTGGCCGTGTCGTCGGCGACGACCTCGACCTTGGCCATGAGCTCCCGCCGGGCCGGGTCCCGGGCGAGTTCGTCGGTGAAGTCGTCGAGCCCGAGGCCGAGTCCGCGCCCCCCGCCGAGAAGCCCGGCGGCGACCATGTAGGGGCCGGAGAACTGGGCCTGATAGCCCGTCTCGGGGGCACGTTTGCGCTCGATCGGCTGGCCGATCGTGCGGATCACCGGGGCCGGCACGCCGAGTACCAGCCGCTCCACGCGCGCCGGGTCCAGACCCTGTTCGCGCAGCGCCATGGCGGCGTCGGCGGCCGTGTGGGTGAAGTGGTTGGCCGGGTACGGCTTGAAGAAGATACCGGGCACGGCCCACTCGGTGCCGAGCCCGTCGGTGATGGCCGCCGGGTCGTAGATGCCGTGCAGGAATGCCGTGGAACTCGCCTACGCCGCAGAGCAGTTGGCGATCTTACCCACGGTCAGGCGTAAGCGCGTCGAGGAGACCCTCGACCTGCTGGGTCTCGCCGACCTCCGCCACCGTGCCCTGCACGAACTGTCCGGGGGCCGGCAGCAGCGCGTGGCCATCGGCTCGGTCCAGTCCGCGGTCCGATTCACACCCTCCGTACCGGCGGCTTCCGACCGGCAGTGAAGGCCGGACGGGCGGTGGCGCGCTGCGCGCCCCGCCCGTCCGGTCACTTTACGGTCACTTCTCGGTCAGGAGGTGGGTAGTTCGCCGCGGACGGTTCGGGCCGCGGTGACCAGGTTCTCCAGAGACGCCTTGGTCTCGGGCCAGCCGCGGGTCTTCAGACCGCAGTCGGGGTTGACCCACAGCCGTTCGGCCGGAATGGCCTTAAGCCCCGTGCGGAGCAGAGCGGCGATCTCGTCGGTATCGGGTACGCGCGGGGAGTGGATGTCGTACACACCGGGGCCCGCTTCGCGCGGGTAGCCGTGTGCGGCGAGTTCGCGCGCGACCTGCATGTGGGAGCGGGCGGCTTCCAGGCTGATGACGTCAGCGTCCAGGTCGTCGATGGCCTGGACGATGTCGCCGAACTCGGCGTAGCACATGTGGGTGTGGATCTGGGTGTCCGCACGCACTCCGCTGGTGGTGAGCCGGAACGACTCGGTGGCCCAGTCCAGGTACGCGGCGTGGTCCGCCGCGCGCAGGGGCAGGGTCTCGCGCAGCGCGGGTTCGTCGACCTGGATGACCGATGTGCCGGCGGCCTCCAGGTCGTCCACCTCGTCCCGCAGAGCGAGGGCGACCTGCCGGGCGGTGTCGCCGAGCGGCTGGTCATCACGGACGAAGGACCAGGCCAGCATGGTGACGGGCCCGGTCAGCATGCCCTTGACCGGGCGACCGGTGAGCGACTGGGCGTACGAGGTCCAGCGCACCGTCATCGCTTCGGGGCGGGAGATGTCGCCGGCCAGCACCGGCGGACGGACGTAGCGGGTGCCGTAGGACTGGACCCAGCCGTGCCGGGTGGCGAGGTAGCCGGTGAGCTGCTCCGCGAAGTACTGCACCATGTCGTTGCGCTCGGGCTCACCGTGCACCAGGACGTCGATGCCGGTCTTCTCCTGGAAGGAGATGACCTCGCCGATCTCGTCCCTGATCCGCTCTTCGTAGCCGGCCGTGTCGATCCGGCCCGTGCGCAGGTCGGCGCGGGCCGTGCGCAGTTCGGCGGTCTGCGGGAACGAACCGATGGTGGTCGTCGGCAGCAACGGCAGCCCGAGGTGGGCGCGTTGGGCTGCGGCACGCTCGGTGTACGGCCGGGAGCGACGGCCGTCGGCGTCGGTGACGGCCGCGGTCCTGGCCCGTACGGAGGGGTCGCGGGTGATCGGGGAGTTCCTGCGGGAGGCGAGGACTGCGCGGTTCGCGGCGATCTCGGCGGCGACGGCGCCGGTGCCCAGGGCCAGCCCCTTGGCCAGCGTGACGACCTCGGCGGTCTTCTGCTCGGCGAAGGCCAGCCAGCGCAGGATCTGGGGGTCGATGTCCCTCTCGGGCGCCGTGTCGAGGGGGACGTGCAGCAGCGAGCAGGACGCGGCTACGTCGACGGTGTCCGCGAGGCCCAGGAGGGTCGCGAGGGTGGCCAGCGACTTCTCGTAGTCGTTGATCCAGATGTTGCGGCCGTTGACGACGCCCGCGACGAGCCGTTTGCCGGGCAGCCCGCCCGCGGTGGCGAGGTTTTCGAGGTTCGCGGCGGCCGCGCCGGTGAAGTCCAGTGCCAGACCCTCCACCGGGGCCTTGGCCAGGACGGGCAGGGCATCGCCGAACCGGTCGAAGTAGGAGGCGACGAGCAGCTTGGGCCGGTCGGTGAGGCCGCCGAGTTCACGGTAGGTCCGGGCCGCCGCGTTCAGCTCGGCCGCGGAACGGTCCTGGACCAACGCGGGCTCGTCGAGCTGCACCCACTCCGCGCCTGCGGCACGCAGATCGGCGAGCACCTTTCCGTAGACCGGCAGCAGCCGGTCCAGCAGGGTGAGCGGTTCGAAGTCGGCCGGCACTCCGGGGGCGGGCTTGGCCAGCAGGAGATAGGTCACGGGGCCGACGAGAACTGGCCGGGAGGTGTGCCCGAGCGCGAGGGCTTCCTTCAGCTCGGTGACCTGCTTGGCGGAATCGGCGGTGAATACGGTGTCCGGACCGAGTTCGGGGACGAGGTAGTGGTAGTTGGTGTCGAACCACTTGGTCATCTCCAGCGGCGCCACGTCCTGGGTGCCGCGGGCCATCGCGAAGTAGCCGTCGAGTGCGTCGGCATCGACAGCCGCGCGGTGGCGTCGGGGGACCGCGCCGACCATGACGCTGGTGTCCAGGACGTGGTCGTAGTACGAGAAGTCGCCGGTGGGCACCTCGTGAACCCCGGCGTCCGCCAGCCGCCTCCAACTGGACCGGCGCAGACCTGCCGCCGTTTCCCGGAGGGAGTCGGCGGTGACGCGTCCCTTCCAGTATCCCTCGATGGCCTTCTTCAGTTCCCGGTTCGGGCCCTGGCGGGGGTAGCCGTACACGGTGGCTCGTGCTGCCGCGGCTGCGGGCTTCGCTGTCACGGAAATCTCCTTCGCGAGATGACTCCTGAACATCCCGGGGACGGGACACGGACGCGAAGGGATGACGAACCGGACGGATCTCACGCACGCCATCGGCGCGGTCTTCCGTCTGGTATGTACGCCGACCCGCCCACGAGGTCACCGGGATATCCGCACACGAGGGGTCGTGTGCGGGCAACGGGCAGGTCTTCGGACTCGCGGGCAGGTCCGCCGAGGCGGACACCTACTGGCCGTCGCTTCCCAGATCCAACCGGATCCAGTGCGTATGACGGCGGTCGTTCCCACTCACCGCTGCGGGGCAGTCCCGGAATTCCACCGGGTTCCCTCTTACGACGCGTCTGTCTGGCGGACAGGGCGAACCAGCTGCACGGGCCAGGTTAGACGGTTGCCCACCGCCCGGGCACCGCTGTTCACATTCCGGAACGTGAAATGAGAATCGGGGACAGGCCGCCGCAAGCGCCTCATCCCTCGCGGGCCGACCGCGAGACGCGTCCGTCGACTCCGCATCCGGTGAGGCGGAGCAGTACCGTCGGTCGGGGCCGCGCCGACAACGAGCAGTGTTCCCGGACAGCGGATCACGTGGCGCCGGCCTGGGTACTCGGACAGACCCCTGGACCGGGGTGGGGCAACCCCACCGTGACCGCGGCCCGGAGGGCCTCGGGGAGGTGGCGGCACCGGGCCGCACATCGTTCGCGCCGAGCTACGTCCGTCGGCGCCGGCTCCGAGGCCGTCCAGGTCGTTCTCGGTGAGCGTGCTCCGCGCTCCTGTGGGACGAATGTATTGCCCCACCTGTGTACTGCCCCACCTGGAACAGGTTCACCCGAACACCTGCATCGGGCACACCCCCTGCGGGAGGAAGCGAGAACACCGTGAACGACCTTCACCCGGAAGACGCCGCGGACAGCGGGGCCCCGATTCCGAGGGACCTGCCCGATCAGCAGGCCACCGCCGACGAGGACCCCTGGGACGTGGTCGGCGGCTCGATGCAGTCGGCCGCCGACGAGCAGCCGGACCCGGAGATTCCCGACACGGACGAGGCCGGCACCGGCCGACGGGGTGCTCCGCACTCAGGCCATCACCATCCTGAGCACCCCGTGCCGGACGAACCGGCCGGCTGACCCCGCGCGACGCGGAAGTGGTGGAACCCGGACACGATCAGGATCTACGATCGCCTGCGCGCCCAGGCCAAGGGGACGTGCGGGCCGCTGCCCCTGCTCGACCGGAACCGGCGACCGCGTCGGTGTCCCCTGCGCCGCTGCTCGTTCGTTGTGAGGGTGAGAGCCCGCTGACTCCAGAGGCGGCGATGCAGTACGCCCTGCTGATCTACACCGAGCCCGGCCACGAGGAGACGCTGTCGGAGGTGGAACGTGAGGCGGCGTACGCCGAGTACCTGGCGCTGGCCGACGACCCGAGGTGTGTCGGCGCAGGGCAGTTGCAGTCCGCTGAGACGGCGACGAGCGTGCGTGTGGCCGGTGGCCGGACGCTGATGACCGACGGCCCGTTCGCGGACACCAAGGAAGTGCTCGGCGGCTTCTGTCTGATCGAGGCGGCCGACCTCGACGAAGCGATCGAGATGGCGTCGCGTGTTCCGGCTACCTCTGCCTCCACTCGACCCGCGGCGAGTTCTTGCGGCGTCTCGGCCGGGACGCCGAGGCCCGGGGCGCCTACCGCAGGGCGCTCGAACTGGCCACCTCGACCCCCGAGCGGCGGTTCCTGACCAGGCGGCTCGAAGATTTCCGACCCGGACTGTCCCCTGGGCGGGTGCGCGTTCGTCGCCTTGGCAGGAGGGTCATACAGGCGGTCGTGCCCGGGGCGGCCCGTGACGGTCGCGTCGCAGGGCCCGTCCATGGGCCGGCCACCGAGGTGTCCCCGCCCGCACCGCCCGGCAGCGGCATCACCACCATGGAGGAAGTCATGAGTTCCGCCCCCGCGACCGCCACGATCCCCGGCTATGTGGCCGGCACCTGGAAGGCGGACCCGGCGCACTCCGTACTCGCCTTCACCCTCCGGCAGTTCAGGGTCAGCACGGTGCGTGAACGGTTCACCGGCTTTGACGTCACGATCGTCACGAGCGAGGACCCCCGGGGCTCGTCGGTCGCCGCGATGATCGACGTCACGTCCCTCGACACCGGCAATGAGCGGCGTGACAGCCACCTGCGCTCCGCCGACCACTTCGACGTCGGCGAACACCCGACGATGAGCTACCGCTCCACGGGCATCCGCCGGACCGGCGACGGCTGGGTCGTCGACGGTGAGCTGACGTTCCGCGGAGTCACCCGGCAGGTGCCGCTGGCCGTCGAGCCGAACGGGTTCGGCCCCGGCCCCTCTGGCGGTCGGCGGGCCGACTTCTCCGCAACCGCGCAGATCAACCGGCGTGACTTCGGCATCCGCTTCCCGATGGACGGCGTCGGCGGCGTGATCGGGGAGAAGGTGTCGATCAGCCTCGGAATCGAGGCCGTCGCGCAGAAGTGACCTGCCCCCGGACACGACGCCGTACGCCGGCCGTCACGTCCCCGCCGCGACCAGCGGCAACCACCCGAACGTTCGCGTCGCCCCGAGGTGAAGCCACATGTCCACAGCCCGGTCAGCCAACAACAGAGCGTCGCTCAGCCGTCTGCATGAGGCCGTCAATGGCGGCGACGCGGAGCGCATCCAGAGGACGATCGACGAGTTGTTCGATCCGGACGTACTGATCCGCACACCCTTGCAGGTCCAAGCGACGGGGGCAGAAGCGCTGAAGGAGGTGTTCGTGACGCTCTGCAGGGCCTTCCCCGACCTTCACATCGAGGTCGAGGACATGATCGCCGAGGGGGACAGGCTCGTCTCCAGGAACACGGTCACCGGGACCCACCTGGGCGAGTACCTGGGCCTTCCGCCAACCGGAAGATCCGTCACCTACAACGAGATCTTCATCTTCCGCTTCGAGGGCGACAGGATCGCGGAGACCTGGGGGGTCGTCGACGTCCTCGCGCAGATGCGACAGCTCGGCGCGGCTCCCGGAGGCCCTTCATGATCACGGCGACGGACATCCCGGAGTCCCGCGCCCGCCTCAGAACTCGCCGAGGTCCGAACTGAGCCAGCGCTGCGGCCGCATGTGGATGATCACCTGTTCGCCGTGCTCCTTCAAGGCGAAGTCGACATATCCGTCGACCTTCTCGGCGGAGAGGTAGCGCGACGACATCTCGACCAGCCGTTCGCGTGTGGCCGGGACTGTCGAGATGACGGGGCCCTCGACCGATACGTATCGGACGGTCGGTGAGACACGGTCGACCATCAAGCAGAACCGGCCCGCCTCGGCAATCGACTTCCCCTTGCGGGAGTTGGGCCCCGTCATGATCCAGATGTCGCCGCCCGGCCGGTACTGGTACCAGATGGGGACCGTCAGCGGCGAACGGTCCCGCTCCGCCACGTTCACGGCCAGCGCCGCGACGTGCGGCTCCGCCAGAAACTGCTCGCGCTCTTCACGGGTCAAAGCCACGGGTGACTCCTTCGTGGTGGGTGTCGTGAGCTCTCGGTGCTGCATTATGCAATGTATATGCCGGATCAACCGTTGTGTCGCGGCTTGGACGAGTCGTGAATCGAACCCGGTGCTAGGGGGGCGGGCGAGGTCCGGTGCAGGGGATCAGCGGTGTGCGATGGGTCAGTGCGCTGAGGGGTGGATACCGCTGTTGGAGCGGCTGCGCGGCACGCTTGACGCCGAAAAGGGCCGGGTCGAGCTGGGGAGCCTGGCGGTGACCGATGCGGGCCTGGTGCTACCGAGCCCGGTCGGAGCAGGCCGGGCAACAGCCCTCGCCTGGGCCGAGCTGGGCGAGACGAAGGCCACCGACCTGGCGGCACTGCTGATACGCCCGCGCCACGCGAACGATCGCCGGGTCGGGATCCGCAATGCGAGGATCGTGCGCGACTTCGTCGAGGAGACCGGTCGCTGTCGGCTGAAGAGAGTGACAGGGCGGAGAGAGTCGGGCGCGGGCGGGAACCGGAGCGCAGGTACCCTCGTCCCATGGACGACCAGTACCTTGCCAATCTCGCGCACCTGCGAAGGGCCCGGGACCTGGTCGACCGCGAGTACGCGAAGCCGCTCGACGTGACAGCGATGGCTCGCCGTGCGCTGATGTCGCCGGGGCACTTCTCCCGGGCGTTCCGGGCGGCCTACGGTGAGACGCCGTACAGCTACCTCATGACCCGGCGGGTTGAGCGGGCGATGGCGCTGTTGCGCTCGGGCACGAGTGTGACCGACGCGTGTATGACGGTCGGCTGTACCTCCCTCGGCTCATTCAGTACGAGGTTCACCGAGCTCGTGGGGATGACGCCGAGCGCGTACCGGGCCGGAGACCACAGTGCTCTGCGGGCGATGCCCGCATGCCTGGCCAAGGCGCACACCCGGCCGATCAAGGACCAACCGGTCGGGATCGGTGAAGCGGCCCCCACGGGTACTGCCAACGGTTAGTGCTGTGACCGCTTCGCGCTGCTTCGTTCGCGCCACGTCCTGACATCCCGCGAACGGGAAGCAGGACCGCGGCGGGCGTACCGGCGGCTACTCCGTTGCGGAGTTCGCCGAGGCGCTGTCGGGGACTGACCCGGCAGCCCCCGCGAGCATGGCGATCAGCCTCTGAACCTGCTCCCCGGGGTCCGGGGCGCCGGACCAGCCCGTCATCAAGAGGTGATGGGCGGTTCCCACCAAGGCGAGCGCGACCGCCGCCGTGTCGGTGTCCGCCGCCAGGCGGCCGAGGCGCTGTTCGGCGTCCAGATATCGGGTGATCGACTCCTGGATCGACGAGAATCCCGGTGCCCCTGCCTCCAGCGCCCGGCGTACCCGCAGGGAAGTGGCGGGGCGAGTCATGGCCAGGCCCGCGATGGTCGGACCGCCGGAGGCCAGTAGCGCGAGCGTGACGGCGCCGAGATTCCCGGCCACCGTGCCCTCGCCCGCCCGTCCGGGGAGCGCCTCGGCCTCCCGTGCGGTGTGCGCGAACCGGTCCAGCACCAGATCGGCGACGAACTCGTCCAGGCCGGCGAAATGGGCGTGCAGCACCCCCTTGGCGCAACCCGCCTCGCCGGTGATCGCCCTGCTGGTCAGGGCGCCCGGGCCCTCACGGGCCAGCACCCGCTCCGCGGCGGCGAACAGCCGCTCCCGAACGTCCGGCATGGCCACTCCGCGCGGTGACATGAGGCTCCTCCCGATGTGATGTCGCGGCCCGCTCCGACAACGCTGGCCTTGCCAGTATGGGCGCACGCCCATACTGTATGGGCATACGCCCATCATAGGTCTGGCGTCCGGTACCCAGGAGGAGGCACCCCATGCTCGACATCGCCAACACCGATCAGGCGCACGCGTGGAACGGTTACGAAGGCACGTACTGGGCGCGCAATCAGGACCGCTGGGACGCCGTGAACGGGGGCCTCAACGAACCGCTGCTCGCCGCCGCCGCGATCGGTGAGCGCGACCACGTGCTCGACGTCGGCTGCGGCGCCGGGAAGACGTCACGGCTGGCCGCACAGCGAGCGGCCCGCGGGCGGGTACTGGGGGTCGACCTGTCGGTCCCCATGCTGGAGCGCGCCCGCGTGACGGCGGCGCGGGAGGGCGCCGACAACGCGACGTTCGAGCACGCGGACGCCCAGGTCCACCCCTTCGAACCCGCCGCTTTCGACGTGGCGATCAGCCGCTTCGGAGTGATGTTCTTCGGCGACCCCGTCGAAGCGTTCGCCAATATCGGCCGCGCCCTGCGTCCCGGAGGCCGGCTGGCATTCATCTGCGCCGCGGACGCCGGGGGCAACGAGTGGATCCAGGCCATGGCCGTGCTGCGGGACCACCTGCCTCTCGGGGACTTCGGGGCGGCAGGAGGCCCGGGGATGTTCTCCCTGGCGGATCCGGACCACATCCGCGCGGTGCTGTCCTCGGCGGGGTTCGTGGACGCCGACCCGGTGAGTGTGGAGGCGTACGGGCACTGGGGGCGGGACGCCGAGGACGCCGCGGACTTCCTGCTGGACTCCGGTCCCGGACGCCATCTGACGGGTCAGGTGGACCAGGAAACCCGCGGCCGCGCCCGCGAGGCGCTCGTGAACCGCCTGCGCGACCACGAGGAGCCGGACCGCGTCCGGCTGCGCAGCACCGGTTGGCTGGTCACCGCGAGCCGCCCGGCGTGATCGTGCTCGGCTGACGAGCCGGAACCCGTGCCTGCGCCCGGCGGGCCGGAACCGGTGCCTGCGCCCGGCGGGCCGGAGGCGGCGCTCGTGCCCCGCGTATCTGTGCCTGGGCTCTTGCCCAGCGATCGAAGGCAGGGCTTGCGCGCGGCGGTTGAGCGCCCGCAGGGCGGTCGGTGCGTGAGGTGCCTGGCTTGCGGCCGTGCGGCGGGGGCGGCAGGGTTCGGGGGTGTGGCCACTCTACTGATCGTGCATCACACGCCCTCGCCGAACTGCCAGGCGCTGTTCGAAGCCGTTGTCTCCGGTGCGACCGCGGACGGGATCGAGGGCGTCCGGGTCGTGCGGCGCGCGGCGCTCGAAGCGACGGCGTCCGACGTGCTCGCCGCCGACGGCTGTCTGCTCGGCACCCCGGCCAACCTCGGCTACATGTCCGGTGCCCTCAAGCACTTCTTCGACCAGGTCTACTACCCCTGCCTGGATGCGACGCGCGGCAGGCCCTTCGGGTACTACGTGCACGGTGGCAACGACGTGACCGGGGCCGTACGGGCCATGGAGTCGATCACGACAGGGCTGGGTTGGCGGCGGGCGGCGGAAGCCGTGACGGTGACCGGTGAGCCGGGCAAGGCCGATATCGAGGCGTGCTGGGAGCTGGGGGCCACGCTCGCGAGCGGCCTGATGGACTGAGCCTCCCGTCACCTCGGTGCGTCTCGGGTCACCTTCGGGCATCTCGGACGACCTTGTAGGTCCCACGCCGCCCCGTTCCCGGCCGAGGGCGCCGTCCTCATGCCAGTGAGGTGCGACGATGCCGCCCACGTGTCCCGGGACGCTTTCTTCCCAGGAAGAAGATCCCTCCTTTTCGGGTCGGTGAAGGCACGCCCGTCCGGATCTCGTGGCGGTCGGAGGGACCGCCAACGGAACGGGACGTCTCTCGCAGCCACTTCGGCCAGTGACGGTGATTCGGCAAGCGGAACCTAGTCGCGGCCCGTGCCCCGGTACAGCTCCAGCTCACCGTCGAGTTCGACCGCCAGCACGGTGGCGTGCGGGTCGATCTGACCGACGGTCGGGGCATCGATCCACAGGACTCCGGGCACATGGCCCAGCCCGCCCGTCGTCCGGTGCGGCAGGACATCTCCCGTGGCCAGTACCGAAACGCGCTTCACGGGCGTGCTCAGCCCCCTGACCGACACCGTCTCGTGCGGGGTACCGAAGCAGATCAGGTACAGCGTCCGTCGGTCGGTCGAGAGGGTGCTCGGTCCGTAGTGGTGGCCGGCCGGAAGACCGGCGACCGTCCCGTGGACCGCCTCCGTATGACGGGCGATCCAGTCGCCGAGCCCGGTCAGCCGGTCGGCCTGCGCCTGCGGGATCGTGCCGTCCTCCCTGGGCCCCACGGCCAGCAGCAGATTGCCGCCCATCCCGATCGTCTCGGTGAAGTAGCGGACCAACTGCCCGACCGACTTCTGGTTGGTGTCCGTGTGCTGGAACCCCCAGGAGTCGTTCACGGTCAGGCAGAGCTCCCACGGCCCCTCCGGGGCCTCGGTCGGCAGACCCTGCTCCGGAGTCGCGTAGTCACCGTGACCGGTCATCCGGGCATTGAAGACGGTGTCGGGAAGGACGGAGGTGACGTCCCGCGCCAGCTCGTCCATGCGCCACTGCTCCTCGCTGCGCTCCCACTCGCCGTCGAACCAGAGGAGATCGGGGCGGAAGCGTTCGGCCACCTCGCGGACCTGGGCGGCGCGGAACTCCAGGAACCGCTCCCAGCGTTCAGGGTCCTCCTGACCGGCCGGCGGCGCGCTGAACCGGGAGTCGTTGAGCGAGGGCTCCGCCGGGGCGGGGTGCCGCACCGTGGGGTAGTCCGGATGGGACCAGTCCGAGTGGGAGAAGTACAGGCCGACCTTGAGCCCCCGCTCCCGGAGCGCCTCCGTGTATCCGGTGACCAGATCGCGGCCCGCGGGCGTACGAGTGGCCACCGAGAGGCCGGAGTGCCGGGTGTCGTAGAGCGCCACCCCGTCGTGGTGCTTGGCCGTGAGCACCGCGTATCCGGCGCCCGCACGGGCGAAGAGATCGGCCCACGCCCGGGGGTCGTACCGTGAGGCCGTGAAACCGTGCAACTGGTTCATATAGCGCTCGTAGGAGACCTGTCCCGTGTAGAAGGACCAGGACTCCGCCACACCGTCCACGGCATAGATCCCCCAGTGCACGAAGATCCCCAGCTTGGCATCGCCGAACCACTTCTGCATCGCCACAAGGCACTCCCACGTCCATCGGGCCCGGTGCGCGTCCCGCGCGCACCCGTCACCCCCGGCCTCCCACGCTAGAAGCCGGCCCGGGGCGGGCGCGTGGGCCCGGTTCACCACTGCTGGTAAATTTTCACCGTGATCCCCATCCACCTGAGCGAGCCGCCCAGGGTCGCCGCCGTGGGGGTCGGTGTCCACGGGACGACCGCCGCATGGGACGTCTTCCAGCTGCCCGACCTGTGGCAGCTGCATCTGTACGGGTACGAGGGCCGGCTGACGGTACGCGGCGCGGTTCATCCCATCCGGCCCGGCCATGTGAGCCTGGTGCCTCCGGATACCCCGGTGGAGTTCCGCTACCGGGGACGGTCCGAGCACCTCTTCGCCCATCTGTCGCTGCCCGAGACGGGCGACCCCTGCCTCGTTCCGGTGATGCAGGACGCCGGGCCGCACGCCACGGCTCTGTCGGAACTGTTCCGCCGTGCCATCGCGGCGGCCCCCGCCGCACCCGCCCAGGCATCGGCCGAGATCTGGGCGGCCCTGTGGCGGGTGGCCCGGCTGCCGCCCACCGTGAGCCGGGCGGTCCCGCACCCCGCCGTCACTGCCGCGCTCTCCTACATCGAGACGCATCTGGCCCACCCGCTGGCCGTACCGGACATCGCCAGGGTCGCCGGAGTCTCGCACAACCACCTGACCCGGCTGTTCCGGGCGGAACGTGGTGACACTCTCGTCGCCTACATCAGACGTCGCCGGCTGGAACGGGCCGGCCATCTGCTCCGGGAGTCGACCCTTTCGATTCCCGCGGTCGCCGCCTCGGTCGGCATCGCGGACCTGCAGGCCTTCAACAAGGTCTGCCGCCGCGAGCTCGGCGCCTCCCCACGAGCCGTACGGGCCGGCCGGATCCCGCACCCCGGCTGCGACTGACCGCCGGGCCCGGCCCGGCGGACCCCGACGGATCGAAACGGCCGCCCGGTACGCGAACGATCGTATTGAACGCAAACGTTCGATACGCTGCCGGGCGATACCGTGACCTGCGGGGAGTCGCTCTCCGCGGCCGTCCGGCCTTGCCACAGGGGGAGCCCATGCGACTGCATGTCGACCAGCGCCATGAGCGGGTACTCGAACTCGTCCGACAACGCGGCAGCCTCCGGGTCGCCGAGCTGGCATCCGAACTCGGCGTCTCCGCCGTGACCTTGAGGCGCGACGTGGAGGTGCTGGCTGCCCGCGGCAGGTTGCAGCGGCTGCACGGGGCCGTGGTGTGGCCGACGGCTCAGCCGACGGAGGCGGCGCGGACCCCGAGGGCCGAGGGCGCCGTGATCGGAATGATCGTGCCGACCACCACCTTCATCTTCGCCGACATCGTGCGCGGTGCCCGGGAGGCCGTGGAGGCCCAGGGCGGCCGGCTGGTGCTCGGGATGTCGGGCTACGTGGACACGGAGGATCCGGTGCAGGCGGAACACCTCCTGGCCGGTGGCGCCGAGGGCCTGCTGATCGCACCCAGCTGGTTCGGCGGGGTGCCCGCCGACGGCCAGGAGAAGTGGCTGCTTGGGTGCCCCGTCCCGGCCGTACTGGTCGAACGCTCGGCGCCGGCCGGCAACCCCGCCGCGAGGCTTGACCGCGTACGTACCGACCGGGCCCACGGCGCTGCGGAAGCGGTGGGCCACTTCGCCGAACTCGGGCACCGGGCCGTCGCCGCGGTGCTTCAGGAAGGGCCGCACGCCGCGCAGATCACCGCCGGATATCTGGCAGCCGTGGAGTCGCTCGGGCTGACCCCGGTGCCGGGATCACCGGCCATCAGGGGACACGGCGAGTACGACGAGATGGCGGAGTACCTGGTCGACGCGGTCCGGAACCGGGGGGTCACCGCAGTCCTCGTCCACAGCGACGAGGACGCCATCGTGCTGGTGCCGCGGTTGCAGTCGCGCGGCATCAACGTCCCCGCCGACCTGGCGGTCATCGCCTACGACGACGAGGTGGCCGGGCTGTCCGACGTACCGCTGACGGCTGTCGCACCGCCGAAGCGCGCGGTGGGCGAACTGGCGGCGAAGCTGATCCTGCAGCGGCTGGCCGAGCACGCGTCGGGCCGCACACCGGCGCCGCGCCAGCACCTCGAACTGCTGCCCGAGCTGCGGGTGCGGGCGTCCTGCGGCGCGGGCGAGGCGACCGCGCGAGCGCGGGTCCAGGACGCCACGTCCGTGTAGGTGGGGCCGGTCATCGGCCCGTGGCTCCGGCTGATGACCGGCCCGTCCCGCACCTCGGCTCCGCGACGTCCTGTCCGGGACCGTCAGGCCGTGCGGACCTTGACCTGGTGGGTCGCACCGTGACTTCCGCCGAGGTCGCCGAAGGTCAGGACGAGGGAGGAGCCGGTCCGGGCACCGGTCACCGCAGGCGCCTTCGCGAGAACGGACGCGACCCGCCGCCTCCAGGTGAGGGCCAGGCTCCTGACGCTGCGGGACGGGTCGGCCACCGAGATCGTCGCCGTACCGTCGCGCCGCTCCCGGATCTGCACGCTCACCGGCGCGTCGGCCGTGACCTTGCCGACCGTACCCGCAGCCCAGAAGTTGATCCCGGTGAAGCCGAGCGACGGGACGTGGATGCCGTGCTGCCGCGAGGTGTTGGCCAGGATCCGCAGCCACAACGGGTCGAGGGCGCGGGCGGCGGTGCGGAGTTCACCGGCACCGGGCATCAGGATGTACGCGTACGAGGCGTCCCGCGGGTCCGTTCCGTGGTCCTGCCACAGGGTCAGATAGCGCCGGGTGAACGGGGCGGGCGAACTGCCGGCGTTGATGTCCCGCCACGCACCGGTGCGCTCCTCGCGCAGTGCGCTGATCCGGCTGCCGCCCGCCTGCGGGAAGACGTAGCCGGCGTGCCCCTGGATGTGCGCCCACCTGGTGTGCGTACGCGTGGTGCTCCAGCCCTGGGCGCTCGGCTGCGGGATGCCGTTGAGGGTGAGTGCGGCGGTGCCCGCCGCGCCGAGGTTGCGGTTGTCGATCACCGTCTCGACCGCGGTGCCGTCGGCCGAGGTGATGCCCGCGCCGAGGCAGACGATCGAGTCGTCGAGCCAGAACCACGACTTCCTGGCGGCCATCGTGCTGTCGATGCCCCGCAGATGCTGCCCGGTGGTGCCGAACTCGCCGTCGGTGGTGCCACCCACCCAGGTGGTGTCCGGCTTCGGATTGCCCCAGTTGCCGCCGAACCCGTCCGACAGGAGCTTCTTCGAAACGGTGACGCCGGGCAGCCGGTACGGGTCGACGGTCGGCCAGAAGGTGTCCGAGTACTGCGCCGGACCGTGGTCGCCGCCCCACCAGGACAGCCAGCCCGAACCGGTGTGGTAGCCGCGGGCGTGCTCACCGTTGCCGAACTCGTAGTGCGCGATGCGGGCGGAGGCCATGCTGACCGACGCGCCCCAGTCATGACGGCGGTGGGTGGCACGGTCCATGTTGTGGAAGGTCCGGTGCTCGGCGGGCTCGGGCGACGCCTTGACCGTGTCGTCGTCGAACAGCTTCTGCAACAGAGCCGTGTTGACCAGGCTCAGCTTCGGATTCCGGAGGGCGGGACCGTACGAGTCGCGTTGCAGCCAGCCCTTGACCATCGAGTTCCAGCGGGCCCGCTCCTCGGCGCTCGCACCCTTGCCGACCAGGACGACCGAGGCCATCACGCTGTGCGCGCGGGTGTGGTCGTCCTGGGGGAGCTGGAAGGCGTCGGACTCCGTCAGCCCGCGGCTGATGCCCCGGCTGGAGACGTTGTCCATCATCAGGCCGTCGTAGATGAAGGGCGCGACGGCCTTGTCGACCGTGTCGAGGAAGAGCTGACTGCCCGGGTCGTCCACCTGCCACGCCGAGTCCCGCAGCAGTGCGAACAGCCGGCCGAGGCCGTCGTGGAGCACCGCTCCGTAGCCCCCGATGTACGGGACGTCGGTGTGCTGGACGAACGAGCCGTCGGCGTAGAAGCCGTCGCCTGACGTGACGTAGGGGAAGACGGGGGACAGTGCGTCACGGCCGAGCGTGATCTTGGCCGCGCTGCCGCCGACGACACCGCGGAGGATGATCCCGCGGCACAGGTCGACCCGGTTGGCGCCGGTGCTGGTGCCGGTGTACTTCGCCACGGCCGAGTCCGGCAGGAACTTGTCCACGGAGCGGCAATAGGTGGCCAGTTGCTCGGCCGACAGCTGGTCGTGGAGCAGTACGGCGGCGTCCAGGAGTGCCTGCGGTGAGCCGATCTGGAAGTTCCACCAGTTGCCGAACGGTGCGGCGTCCGCGCTGTAGACGTCCGAGCAGAGGTGGTCCAGGCCGGTGATGACGGCGTCGCGCAGGGCCGTGTCCCCGGTGACCCCGGTACCCGGCTGGGCGTACGCCTGGGCCATGGTGCTCAGCCGGGTGAAGCTGTCGTTCATCCGGGCCGAGTAGCCGTACGACTCCTGGTCGGTGTCCGGGGACGGATCGGCGTAACTGAGACCGGGCCACAGCGAGCCGGCGGCCGGGGCCATGGTGGCCCGGAGATCTGCCGCCTGGGTCCCGAGCGTGGCGAGCTTCGACCGGAAGGGCTCCGCGGTCGGGCTGAAGCCCTCGCCGAGGATCAGGGTGCGCCACTTGGCGCGCAGAGCGGCGAACGCGTCGTCGACGGCGGCGGCGTCCGGTGCCGAGGTGCCGGGCGCCGCCGTGGCGGCGCCGGTCCCGGTCAGGCCGGCCGCGAGCGTGGTGCCGCCGGTGGCCGCGAGGAAGGTGCGGCGGGACCAGACGGGCGGGGGAGGGGGCGTCATGGATGCTCCGGGGGCCGGGAGAGGAAGAGAAGAGCGCGGTGAAGTCACGCGGTTTTTAGCACGCATGCGCTCAACCGCTCAATAGAAACGACGGAATTGATCGTTTCGATCGATACGGGCGCTCGCTATCCGGTCCGCTGTGTCACGGACACCGCATCGAGATCCGTCGCGCCGACGGCCCGACCGCCGCCTTCCCGGAGGCGGTGCCCCACGCCCCTGTCGCCCGGGTCTTCTACCGCGCCACTACAGCGCCACGATCGTCGTTTCGGTCGCCTTGACGCTGGTCCACACCGGTACCCCGTCGGTGAGGCCGAGTTCGGCCGCGGCCTGGGGGGTGATCTCGGCGACGAGATCCGGTGCCTGCGGTGACGTGATGAGGACGCGCAGGCGGCTACCGCTGGTGGTGATCTCCCGGACGGTGCCCGCCCAGATGTTGCGCGGGCTGCCGCCCGGCTTCGCGCGGTGTACGGAGACGGCTTCCGGGGCGATGACCGCGAGTGCCGCAGTGCCGGCGGGCAGCGGATCGGCGATGACGAGGAGGCCGCCGCCGTGGAGCCGGAGCCCGTCGGTGGTCGCGGTGCCGGGCCAGGCGTTGCGGCCGAGCATGCGGGCGACCCAGGGGGAGTGCGGGTGCCGGGTGACCTCGGCGGGCGGGGCGTCCTGGAGGACGCGGCCGTCCTCCAGGACCAGGACACGGTCGGCGAGGGAGACGGCCTCCACCGGGTCGTGAGTGACGATCAGACAGACGCCGCCGAAGCCGGCGAGGTGGGTGCGCAGGGTGTGCCGCACGTGCGCGCGGGTGGTCTGGTCGAGCGCGGCCAGCGGCTCGTCGAGCAGCAGCAGCCGGGGCCGGGTGGCGAGCGCCCTGGCCAGGGCGATGCGCTGGGCCTGCCCGCCGGAGACCTGGGACGGCTTGCGGGCAGCCAGATGCCCCACGCCGAGCCGGTCCAGCCACTGCTGGGCCCTGCGGCGGGCCTCGGTGCGGGGTACGCCCTGGGCGCGCAGCCCGTAGGCGGTGTTCGCGAGTGCGCTGAGGTGGGGGAACAGTGCGCCGTCCTGGGGTACCCAGGCGACGCCGCGGCGGTGCGTGGGCAGGGCGCTGACGTCCAGCTCTCCGAGCCGCAGCGCGGCGTGCGCCCGGGGGGTGAGTCCGAGCAGGGCGCGCAGGAGGGTGGTCTTGCCCGCGCCGTTGGGGCCGACGACGGCGATGGTGGTCCCGGCATCGGCGGCGAGAGTGAGCTGGTTGAAGCCGGTGACCTCGGCGTGCAGTGGCCAGCTGTCCCGGTTGCCGTCGGGGCCGATGTGGCCCGGCGCCGCCGTTCGGACGTCCTCCGACGGGGCGGAGGCCGGCTCATCCGCCGGGGCGCGAGGCCCGACGGCCACGGCGCCCGGGGTGCCCGTCCAGCGTCCGCGCAGCCCGATGAGGACGAGCATGGCGATCACGAGCAGGAGCAGGGAGACCGAGGTGGCGGCTTCCGGGTCGTCCTGGAGGAGCAGATAGACCTGGAGGGGAAGGGTCTGGGTGGTACCGGGAAGGTTCCCGGCGAAGGTGATGGTCGCGCCGAACTCGCCGAGTGCCCGCGCCCAGGTGAGTGCGGCTCCGGCGGCGAGACCGGGGGCGACCATGGGCAGCGTGACGGTGAAGAACACCCGTACCGGCGAGGCGCCGAGGGTCGACGCCGTCTCCTCGTAACGGGGGCGCAGTCCGCCGAGCGCTCCTTCCAGGCTGATGACCAGGAACGGCATCGCGACGAAGGTCGCCGCCAGGACGGCGCCGGAGGTGTGGAAGGGCAGCGTGATACCGAACGTGCCCTCCAGCCACGGCCCGAGCAGACCGCGGCGGCCGAAGGCGAGCAGCAGGGCGACACCGCCCACCGTGGGCGGCAGCACCATCGGCAGGAGCACGAGGGAGCGGACGAGTGTCTTGCCGGGAAAGTCGGTACGGGCCAGCAGCCAGGCCAGCGGCACACCGAGAACGAGCGAGAGCCCGAGTGCCCAGAAGGAGACGAGCAGCGACAACTTCAGGGCTTCGGTCGTCCCCGGGCTGCTCAGATGGTCGCCCAGGTCGCCCCATGACGTGCGGGCGAGGATCCCGATCAGCGGCAGCAGCAGAAAGGCGATGGCCAGGAGCGCGGGGATCGCCAGGGCGATCGGCGCGCGGAGACCGGTGGTGCGGCTGCGAAGGCGTCTCATCGAAGTCCCTGAAACTGGAAGTGCTGTGCGGGCGGCCAGGACCGAGGTCCGGCCGCCCGCACGGGGTGGTCACCGGTTACGGCTGCTGGAAGCCGGCGTCGGCGAGGATCTTCTGGGCCTCCGGGGTGGAGAGCCACTTCACGAACGCGTCCGCGGCTTCGCTGTGCTTGGTGGCCTTCAGGGTCGCAGCCGGATAGGAGGCCACGGCGTTCTGGGCATCGGGGATGTCGATCGCGTCCACCTTGTCGGCGGCGGAGGCGACATCCGTCTTGTAGACGAGACCGGCGTCGGCCTCACCGAGTTCGACCTTGCTGAGGACCGAGCGGACGTCGAGCTCCTGCGAGACCGGCTTCACGTTGATCTTCTGGGCGTCCAGGATCTGCTTGCTGTAACGGCCCACCGGCACCTCGGGGGCGGCGAGCACCACCTTCAGCTTGGTGTCCGCGAGGTCCTTCAGATTCTCGATCTTCTCCGGGTTGCCCTTGCCGGTGGCGATCACCAGGCGGTTCTTCGCGATGACGGTCGGCGCTCCGGTGTCGGACTTCAGACCGTCCATCGTCTTGGTGTCCGCCGTGACCAGGGCGTCGGCGGGCGCACCCTGCTTCACCTGGGCGGCGAGCTGCTGCGACCCGGCGAAGGAGAACTTCACCTTGGTGCCGGGGTGCTCCTTCTCGTACGCGGCGCCGGCCGTCTTGAAGACGTCCGTGAGCGAGGCGGCGGCCAGCACCGTCAGGTTTGCCTTCGGTGCCCCGGAGGCGGATGCGTCGGCGCCCGAGTCCTTCTTGTCGTTGTCGCTGCCACAGGCTGCCAGCGGGACGAGGAGGGCCGCCGTGAGTATCGCGGCCGCGGTACGACGTCTGGTGAAGGCGAGGGACATGAGGGTTGGGACTCCTTGGGAACGCGGTCGGCCGGTGCCGCCCGAGCGGATGGTGGTGAGCCGCGCCGGGGACGGGCGACGCCGCTTGATGGAGCAGTCGAGCAGTCGAGCAGTCGTGCGGTGGAGCGCTGGATCAGGTGCGGTTCGTCTGCGCGCCGGTCTGCGCGCCGGTCGACTTCATGCGGGCGGTGGCCCGCATGACGACCTCCGGTCCGGGTTCCTCGACCGCCTCTCGGGTGAGGAGTGGGACGAGGCGGTAAGTACCGGCCCGGTTCTCCACCCGGCCGCGATACCGCCAACAACGCAGGACTGCATGTGCCACACAATAGGTGTTATGAGTTCGCATTTACAATGCGTAATGTGATGCTCCATAGCAGATGCGTTGTCGTTCGGAGGAAGATCCGAAGTGGCTGCCGCACGGATGCGCCGAGGTGGGGGGCGGTCCGAGGACACGTTGTCGCCCGCCCCGAATTCGATGCGCTTCCCCATGAGCCGGGTCATCCGTGACCAGCTATACGGAGCCCGGCCACGCTCCGACCCACACGTGCGAGATGGCGCTGATGTAGCGCGCGCCGCACCGGTCGGCGGGCGCCACCAGCTGGCTTCCCGCCGCGTCCAGGCCCCGCCCGTCCATCCGTGTGGCCAGGAGGACGGGTACATTGCCGAAATCGGCGTCGATCTCGGCCCAGGACAGCACCGTGTGATGCCCGTCCCCACCGGTGACCGCCACCAGATAGCGCGAGCGGTTCTTACGCCTGCGGGCGTCGAACACCGGACGGGCGTCGAGGACCACCTCACGAAGCAGGGGCCCCTCGAAGCTGTGGTGCTGCGGTCCGTTGGTGGCGCAGTCGAAGACCACCTCCGCCCGGTGCTGCTCCCACCCGCTCCGCAGGTCCTGCACGGTCAGCGTCACCGGACGCTCGACGTCCCCGCACAGGGCGAAGGGCGCGAGCATCGGGGGAGGGGTGCGGGGGTGCGCGCTGAGTCGGCTCATGGGGATCCCCAATTCGGACGGCCCGCAGGGCGGCTGTCGGAAGGTATGCCCCACAGGCCTCCCGCGGAATCGCGCGTACGAGTCAATGTCCGCCAAAGGCCTGGCGTTTGTGAACCGATACCGATCTTTTCGGCTGCATATCCGAGTTGCCGAATGCCTGGTCGGCCGGCCGGACGGACCGAGCTCGGACCTGTCCATCCGGGGCCGATCGGACACGCTCCCTGCTGACGGACGGTTCCACGGTTCGCTGCCGTGTCCGGCGCATCGATCAGCTCACCGGCCGCGACCTGTCGCGTCTCGATCACGGACTCGATGCGCAGGCCGCCTTGACGCGCCGCTGACCGCGGCGGCCAGGGCTCAGGGCCGGTCGATGTGCACGTTCGTCGACTTCACCCGTGCCGTGGCCATGATCCCTATCTCCAGGCCGAGTTCGTCGACGGACTCGCGGCTGATCAGCGACACCAGCCGGTGCGGCCCCGACTGGATCTCCACCTGCGCCACGATGTCGTCGCCCTTCACCGAGGTGACGATCCCGGCGAAAGAGTTCCGTACGGACGTCAGGACCTCTCCGGGCACCGGATGAAGTCCCGCGGCACGCTCCGTGGCGAAACCCGCGAGGCTGACACCGTCGATCACCCGGTTACCCGAGCCGCCCCGGTCCATCGCGAGGTGACCGCCGTCAGCCCAACGGCGAACGGTCTCGGGACTCACGGCCAGCAGCTCAGCGGCCTGGCCAATGCTGTACGAAGGCACCCGCGCACTCTAGGCCAACGTCAGGGGGGCGTCCCACGCACCGCCGGTCCTCGGGCGCCGTGCTGACGGGCTGCCGGGGACCCGCCGGACTCAGGCCCGTCCGTCCTCCGGCGCATCCGGCCCCGACCCGTCCGGCGCCGACTGGTTCCTACCGGATGCTCCCGCCCGCAGTCCGTCCATCACGAGGTCCAGCAACCGGGCGGCGCGCGGCTGCCAGTCGCTGAGCGGGTCGATCTGCCACAGCCCCGCTATGGCAAGCAGGAAGTCCTCGGCGGTCATCCCCGGACGGATGGTGCCGGCCTTCTCGTTGGCGTCCAGCAGGAGCGTGACCGCCTGGGTCAGCGGGCCGTGGCCCAGGTGGGCCAGACCGCTGCGCCGGCCGACCGTCGTACGCAGCGTCTCGGCCAGGCCCGCCTTGGCCATGGCGAACTGCGCCAGCCGGTCCATCCACTCCCTCAAAGCCCGGTCGGGATCGCGGGTCAGGAGCAACTGGGCGGCGCTGTCGGCGACCTGCTGCATCTCGTAGCGGTAGACCTCAAGGACCAGCGCCTCACGGTTGGGGAAGTTGCGGTAGAACGTTCCCTGGCCGACGCCGGCCTTCTTCGCTATCGCGCTCACCGGGGCGTCCGCGGCCAGGGTCAGTTCGGCCAGTGCGGCGTCCAGGATGCGCTCGCGATTGCGCTGTGCGTCAGGCCGCAGAGGGGTGTTCTTCTCCTCCGGCATGTGTCCTCCTTCCGGACGCACGGCCGTGGTCGGCCTTGATAAGCGGACAGCTGTCCACTACGTTTGATCGATGGTGGACAGCTGTCCGCTTAGTCTTACCTTAGCGGCAGAACCAGTCTTTGCGGCCGGGTGGTACACCGTCCTCACCTGCGCCATCAACCCGTATCGCCTCTCTCCCTCCCGGGCCGTCCGCCGGGATCGTCTCGTTCGACGCGCATCAGTAATGCGAAGGAAGGCTGATCATGGCCCCATCGACGTCCAGTGCCATCACCCTGAACATCAATGGCGAAAAGTACATGCTGCCCGTCGACCACCGCACCACCCTGCTCGACGCACTGCGTGAGCGTCTCGATCTGACCGGCACGAAGAAGGGCTGTGACCAGGGCCAGTGCGGTGCCTGTACGGTCCTGCTCGACGGGCGCAGGGCCGTGGCCTGTCTGCAACTCGCGGTCGCGGCCGAGGGGCGTGCGATCACCACCATCGAAGGTGTGGCCGACGGCGATCGGCTGCACCCGGTCCAGCAGGCCTTTATCGACCTCGACGGATATCAGTGCGGCTACTGCACACCGGGGCAGATCTGTTCGGCGCTCGCGGTGATCGAGGAACACGCGGCGGGCTGGCCGAGCGCCGTGACCGATGACGTCCGGCCGGAAGCGGGGGTTCCCGCACTCACGGCCGAGGAGATCCGCGAGCGGATGAGCGGCAACCTGTGCCGCTGCGGCGCCTATGTGTCGATCGTGAAGGCGGTCGCGCGAGCGGCCGAGGTCACCACGTCCGAGATCTTGATGCCGGAGGCCTCCATGCCGGCGGCCACCATGTCCGAGGACAAGGAGTCGGCGGCATGAGGGAATTCGGCTACGAGCGGGTCTTCGACGTCCCCGGAGCGGTCGCACTGCTCGGCACGGGCCCGGACGCCCGCTTCCTCGGCGGCGGCACCAACCTCGTCGACCTGATGAAGGCCGGCGTGGAACGGCCCACGCTTCTCATCGACGTCCAGGAACTGCCCCTGAACACGATTGAGTTCACACCGGACGGCGGCCTGCGTATCGGCGCGACCGTCACCAACAGCGATCTCGCCGCCCACACCGAGGTGCGGCGTCACTACCCGGCCCTGGCACAGGCGCTGTTGGCCGGCGCCTCCGGGCAACTGCGCAACATGGCCACGGTCGGCGGGAATCTGCTCCAGCGCACCCGCTGCGGCTACTTCAGCGACCTCGCCCAGCCGTGCAACAAGCGTGTCCCCGACAGCGGTTGCCCCGCCATCGCGGGCGAGCACCACAACCACGCGATCCTCGGCGCCTCCGAACACTGCGTGGCGACCCACCCCTCGGACATGGCCGTCGCGCTCGCGGCCTTCGACGCGGTCGTCTCGTACGAAACGGCCGACGGGCCGGGCGAGTTGCCGATCGCCGAGTTCTACCGGCCGGTGGGCGAAACCCCGCACATCGAGACCGCTCTGCCGCCCGGCGCCCTGATCACCGGAGTCACGCTGCCGTCGGCCGCGGTCGCCGCGCACTCCCGGTTCCGGAAGGTGCGCGAGCGCGCCTCGTACGCCTTCGCGATCGGCTCGATCGCCGCCGCGCTCGACGTCCAGGACGGAGCCGTACGCGAAGTGCGCCTCGCGTTCGGGGCGGTCGCGTCCCGGCCGTGGCGGGCCAGGGCGGCCGAGCGGGCACTGACCGGCGGACCGGCGGACACCGAGGCGTTCGCCGCGGCGGCGGACGCCGAACTGGCAGCCGCCGAGGCGCTCCCGGAGAACGGATACAAGGTGACGTTGATGCGCAACCTCGTCGTGAGCGTACTGACCGAACTCGCCGAGGAGGCCGCCCGATGACCACGAAGACCGACAACGCGACATTCACCGGGGTCGTCGGCTCCGGCCGCACCCGGGTGGAGGGCCTCGACAAGGTCACCGGAGCGGCCCGCTACGCCGGTGAGATCCCCTTCGCGGAACTCGCCCACGGCTGGCTGGTGCTCTCGACGGTGGCCCGCGGCCGTGTCCGCCCGGTGGACGACGCGGCCGTTCTGGCCATGCCCGGAGTCCTCGCCGTTCTGCACCACGGGAACGCGCCGCGTGTCGACACCGACTACATCGGCATGCTGGGACGGCCCAACCCGGTCGTCGGGCTCTTCCAGAACGACCGGGTGCCCTTCGTGGGCTGGCCGGTGGCGCTGGTCGTGGCCGAGACGTCCGAGCAGGCCCGGGAGGCGGCCGAGGCACTGGTCGTCCACTACGACGAGGAACCGCACGACGTGGCGTTCTTCGCCGGGCACCCCGGTGCGTACACACCGCAGGACACCCCGCTGGTCGAGGCCGAGACAGCGAAGGGGGACGTCGAGGCCGAACTCGAAACCGCCGCCTTCGTCGTGGACGAGGAGTACACCACCCCGGAGGAGCACCACAATTCGATGGAGCCCCATGCGGCGACGGCCCGCTGGGACGAAGGCCGCCTCGACATCGTCGACTCCAACCAGGGAAGCAGCTGGGTGGCTGCCGAACTCGCACAGCTCTTCTCCCTCGACCCGTCCTCCGTTCGGGTGCGGTCCGAGCATGTAGGCGGGGCCTTCGGATCCAAGGGCCTGAACCCCCATCAGGTGGCGGCCGTGATGGCCGCGACCGTTCTCCAGCGACCTGTACGCGTCGTACTGACACGACGCCAGATGTTCCCGCTCGTCGGATTCCGCAGCCCCACGGCGCAACGGATCAGGCTCGCCGCCGACGCCGACGGCCGGCTCCGCGCGTTCGAACACCGGTCACAGAGCCTGACGTCGACCGTGGTCGAGTTCGTCGAGGCGAGCGCCGTGCTGGGGCGCGTCATGTACGACGCCGACGCGCATCACACCCTTCACGAACTGGTGCGGCTCGACGTGCCGACCCCGACCTGGATGCGTGCACCGGGGGAAGCGCCGGGATCCTTCGCCGTCGAATCGGCGCTCGACGAACTGGCCGAGAAGTGCGGCGTGGACCCGATCGCGCTGCGCGTCCGCAACGAACCCGCGGTGGGCCCCGTGTCGGGGCTGCCGTTCAGCAGCCGCAATGTGCTCGCCTGCTTCGAGGAGGGCGCCCGCAGGTTCGGCTGGGCGGACCGGGACCCGCGCCCCGGCGTGCGCAGGGAGGGGCGCTGGCTGCTCGGGACCGGAACGGCCGCGGCCACCTACCCCTCAGGCGTCGGCCCGTCCACCGCCGCCGTGACCGCGGAGCCGGACGGAACCTTCACCGTGCGGATCAACGCGGCGGACATCGGGACCGGTGCCAGGACCGCGATGGCGCTGGTCGCCGCGGACGTGCTGGAGGTGGAACCGGACCGCATCCGGATGCGTGTCGGGGACAGCGATCTGGGCCCGGCGATGATCGCCGGCGGCTCGATGGGCACGCGCTCCTGGGCCTGGGCGGTAAAGCTGGCCGCGGGTGAACTGCGGGAGCGGCTGGCCCTGGGCGGAGGCATCCCGCCGGAGGGAATCACGGCCAGGTCGAACACCGCCGACGCCATCGGCGCCCTCCCGGAGATGGAACGCCACTCCTTCGGGGCGCAGTTCGCGGAGGCCGCGGTGGATGTGACCACCGGTGAGGTGCGGGTACGCAGACTGCTCGGCATCTACGCCGCAGGCACCATCGTCAACCCGCTGACCGCCCGCAGCCAGTTCATCGGCGGAATGACCTGGGGGTTGTCCATGGCCCTGCACGAGGAGGCGATCAGGGACCAGGCCTCCGGCGGCCTCGTCGGCGCCGATCTCGCCGGCTATCACTTCGCCGCCAACGCCGACGTGCCGGTCATCGAGGCGGACTGGGTGGACGACCACATTCCCGGCGACCCCGTCGGGATCAAGGGCATCGGTGAGATCGGCGTCGTGGGCGTCGCCGCCGCGATCGCCAACGCGGTGTGGCACGCGACCGGAGTGCGTCACCGGGAGCTGCCGATCCGTCCCGACCGTGTCCTGCGTGCGGCGGAGGAGGCCCGGCGGTCGGCGGCGGGGAGATCCCCGGGCGCTTGACGGGGCGGACGGCCTGCGCCGCTGGTTCCAGGAGGGCCGGGACTTCGCCGTCGTGACCGACGCACGAACCGTGCTGTGCGTACTCACCCACGACGCGAAGCCGACGTCCCGCTGCTGGAGACGGCACTGCGGCCGCCGGTCGCGTACGTCGGCGGGACGGGCTCGCGCCGCACTCGCGAGAGCGCAGTCGGCAGCTGCGCGAAGTCGGCTTCACCGAAGAGGAGTTGGCCCGTCCGCGTTCCTCGATCGGCCTTGGCGCGCGTATCGCAGAGGCTGTCGGGAGACCTCCGATCGGACAGTCACCCGACAGCCTCTCGGGCGTGGAGTCAGAACTTCCGCAGGGTGACCGAGCCGCCGGGGCGCACCACTGTCGAACGTGATGGTGTTGCGGCCGGCCCTGAGCGTGACCGGGACGCTGATGGTCTCCGCCGCGCCCCAGTCCCCGCTGGACGGGAAGAGCCTGGTCGTGGCCGGTTTCCCGTTGGCCGATACTTCTACGGACCGTTCGTCACCGGACGTGTAGGCCACATTGACGTAGTACGTTCCGGCCTGCGCGGCCTCGACGTTCTCGAAGCGCAGGGAGCCGCCCCCGTAGAGGTTGCCGACCTTCTTGCCGCCGGAGCACTCGTCGCAGTCGGAGAGGGCGCGAATCCGGACCGCCCGACTCCCGCGCCGAACCACTGCTCCGCCACGGTCAGCGCCCGGACATCGTTGTCCACCGTGGCCGGCAGGCCGGTCGCCGTCTCCGCGAGCGCGGCCAGTGCGACGTCTCGCCGGCCGAGGAACGGCGAGTAGCGGACCACCCCCGCCGCCCGGTCCACATCGCCGGAGACCGCGACGGCCAGGCCGCGCACTCCGACGCCGAACCGCTGCGCCTCGGTGAGCAGTTCGCGGGTGAGCGTGGCGATCGTGGAGATCACCGCGTCCGGTGTCCGGTCCGGCAGCGGCGCATGACGGGCCACCCTGACCCGGCAGCACAGGTCCGCCAGAACCGCGATGACCTCGTCCGCGGTCACCTTGACGCCGATGAAGAGGGCACGCCCCCCGTTGACCCGCTCCGGATTGGCCGGCCGGCCGACCGCGGGAGCCGTGCCGCCGTCGACGTCCTCGACGACGTACCCGGTCTCCATCAACGGCCGCACGGCCCTGGTCACGGCGGCCGAGGACAACCCGGTCCTGCGGGCGACCTGCACCCGGGAGAGCGGCCCTTGGGACAGGGCCGTGGTGAGCACCAGAGAGGCAGCCGGCGTTGGCGCCGGAACGTCCCGACAGGCTGGTCGATGACATGGCCGGAAACGTAGGAGAGTTAATTTCCTCTATCAAGAAAAAAAGTCAACCCGACGGGACATCCTCTCGGCGGCCCGGAACGGCCAGGAGCGGTTGCGTGGGGAGGGGTTGACACATGATCGGACGGGACTGTTGTCCGTGTGCCGCCTGGTCGTGCGGCTTCTTGTTCTGTGGCATGGAATCTCGCGTGGCGAGCACCGCCCCGTGCGTGACTGCAATTCAACTCGCCTTCATGTAAACAGAGTTGAATGAACGTAGGGCTGACCCGTGCCGCCCTCGCCGCCGGGGAGTCGGCCCCGCCTTCACTGCTTCGAAATCCGTCATCCCCGGAAGGGGCGCGAGGTTCCTTGCGCATAGACATGGGCATGACATCGCACAGGTCCGGACTGTTTTCGCTTCGACCAGGAGGAAACTGTGAAGAACAGACGACGGATGCGCAAGGCGTCACTCGTACTGGCCGCGGCCGGGATGCTGGTCCTGGCCGTGCCCGGAAGCGCCTTCGCGGACGTGCCGGGTGCCCTGCCCGAGAACGCGGACGGACTGGAACAGACCTTCCAGCCGGCCTACGACTACGACGGTGACGGCTGCTACCCGACCCCGGCCATCGGCCCCGACGGCACCATCGCCCCCGGGCTGAAGACCACCGGCGCCGTCAACGGCGGCTGCCATGACTCCTGGGACCTGGACAACACCAACGGATACGCGCGCTCCAAGTGCAACAACGGCTGGTGCGCCATCATCTACGGCCTCTACTTCGAGAAGGACCAGGCTGTGGCGGGGAGTGGTCTCGGCGGCCATCGCCACGACTGGGAGCACGTCGTGGTCTGGGTGCAGAACAACGAGGCGAAGTACGTCTCCACCTCGGCCCACGGCGGCTTCAGCGTCTACAGCCGCGATCGGATCCGCTGGGACGGCACCCACCCCAAGGCCGTCTATCACAAGGACGGGATCGGTACGCACTGCTTCCGGCCCGCGAACTCCGGCGACGAGCCGCCGGAGAACCACTACCACCAGTGGCAGTTCCCCGACCTCGTCGGCTGGAACGGTTACCCCGAGGGCATCCGGGACAAGCTGGTGCAGGCCGACTTCGGCAGTGCCGTCTTCGGTCTCAAGGACGGAAATTTTGCCGGCCACCTGCAAAAGGCGATGCCTGCGGGGATCCCCTTCGACCCCAACGCCTGACGGGCGGTCCGCGGGGGTGGCGGTCAGTGCCCCGTCGCTCCCGCGGACCGGCCGGGCAGCGGGGCGAACAGACGGTGCGCCGCCATCGCGGCGCCGCCGCGCGCCCACGTCTCGAACGGCAGTGGCCGCACCACGAGTTCACATCTGGCTGCGGCGCCGAAGGCCCGGTCGGCGAAGGCCCGGCGGATCTCGTCGGCGAACAGGTCGTACGCCGCCACGCCCTCGCCGGAGATGATGATGCGCTCCGGCCCGATGAGGTTGGCCACCGAGGCGATCCCCAGACCCAGTGCCCGCCCCGCCCGGGTGAAGACGGCGCGCGCGGTGGCATCCCCGGCCCGCGCCAGCCGCACGGCGTCGGCGAGGGACAGATTCGCGTCCCCCGTCTGCTCCTGAACCTGGTCGACGATGGCCTGCGTCGATGCGACGGCCTCGACGCAGCCGGTGTTGCCGCAGGTGCAGACCCGGTCGCCGCTGCCGACGGGCAGATGTCCCAGCTCGCCCGAGACTCCGTACGCGCCCGAGATCACCCGGCCCTCGACGGACATCCCGCATCCGACCCCCGCACCGACCGTGACCAGGGCGAACGAGGACAGCCCGACCCCGGCGCCGAACCACTGCTCGGCGACGGTGAGGGCCCTCACGTCGTTGTCGATGACCGCTGGAATGCCGGTGGCCTCCTCGACGAGTGCGGCCAGCCGCACCCCGTGCCAGTCGAGGAAGGGGGAGTAACGGACCGTGCCGCTCAGGCCGTCCACATCGCCGGACACCGTCACACCGATGCTGTGCACCGCCGGGCCGGACTCGCCCTTCCCCTTCCCGGCCGGTCCGGAGAGTGTGCGGACCAGTCGGGCGACGGCCCTGACGACCGTGCCGACATCCCGCGAGCGGAGCGGGGTCCGGTGGGTGGTCAGGGGGGCGGCCGTGAGATCGACGAGCATGCCGATCAGCTCGTCCGGCGTGATCTTGATCCCGATGAACCGGGCCCGCTCCGGCCGTACGCCCACCAGCGTGGCCGGGCGTCCGGGCTGCCGGTCGCCGGACGGGCCGAGCTCGGTGATCCAGCCGTCGTCGAGCAGTGGCGCCGAGACCTTGGTGACGGCCCCGGAGGAGAGACCGGCGCGACGCCCGAGCTCCGCCCGGGTCAACGGGCCCTGGGTCAGCAGGGTCTGGAGGACAAGGGCTGCGGACGGTGGCTGCCGGGAGAGGTTCACCCCGTGGAGATTACCTTCTGGCCGAAAGCAAGGGGGTGGGGTCGAGTCGGTGGAGTGGCCAGGGGTGGAGAGGGGCGCTTCGGGACGTGCTGAATATATTGACGACGGAAGGAAACTATCGTTACAGTCGCCGCGCTTCCCGCGAAGGCGGCAGGCATCGGCCGGATCGCCCTGAGGCATCTGCCACGAGGAGTGCGTCGTGGCGCAGTTCGTGAACTGCCCGTCGGGGTAGGACCGGTGCGATTCCGGTCCTCGGCAGGGGTCCGGTCGCACGGGGGTGCCGACGCGGAGCCCCGTCCCCACTCACTGGTTTCGAGAGGACATGCCATGACTCGCATCGCCACCCGGATCGCCCATCTGCGCGCGGCCGGGGTGAGTTTCGTCGTCGAACTCCGCGCTCCGTTGCCCCGGGTCCTGCACTGGGGCGAAGACCTCGGTGAACTGACCGGGGACGGCCTCGCGGCCCTCGGGCTGACGGCGGACGCCGCCACGCTCAACAGCGCACCTGACGAACCACGGCAGTTCACCGTCTGGCCCACCGAGGCCGACGGCTGGTCGGGTACCCCGGCCCACCAGGGCCACCGGGCGGGGACTGCGACCGCGCCGCGGGTCGTGATGACCGGAGCCGAGGAACGCTCCGGCGAACTGGTCATCTCCCTCCATGACACGGACGCCGCCCTCGACATCACTCTCACCTACCGGCTCGACCCCTCCGGCGTCCTGGGGGTAGGCACCAGCCTGTCCTGCCCGGCCGACGCCGGCGACCCCGTCCCGTACGACCTCGCCGCCACCACCGCACTGCTCCCGCTGCCGAACCGGGCCCAGGAGATCCTGGACTTCACCGGCAAGTGGTGCCGCGAACGCTCCCCACAGCGCGGCCGGCTGGCGTTCGCCGGTCATGTCCGCGAGGTGCGCCGGGGCAAGCCCGGACTGGACGCGCCGCATCTCCTGACGGTCGGTGTGCCCGGCTTCGGATTCCGTACGGGCGAGGTCTGGGCCCTGCACGTGGGATGGAGCGGCAACCAGCGCTGGCTCGCGGAGCGGCTGCCCGAGGGCGCCGGTGTGCACGGGGGAGTCCTCGGCGGCGGCGAACTGCTGGCCCCCGGTGAGATCCGGCTGGCCCCGGGCGGCCGGTACACCGCACCCGAGTGCTTCTTCGCCTGGTCGGGGGAGGGCCTGGACGGACTGGCCGGCCGCTTCCACACGATGATCCGCGCCCGCCCCGGGCACCCGTCCACGCCGCGTCCGCTGACCCTGAACACCTGGGAGGCGGTCTATTTCGACCACCGCCCCGAACGGCTCCTGGCGCTGGCCGACGAGGCCGCCGCCGTCGGGGTGGAACGCCTGGTCCTGGACGACGGCTGGTTCCTCGGCCGCCGGGACGACACAGCGGGACTCGGCGACTGGACGGTGGACCCGCAGATGTGGCCCGAGGGACTGACCCCGCTGGCGGACCGGGTGCACGCCCACGGGATGCAGTTCGGGCTCTGGGTGGAACCGGAGATGGTGAACCTCGACTCGCGGATGGCCCGGGAGCACCCCGAGTGGATACTCGGCCCGTCGGCGGGCGTGGGGCCGAGCGCCCGCCACCAGTACGTGGTGAACGTCGCCCATGAGCGCGCGTTCGCCCATCTGCTGGAGCGACTGGACACCCTCGTCACCGAGTACGGCATCGACTACCTCAAGTGGGACCACAACCGGGACCTGCACGAAGCGGTGCAGCGCGGTGCGCACGGCGCCGACCGTCCCGGCGTGCACGCCCAGACGCAGGCCCTTTACCGGCTGATGGACGCGCTCAGGTCCCGCCACCCCGCGCTCGAGATCGAGTCCTGCTCCAGCGGCGGTGGGCGCGTCGACCTCGGCGTTCTCGCCCGCACGGACCGGGTCTGGGCCTCGGACTGCAACGACCCGGTGGAGCGCCAGTCGATCCAGCGCTGGACGGCCCAGCTGCTGCCGCCCGAGCTCGTCGGCGCCCATGTCGGAGGTCCGCGCAGCCATACGACGGGCCGGGTCGCCGACGACTCGTTCCGGCTGATCACCGCGTTGTTCGGGCACGCGGGCATCGAGGACGACCTGACCGCCCGCACCCCGGCGCAACGCGCGGCGCTGAGCCGGTGGGCGGCGCTGTACAAGGAGGTGCGCGGGCTGCTGCACGGCGGACAGGTCGTCAGGGCGGACCTCGACGACGCGGCGACACAACTGCACGGCGTGGTCGCGCCGGACGCCGGCGCCGCGCTGTACTGCTGGGTGCGGACGGAGGCCTCCGTGCCGGGGCAGTCGGGCCGCGTCCGCCTCCCCGGCCTCACCCCCGGCCGGTCCTACCGGGTCCGGATCCGTACGGAGGCGGGACTGCCGGGCCTGCACCAGGTCACCGGTCCCGGCTGGTGCACGGTGGCACTCGACGGCTGGGTGCCGATGCCGGGCACCGTGCTGACCGGTGCGGGGCTGCCGATGCCGACGCTCAACCCGGGGCAGGCCCTGCTGATCGAGGTCGCGGCTCAGGTGGCCGTGAACTGACGGGCGGCGCACCGGCCGGGGGGTGGCGTCCCGGCGGATGGTGTCACGGGCTCGCCGCGTCGTAGCCGTAGCGCAGCGGGCCGTCGCCCGCGGGCAGGCCGAGCCGGTAGACGTACAGGGCCTCGGCCCGGACACCACCCGGTGCGGCCTCCACCTCGCAGGGGCGGGTGACCTGTACGACCGCCGGCCGGTCGGTGACGCGCAGGCGCAGGCCGTGGGCGGGCCCCCCGACGAGCACCGCGTGCTCCTCGCGTGTCGTGCAATCAGTATCCATACGCATACTTTAGAGGTTGCGCAATAAAAGAACTGTGCCATGTCCCTGAACCCGGCTCACCGCACCCCGGCCGCGGCGCCCGCTCCTGACGGCGGCCGGTCCCGATGACGGCCGTGGCGCCCGGTCCTGAGGGCGGGTGACGTGGCCGTCTCGTGGTACGGCCCGTCCTTCGGGGTCACATCGCCGGGACCTGTACGTACCGCTCGGTGATGTGCAGGTCGGCCTCGATGCGGTCGGCGGCCGAGCGCAGTCGGGGCAGGACATCCGTGACGCACTCCCGCACGCTGCGGCCGCCGCTGTGCATCGCTACGTTGACCGCCGCCACGACCGTCCCGCGGCGGTCGAGGAGGGGAACGGAGACCGAGCGCAGCCCCACCTCCAACTCCTCGTCGACCAGCGCGTATCCGTCGTCGCGGACGCGGTCGAGGACCTTGCCGAGCGGGCCGGGCCGGGTGACTGTGAACGGGGTGAGCGCGCGTGGCTCGCTCCGGGCGAGACGGGCCTCGCGTTCGGCGGACGGCAGCGCCGCCAGCAGGACGCGTCCCATGGAGGTCGCATGGGCGGGGAAGCGCGTTCCCACGGTGATGTTGACGTTCATGATGCGGCGGGTCGCGACGCGGGCGGTGTACTGGACGTCGTCGCCGACGAGGACCGCCAGCGAGGCCGAGTCCTGGACCTCGTGCGTCAGGGCTGCGAGATGGGGCTGCGCGATCTGCGGCAGCGTCGCCCGGGACAACGGGGGGTAGCCGAGGGCCAGTACGCGTGGGGTGAGGCGGTGGGCCCGGTCGTGCGTGGCGACGTACCCGAGGTGCTCCAGGGTGATCAGGGCGCGCCGGGCGGTCGCCCGGGCCAGGCCGGTCGCCCGGGCGACATCGGTCAGGGTCAGGGCCTCCCGGCCCTCGCCGAAGGCGGCCAGTACGGTCAGGCCGCGCGCGAGGGACTCGATGAACTCACGGCCCAGCTCCTGCTTCGACGCCCCCGTCCAGGAAGCCAGTGCGGTGGGGGAGTCCGGGGCCCCGGCGGGCGGTGCCTGCCTGAGCGCGTCCTCCATGGCCGCCGCGGCCGCGAGTGTCCGGGGCAGCAGGGTGTCGTGCAGGGATGCGGCGGTGTGCCGGCTGGTGTGGCTCACGACGCTGACGAGACAGGCCACGTCCCCGTCGGGGGTGCGCACCGGTACGGCGAGGGCCACGAGTCCCGGTTCGATCAGCTGGTCGTCCAGGGCCCATCCGTGGTGGCGTGCCCGTTCGGCGCGCGCCACGAAGCCCTTGGCGAACTCCCGCCCGTGCGACGGCTGTCGCGCGGGTACGGCCGGGAAGGCCAGGCCCTGCGGGTCCCCGTCCCGGCGCGTCCGCCACGACTCCCATTCCTCCGGGCCCCAGGTGGCGGCCAGCAGCGGGCCGGGCGCGGTGCGTTCCAGGGGAAGCAGGTCGCCGATGCGGAAGCTCAGGGACATGGCGCGCCGACGGGTGGCCTGATGGATGAAACGGATGCCGTCGCCGTCGCCGACCGCGAGGGACACCGATTCGTCGAGCTCGTCCGCCAGCGCGTCCGCGTGCCCGCCGAGGAGCGACGGAAGCCGGAGGGCCGCCAGATAGGCGTTGCCCAGTTCCATGAGCCGCGGGGCGAGTGTGACGTCCCGCCCGTCGAGGCGTACGTAGTCCATCCGGGCCAGGGTCGCCGTGATCCGGTCGACGGTGGACCGCGCCAGGCCGGTGGCGCGCTCGATACCGCTCGGGCTCATGGTCCCGCCCGCGTCCGTGAGCCGGCGCAGGACCGCGATGCCGCGCATCAGCGGGGCGACCGCCTCGGCCGGCGCCGGCGTCTCGGTCTGCTGGAGCGTGTGGGTCGGTGGCATCGGCTCTCCGTCGGGCGTCGTGGGGACACAGTAGTGAATACCGGCAGGTGAGGGGCGGACCGCCGGAAGCCGGTGGGCCGCGGACCGTTGACAGCTGCCCGGCCGGGCGGCAGACTCCGGGCCAAGAATAGTGAAAGAAACTTCACTATGCGAACAACTGATGGGCGGTCCGATGGACAAGATGGTCGCCTCCGCCGCACGAGCCGTGGCCGACGTAGCGGACGGCGCCTCGATCGCGGTCGGGGGATTCGGACTCAGCGGAGTACCCGACGCACTCATCGGGGCCCTGCGCGAAAAGGGAACCGGCGGCCTCCACGTCGTCTCCAACAATTGCGGCGCCCAGGACTCCGGGCTCGCGGTCCTGCTGGCCGCGGGCCGGATCAGCAGGGTCACCGGCTCGTACATCGGCGGCAACAAGGAGTTCGCCCGCCAGTACCTGGCCGGCGAGCTGGAGCTCGAACTCATCCCCCAGGGCACCCTCGCCGAACGGCTGCGGGCCGGCGGCGCCGGCATCCCCGCGTTCTACACCCCGGCCGGAGTCGGCACCCTCGTCGCGGAGGGCGGCATGCCCTGGCGCCACGACGGGAACGGCGGCGTCGCGATCGCCTCACCCGCCAAGGAGGTACGCGACTTCGACGGCACCCCGTACGTCCTGGAGCGGAGCATCCGCACCGACTTCGCCCTGGTCAGGGCGGCCAAGGGGGACCGGCACGGGAACCTCGTCTTCAACAAGGCGGCCCGCAACTTCAATCCGCTCGCCGCCATGGCCGGCCGGATCACGATCGCCGAGGTCGAGGAACTGGTCGAGCCCGGCGCGATCGACCCCGACCATGTCCATCTGCCGGGGATCTTCGTGCAACGCGTGGTGGCACTGACTCCGGAGCAGGCCGCCGACAAGCGGATCGAACAGCGCACGGTGACCGCACGGACGAACCCGCGGAAGGAAGGCAGCTGATGGCCTGGAACCGCCAGGAGATGGCCGCCCGGGCGGCCGCCGAACTCCGCGACGGAGAGTACGTCAACCTGGGCATCGGCCTTCCGACCCTGATCCCCAACCATCTGCCCGAAGGCGTCCACGTCGTTCTCGAATCCGAGAACGGCATCCTGGGCACCGGCCCCTTCCCGTACGACGACGAAGTCGATCCCGACCTGATCAACGCGGGCAAGGAAACGGTCACCGTCCTGCCGGGAGCCTCGTTCTTCGACTCGGCGCTCTCCTTCGGCATGATCCGCGGCGGCCACATCGACACGGCCGTGCTCGGGGCCATGCAGGTCTCCGCCCGAGGCGACCTCGCCAACTGGGCGGTCCCCGGAAAGCTCGTGACCGGAATCGGCGGCGCCATGGACCTCGTGCACGGTGCCCGCCGGGTCATCGTGACGATGACCCATACCGCCAAGGACGGCAGCCCGAAGATCGTCGAGGAGTGCACGCTCCCCCTCACCGGCCGGGCCTGCGTCCACCGGATCATCACCGATCTGGCGGTCCTGGAGGTGACCGGCACCGGACTGGTGCTGACCGAGACCGCACCGGGCGTCAGCATCGCCGACGTACTCGACCGGACGGCCGCTCCGGTCCGCGTCGACGAAGCAGTCGATGAAGGAATCGACGAAGGAGTCGGCCGGTGAGCCATCCCTCCCGCGCCCTCCGGGGTGTGGAACCCCGCGCGAAGACTCCCGCGCGGCCGCGCCGTCGCACCTGCGCCCGGCATGCACCCGTCCCCGTACCGCAAAGGCAGGACCGACACCCGTGACCACCCCACCCGCACCGCCCGGCACCATCGAGCCCTCCTCGCTCATCCGGCCCGGCACCGTTGAGGCCCCCGTGCTCACCCAGGCCCGCATCAGCGCCGAGATCACCGCCGCGCGCGACGACTACGCCAGGTCGATCGCCGCCGGCGCACCCGTCCGCTCGCACCCCGACCGGGACTACGCCCCCTACCGCAGCAGCACCCTGCGCCACCCGCGCCACGAGCTGACAGCCATGGGATCCGACCCGGAGGACGTCGAGCTCTCCGGCCCCGTCTTCGGCGTCACCGACATCACCGACCTCGACCACGACCTCACCCGCCGCCACCAGGGAGAACCCCTGGGCGAGCGGATCACCGTCACCGGCCGCGTCCTCGACCGGTCCGGCCGTCCCGTGCGTGGCCAGCTCGTCGAGATATGGCAGGCCAACGCGTCCGGCCGCTACGCGCACCTGCGCGACCAGCACCCCGCACCGCTCGACCCGAACTTCACCGGCGTGGGACGTTGCCTGACGGACGATCAGGGCACCTACTCCTTCGTCACCGTCAAGCCCGGCGCGTACCCGTGGCGCAACCACGCCAACGCCTGGCGCCCCGCCCATATCCACTTCTCGCTGTTCGGATCGGCGTTCACCCAGCGCCTGGTCACCCAGATGTACTTCCCCGGCGACCCGCTCTTCGCCTACGACCCGATCCTCCAGTCCGTCACCGACGACGACGCCCGCGGCCGTCTCGTCGCGGCGTACGACCATGACCTGTCCATCCCTGAATGGTCGCTCGGCTACCGCTGGGACATCGTCCTCGACGGCCCGTCCGCGACCTGGATCGAGGAGGGCCGCTGATGTCCAGCCCCACTCCCATCACCGCCCCGGGAACGCTCGCACCCACCCCGTCGCAGACCGTCGGACCCTTCTACGGCTACGCCCTGCCCTTCGCGGGCGGCGGCGACATGGTCCCCGTCGGTCATCCCGGCGCCGTCGTCCTGCACGGCCATGTCCTCGACGGGGCCGGAGCACCGGTGCCCGACGCGCTCGTCGAGGTGTGGCAGCCCGCCCCCGACGGTTCACGCCGCGGCGCGCCCGGTTCGCTGCGCCGCGACCCGGTCACCGGAGCGGTCATCGGCCGCCACGGCCTCACCTTCACCGGCTTCGGCCGGGTGCCGACGGACGCCGACGGGCACTACGCCGTACGGACCGTGCCGCCGGGCGGGGTCCCGTACGTGGCGATCACCGTCTTCGCCCGCGGGCTGACGCACCACCTGCACACCCGGGCCTACCTGCACGACGCCGCGGGCCGCGCGGAGGACCGGCTGCTGTCGCGCCTTCCGGAGCAGCGCCGGGCGACGCTCCTGACCACGCCGGAAGACACCGGCGTCCACCGTTTCGACATCCGTCTGCAGTACGACGGTGTGCATGAGGAGACGGTCTTCCTTGACTTCGGCTGACGCACCCGCCGACACCGGTCTGCTCTCACCGGTTCGTGCCGGAACGGCCGTTGAGGAGGCGACGGGCGATGCCGCGTACGTTCGGGCGCTGCTCGCCGCCGAAGTGGCGCTCGTCCGCGCCCAGGCCTCGCTCGGACACGCACCGGCCGGGGCGGCGGCGGCCATCGCCTCGGCCGCGGCCGGCGCAGCCCGCTTCGACGCGCGCTCGCTGGCCGTACGGGCCCGTTCCGGCGGCAACCCGGTCATCCCGCTGGTCGCCGACCTGACCGCGGCCGTCGCCGAGGAGGCCCCGGAGGCGGCGGCCCATGTCCATCGTGGAGCGACCAGCCAGGACATCCTCGACACCGCTACCATGCTGGTGGCGTCCGAGGCCCTGCGCCTGATCCTGGCCGACCTGGACAGGGCCGCCGCCGCCCTGGCGCGCACAGCCGCCGAGCACCGCGACACCCCGATGGCGGGCCGCACCCTCACCCAGCACGCCGTGCCGACGACCTTCGGGCTGAAGGCGGCGGGCTGGCGCAGCCTGATCCTCGACGCATCGGCCCGGCTCACGGCCGTCCGGTCCGCCCTTCCGGCCCAACTCGGCGGTGCGGCAGGAACGTTGGCCGCCTTCTCGGCCTTTGCGCACTCCGGGAGCCCCGAGCCCCGGCCCGACGCGCCCCCTTCCGACGCGTCCGCCTCCCATGCGTCCTTCTCCGGCTCCGCCGCGACGCAGGACACCGGGGCGCGCCTTGTCGAGGCGTACGCCACCGAGACCGGACTGGCCGCACCCGCACTGCCCTGGCACAGCCTGCGCACCCCGGTAGCCGACCTCGGCGGAGCACTGGCCTTCGCCTCCGGAGCGCTCGGCAAACTGGCGGCGGACGTACTCCTGCTCTCCCGCACCGAGATCGGCGAGCTCTCCGAGGGGACCGGCGGGTCATCGTCCGCGATGCCGCACAAGGCCAACCCGGCCCGCGCCGTCCTCATCGCCGCGACCGCCCGCCAGGTCCCCGCACTCGCGGGGATCCTGTACGGCTCCCTCGTCGCCGAGGACGAACGCCCGCCCGGGGCCTGGCACGCCGAGTGGCAGCCGCTGCGTGAGGCCCTGCGCGGCGTCGGCGGAGCCGCCGACGCGGCGGCCGCACTGGCCGAAGGGCTGCGCGTCCACCCCGGGCGCATGCGCGAGAACCTCGGCATCACCTGCGGACTGATCGTCAGCGAACGACTCGTCGCCGCCCTCTCGGACCTGATCGGACGCACCGAGGCCCGCGCGGCGGTGACCAGTGCCGCCGGTCGCGCGGTCCGTGACGGGACGGAGCTCCATGAGGCCTTGCGGCAGGAGCTCGCGCTGGCGGACGTCCTGTCCGACGAGCGTCTGAGGGCCCTCACCGACCCGGCCGGCTACACGGGCTCGTCCGGCATCCTCGTCGACCGCGCACTGCGCCGCCCGAACGCTCTGTCCTGAAGGCGCCCCGCCCGCCCTGTTCCCGCGGCCCGTCACATCGCCGCCCGCCCGCTCACTCCCGGGCGGCCTGTCACATCCGCCCCAGCCCGCCCTCCTCACCCTCCCATCCGGCACCCGCCGACCCAGGAAGCCTCATGACAACCCCGCACTCCTCCGGCGTCCCCGCCCCGCGCCTCCTGCACCATCAGGTGGACGGTTCGCCCGCCGCCCCGCCGCTCATCCTCGGGCCGTCCCTCGGTACTTCGCTCGCCGTCTGGGACGGGCAGGCCGCCGGATTGGCCCGCAGCCATCGGGTGGTCCGCTGGGACCTGCCCGGACACGGCGGCAGCCCGGCCGCGCTGCTCCCCGCCGGAGGCGGCGTCGCGGAGCTCGGCGCCCAAGTGCTGCGGCTCGCCGACGCGCTCGGCGTCGGCCGGTTCGGGTACGCGGGCATCTCCCTCGGCGGCGCCGTGGGCACCTGGCTGGCCGTCCACCACCCCGACCGGATCACCTCGCTCGCGCTCGTGTGTTCCTCGGCCCGGTTCGGCGAACCGCAGGCGTGGCGCGAACGGGCCCGCCTGGTGCGGGCCGAGGGTATCGGTCCGGTCGCGGAGACCGCGGCGGGCCGTTGGTTCACCGCGGACTTCGCCGGGAGCCCAGCCGCCCGTGCGGTCCTCGACGGCCTGCGGGCCGTCGACCCCGAGGCGTACGCCAGGCTCTGCGAGGCCCTTGCCGCCCATGACCTGCGCGGCGAACTCGCGGGCATCACGGCTCCCACGCTCGTCGTGGCCGGCCGCGAGGATCCGGCCACTCCGGTCGCCCACGCCCGCGAACTGGCCGACACCATCCCCGGCTCGACGCTGATCGAGCTTCCGGGCGCGTCGCACCTGGCCGGCGTCGAACGGCCCGGACCCGTACGCACCGCGCTGCTGAACCACTTCGCGCCCGGCACCGCATCCGGCACCGCGCACGCCACCGACGACGCCTCCCGGCACGCCGCCGGGCTGGCCGTACGTCGCACCGTCCTGGGCGACGCGCATGTCGACCGGGCCATGGCCGGGACCACGCCCCTCACCGCGGTCTTCCAGGACTTCATCACCCGCTACGCCTGGGGCGAGGTGTGGACCCGGCCCGGTCTCGACCACCGGACCCGGCGCTGCCTCACCCTCACCGCCCTGGTGGCCCTCGGCCATCACGGGGAGCTGGCCATGCACGTGCGGGCCGCGCTGAGCAGCGGCGACCTCACCGCCGAGGACGTCCAGGAAGTACTGCTGCAAGCAGCCGTCTACTGCGGGGTCCCGGCGGCCAACGCCGCGTTCGCCGTGGCGGACCGCATCCTCGCAGAGATCACCCACGTCACAGAGGAGAACTAGTCCATGCACACGACCGTCGGGATCATCGGCGGCGGACCGGCAGGGCTCCTGCTCGCCCGTCTGCTGCACCGCGCGGGCATCGACTGCGTGGTCCTGGAGAGCCGCGACCGCGCGTACGTCGAACAGCGCCAGCGCGCCGGCATCCTCGAACAGGCCACCGTCGACGCGCTCCGGGAGGCCGGTGCCGCCCGGCGCCTCGACGCCGAAGGCCTGGTACACGACGGCATCGAGCTGCGCTGGGACGGCCGCGCGCACCGAATCGACTTCCCGACCCTCGCCGACGGGCGCCGGGTGTGGGTCTACGCCCAGACCGAGGTCGTCAAGGACCTCATAGCCCTTCAACTGGCCGACGGCGCACCGCTGTACTTCGGCGCCCGGGTCACCGCCGTCGAGGGGGCCGACACCGACCGGCCGACCGTCCACTACACGCACGAGGGCCGCGACGCCGAGCTCACCTGCGACTACGTGGTGGGCTGCGACGGATTCCACGGGGTGACGCGTACGGCGGTCCCCGCCGACGTGCGGCGCACGCACGAGCGGGTCTACCCGTACTCATGGCTCGGCATCCTGGCCGATGTCCCGCCCTCCTGCGACGAGTTGATCTACGCCCACTCCCCGCGCGGGTTCGCCCTCCACAGCATGCGTTCACCGGAGGTCAGCCGCCTCTATCTGCAGGTGCCCAACGGAACCGACCCCGCCGACTGGCCGGAGACACGGATCTGGGACGAACTCGACGCCCGTTTCGCCGTCGAGGGCGACTGGAAGCTGCGACGCGGCCCCATCACGTCCAGGTCCGTCCTGCCGATGCGCAGCTCCGTCACCGAACCCATGCGGTACGGCCGGGTCCTCCTCGCGGGCGACGCCGCCCACATCGTCCCGCCCACCGGCGCGAAGGGACTCAACCTGGCGGCGGCCGACGTCGTCGTACTGGCCCGTGCCCTGGTGCGGCAGCAGCGGACCGGGTCCGCCGATCTGCTGGACGCCTACTCCGACACATGTCTGCGCCGGGTGTGGCGGGCCGAGCACTTCTCGTACTTCATGACCACCACACTCCACACCGACCCGGAACAGAGCGGATTCGACACCCGGCTGCAGATCTCGCAGCTGGACAGGATCGCCACCTCGCCGAACGCCGCGGCAGAGCTCGCGCAGAACTACGCCGGTCTCCCCCTGCCGTAGGACCGCACCCGCGCGACCCGCCACCGGGCGCCCGGTCGTTCACCGGGCGCCCGGCGGGCGCGGGTCTCAGCCCTTGACGGTGAAGCCCGCCCGCAGCAGTGCCTCGTCGCGCGAGGACGGGCCGACGAGCAGTTCGAACGCGCCCGGCTCGACGATCCGGGCGCCTTCGGCGTCCACCAGGCTGCAGTCCGCGGCCGGGAGTTCGATGAGGACCTCACGCGACTCGCCGGGTCCGAGCGTCACCTGACGGTAGGCCTTGAGCTCCTTCTCGGCCCACGTCACCGACGTGATGGTGTCGCTCACGTACACCTGCACGGTCTCCCGCACCGGCCGGTCGCCGGTGTTGCTGACGAGAACGTGTGCGCGCAGGGTGTCGTCCGCGCCGAGGACCTCGGTCAGCACCTCCAGGTCCGTGTACGTGACGCTCGTGTAGCTCAGGCCCTCGCCGAACACGAACGCCGGACTCTGCGTCAGGTCGGCGTAGCGGGAACCGTGCTGGCCGCGCACCTGGTTGTAGTACGTCGGCTGCTGTCCCGAGTGGCGTGCGAACGAGACCGGCAGACGACCGGACGGCTCCACGAGACCGAGCGCCAGTTCGGCGATGGCCCGGCCGCCGAGCATGCCCGGGTTGAAGGCGTGCACGATCGCCGCGGCGTTGTGCGCGGAGGGCGGCAGCACGAGCGGCTTGGAACTGATGACGACCACCACGAGCGGCTTGCCCGTCGCGGCGAGCGCGTCGAGCAGCGCGATCTGGCCACCGATCAGTTCCAGGGTCGCCGTCGAGCACCCCTCACCGACCAGTTCGATACGGTCACCGACGACCGCGACGACGTAGTCGGCGGCCTCCGCCGCGGCGACGGCCTCCGCGATCAGGGCCTCGGAAGGCGCCGCCGGGACGACGATCTCCGGCCGGGGCTGCCCGTCCGGGAAGAAGGCCCCCTCCGGGTCGGGGCCCACGGTGAGGATGTCGGCCCCGCGCGCATGGGTGACGCTCCAGCCGTCCGGCACATGCTCCCGGAACCCGTCCAGCACGGTACGGATCATGTCGCGCGGCTGACCGTCCGGCAGCCAGTCCGCCTGACCCGAGGATCCCGCCCAGTCGCCGAGCTGGGTCTGCGAGTCGTCGGCGTTGGGCCCGATGACCGCGACCGTGCGCGGCGCGGCACCGGCGACCGCGAGCGCGCGGCCGTCCGCTCCGGCCTCGAACCCGCCGGCCAGCGGCAGGGTGCCGTCGTTGGTGAGGAGCACCAGCGAGCGGCGGGCAGCCTCCAGGTTCAGCTCGGCGTGACCGGCGCTGCCGATGACGGCGGCCTGCCGGTCGCGGTCGGGGTGGCGCGGGTTCTCGAACAGGCCCAGCTCGAACTTGAGCGTCAGGATCCGGCGGACCGCCGCGTCGATCTCCGCCTCGTCGAGCGTGCCCCCGGCGACCGCCTCCTGCGCACCGTCGAAGAAGTCCGGCGTCGTCATCACCATGTCGTTGCCCGCGCGGACCGCGGCGGCGGCCGCCTGCGCGTGGTCGGCGTAGACCCGCTGCTCCCACACCATGCGGCCGACGTTGTCCCAGTCGGTCACCAGTGTCCCGGTGTAGCCCCACTCACCGCGCAACACCTCGTTCAGCAGCCAGTTGTTGACCGTGATCGGGACCCCGTCCATGGACTGGTACCCGAGCATGAACGTCCGGCAGCCCTCCCGGGCGACCCGCTCGAACGGGGGCAGGAACCACGAACGGAGCTTGCGGCGCGAGATGTCCGCCTCGCTCGCGTCCCGGCCGCCCTGGGTCTCGGAGTAGCCCGCGAAGTGCTTGGCGCACGCCAGGATCGCCGTCGGGTCGTCGAGGCCGTCCCCCTGGTACCCGCGCACCATCGCCGAGGCGAGCTCGCCGATGAGGAAGGGGTCCTCGCCGAACGTCTCGCTCACCCGGCCCCAGCGCAGGTCCCGGGTGATGCACAGGACCGGGGAGAACGTCCAGTGGACGCCGGTCGCCGCGACCTCGACAGCGGTCGCCCGCGCGATGCGCTCCACGAGCTCCGGGTCCCAGGTCGCGGCCATGCCGAGCTGGGTGGGATAGATCGTGGCACCCTCCCAGAACGAGTGCCCGTGGATGCAGTCCTCCGCGACGAGCAGCGGGATCCGCAGCCGGGTCCGCTCGGTGAGCGCGGCGGCTTCCAGTACGCGGTCGGGCGCGGCATGCAGGATGGATCCCACGTGCATGTCCTCGATGAGGTGCCGGACCCCGTCCTTCGCGTTCAACTGGAGCATCTGGCCGACCTTCTCGGGCAGCGTCATCCGGCCGGTCAGGTCGGCGACGCGCTCGGGGACGGACAGTGCGGGGTCGAGATAGGGCAGTGAGGAGTCCACAGGAGTTCCTTTCACAACGTCGGTGACGTTCTCATCGGGTGGATGCCTGGGTGGGGTTGGGGCCGGCCGACGCACGCGCCGCGGACGACTGTCGCGGACGCGTCATAGCCGTGCTCCGGCTGCTGTCATCGTCTGCGGTCTCCTGCGGTCGGCATGGCACGGCTCAACTCGGCCGCCCGGACCCACCGTACGCCGAATCCCGACCGGGTGGTAAGTATGTGAGTGTGCGAGTGTACTCAGTGGCGCCGTCCGAGACGGCCGGGGAGGGTGACAAGTGACCCGCGATACGAGGCGTGGCTACGCCAAGGGCCGGGCCAAACGCGTGGAGATCCTCGACCAGGCCATGGCCATGTTCGGCGAGGTCGGCTACCGGGGCGCCTCGCTGCGCGTGATCGCCACCCGCTGCGGAATCTCGCATCCCGGTCTGCTGCACCACTTCCCGACGAAGCAGTCGCTGCTGCTCGCGGTGCTGGAACACCGCGACGAGGTGGACGGGCAGTGGCTGGCCCTCGGCGGTCCGACAGGCGTCGACGGGCTGCGCCGTCTCGTCGACCTGGCGGCACTGAACGCCGAACGCCGTGGAATCGTCGAGTTGTTCTCCGTACTCGCCGCCGAGGCGACGTCCACCGACCACCCGGCCCACACGTACTTCGTGGAGCGTTACCGCACCTCGGTCCTGACCACGGCCGCCTCCTACCGCAAGGCGCGGGACGAGGGTGCGCTGCGTACCGGTATCGCACCGGACGAGGCGGCGCAGCAGTTGGTCGCGCTGATGGACGGACTGCAGATCCAGTGGCTCATCAGCGGCTGCGCGACGGACATGGCGGGTGTGCTGCGTGCGCATGTACAGGCGCAGTTGACCGTGGCGCTCTGAGCCGCGTGCCCGTGGGGCCGTACCGGAATCCTCGGGTACGGCCCCACGGGAACGTGCCGGCCGCGGCCCCGTGGGGCCCGGGAGTTCAGGAACCGTCGCTGTCCGCCGCCAGCAGGTCCGCCCGGCCGATGAGGGCGGTCGAGCCGGGTGCCGTACAGGCGTGCGCGCCCGCCACCGCGCCCAGCCGGGCGCAGGCGCGGACGTCCCGGCCGTCGAGCCGCCCGTACAGGAAGCCGGTGACGAACGCGTCGCCCGCGCCGTTGGTGTCCACCACCGGGGCGAGCGGCACGGTCGCCGGGACGTGGTGCGGGTCCGGCCCGCCGTCGCGGGTGAGCAGGTAGGAGCCCTCGGCGCCCGCGGTGGCGATCACGGTCTCCGCACGGCCCTCGCGCAGGATCTGCCGCATCAGCGCGGGGGTGCCGTCCCCAGCGGTCGCCGCGCTGAAGAAGACGAGGTCGGAGCGGAGGGCGAACTCCCGCTGGTGCTCGTTCAGTCCGTCCCAGTCGTGCAGATCGGTGGAGACCGGGACGCCGAGGGACTCGATGTCGTCGTAGAGGAAGCGCGTGAAGTTCGAGATGGAGAGATGGACGTGGCGGGTGCGCCGCAGATGGGGCAGGTAGAAGTCCTGCGGCATCCGCAGATCCTCCGGGTCACGGGCGTCGTAGAACGACATCCGCCGGCCCTTCGCGTCCACCAGGTTCACCGCGCGACGGGTGCCCGCCGCGGAGATCAGCGAGTGGAACTCCACGTCCCCCTCGGCCAGCCGCTCGCGGACCTGACCGCCGATCCAGTCGTCGCCGATGCAGTCGAGCAGCGCCACATCCAGACCGAGCGCCCGCGCGCCGAGGGCCACATTGCCCCCGGTCTGGCCGGGCCACTCCTCGATCGGGCCGACCATGACCGCATCGGCGAGCGGGACGGGCAGGGTGTCGACGCGGACGATGGTGTCCACCCCGCTGCCACCGACCACCACGATGTCGAGTTCGGGCTGTTGTCGGATCACGGTTCCGCCTCTCTTGTCCCGCCGCGGCCCAGTATCGCGGATCGGCCGGCGTCATCACAGCCGTTCTCTGCGAGCGGCCCGGCCGCCCGCTGCTTATGATCGACAAGGGGCCTTGGACCTGATCTGTGGAGGCTTCCGATGCTGTCGGTGCTCGAACCGCGTGACATTCCTCCGCGCCTTGTCACTGGCGCGTTCATCCTGAACTCCGGCCTGGGAAAGCTCAAGGCCGACGAGCCGACCGCGCAGGCCCTGCACGGCATGGCCTGCACCGCCTACCCCTTCCTGGCGAAGGTCGAGGCCGAGCGGTTCACCCGACTGCTCGCCTGGTCCGAGATCGCGGTCGGCAGCGCCCTGCTGGTTCCCGTCGTGCCGACAAGGCTCGCCGGACTCGCGCTGACCGGGTTCTCCGGCGGGCTGCTCGGCCTGTATCTGCGGCTTCCCGGGATGCGTGAGACGGGCAGTCTGCGCCCGAGCGAGGCCGGTGTCCCGCTGGCCAAGGACGCCTGGCTGTTCAGTATCGGGCTGGGCTTCCTCGGCGCGGGGGCGCACCGGTGCGGACCGTCGGCCCGCCGTTGCCGCCGCCACCGCGGGTGCGGCCGCTGAACCACCCCGCACCGGGCGGTGGCAACGGGTCCCGTGCCACCACCCGGTGTCAGTCGCGCACCTGGGCCATCAGCAGCGCCACGTCGTCGTGGTGGCTGGGGTCCCGTAGCTTGCGCAGCAGCCGGTCGCAGGACTCCTCCAGCGACGGATCCGGCTCGCGGAGCAGCTCCCGCAGGGCTTCCAGCCGGGCGTAGATGTCCTGGTCGCGCGTCTCGACCAGGCCGTCCGTGTACAGGACGAGCCGGTCGCCCGGCCCGAAGTCGAACGTGACGTCGCTGAAGGGCACACCACCCACGCCGAGTGGTGCCCCGGCCGGCAGGTCGAGCAGCCCCGGCGGGCCACCGGCCGGGATCAGCACCGGCGGAAGGTGCCCGGCGGTACTCACCCGGCAGGTGTTCAGGACCGGGTCGTACACGGCGTAGACACACGTGGCGAACCACGGGTCCAGGCCGGCGGTGATCTCGTCGAGATGCCGGAGCACCTCGGCGGGCCGGAGGTTGATCCTGGAAAGGGTCTGGGTGGCGGTACGCAGCCGTCCCATCGTGGTGGCCGCGTTGATCCCGCTGCCCATGACATCGCCGACCACCAGGGCGCTCCCGCCCTCCCGCAGCGGGATGACGTCGAACCAGTCGCCGCCGACCTCGTACCGGGCAGCGGCCGGCCGGTAGCGGGACGCCACGTCCAGCCCGACCGGACGGTGGTGGTTGCTCGGCAGCATGCTGCGCTGGAGAGTGAGCGCGGTCTCCCGTTGCTGCCGGAACAGCCGGGCATTGTCGATACAGACCGCCGCGCGGGCGGCCAGCTCGCAGGCCAGCACTTCGTCGTTCTCGGTGAACGGCAGCGGATTGTCCGTGCGTATGAGGTCGAGAACGCCCAGGACCTCGCCCCGGGCGATCAGCGGCACCGCCAGATAGGAGTGGGCACCGGCCTCCGCCAGGACTTGTGCCGCCTCGCTGTCGCGGGCGATGCGCGACAGCTTCTCCGCGTCGAGAAACGGCTCCCGGACCGGCTTGGCCGTGCGCACGCAGAGGGTGATCAGCCGGTCGGCGCCGTACTGGGCCGGCCGGCCCGGCGGATCCGCCGCCCCCACGACCGGCGTCGGCCGGGCGGCGACCACGGCCAGCGCCTGGAAGAAGGCCGGGCCCTCGGTCCGGCGGGGACGCCCGTTCAGCACACTGTCCAGGACATCGACGGCTGCGACGTCGCCGAGCTCCGGCACCGTGACCTCGGCCAGCTCCCTCGCGGTCTGCTCCAGGTCCAGGGTGGTCCCGATGCGCACGGAGGCGTCGGCGACCAGCGCCAGGTGGTGCCGGGCCCGCTCCGCCTCGGCAGCGGCCCGGTGGTGATCCGTCACATCGATCAGCGAGACGGCGAGCCCCAGCACCTGACCACCGGAGTCGTCCAGCCGGTACAGCGACATCGACCAGGCACGGTCGGTGTCCGGAGCGGCCGGGGTGCGGCCCTCCACATGATGGCTCACCTGCGGGACGCCGCTCCTCAGGACCTCGCGCATCGCCGACTCGACCGCATCGGCGTCGAGGAAGGGCAGCGTCTCCCCGACCCGGCGGCCGAGGTGCTCGGCCGCACTCAGACCGTTCATCCGTTCCAGCGCCGGATTGGCCGCCAGGTAGCGCAGATCCGTGCCCAGGACCGCCAGACCGATCGGGGACTGGTCGACCAGACGCACGGACAGCGCCAGATCCCGCTCCACCTGCCGCAGCGTCGCCCCGTCCGTGGCCAGCCCCAGCGCGTAGAAGTCACCCCGGTCGTCCTGCAGCCGCATGTTGCGGAACTCCAGCAGCCGGGTGCTGCCGTCCTTGCACCGTACGGGGAAGGTCCCGGACCAGGCCTCACCACTGCTCATCACCTCGGAGAACAGCCTCAGCACGAGATCGAGGTGTTCCTCGTCGACCATGACGTGGGCGGCGTACCGGCCCAGCGCCTCCTGCGGCGTATAGCCCAGCAGCCGCTCGGCCTGCGGGCTCCACAGCGCGATGCGGCCCTCGGTGTCCAGTACCATCGCGGCCGTCCCGAGGACGTCCACCAGACCGCCCTCGGGGGAGCGGCGCACGTCTGCCGGGTCTGCGCCGCCCCGGCAGGTCCGCATGTCCTCAGTGCCGCCCACGGGCCGTCCTTCCCATACCGTCACGGTGCCTGGACGCAAGGTTCGCTGTCTCTCCCATGGTCGCCCCGGATCCGCCGCCACCGCAGCCCCTGCGGAGCACGCGGCACAGCGGTGTGCCGTCCTCCCCTTGGGCGGCCGATGGGGCGCGAGGCAAGCGGATACCACTTTGCGCAGATCAGCGGCGGGCAAGAGCGACCCGTTCCCGCACGCGCATGCGAGACCGCGGCTCGATCGGGAACCGGCCGGCCTCGTGCGCCGGCCGGTGCGGCCGGATCCGCGTGCGCGGTGGGACGGCGAGCCGAACGCGCCCGGCCCGCGGCACGACGTGGTGTGCGAGGCGATCGGCGCGGGGCCGGACCGCCCCGCCTCCTTGACGTCCGGGCTCTCGGACGACGACGAGGGCACTCTCACACCACCGGCGGCCCTTTCGCGTGGTGATTTCGACGGCCACGGGGTACACGATGAGGCATGGACACCACGGCCTGGCTCATCATCGGCGCGATCCTCGCGCTGCTCACCACGGTCATCGCCGGCGTCCTCCTGGTGCGGGTGTTCCGCGCCAGGAAACTGCTGGTCGACGCCGGAGTCCCGCTGCACAACAAGGCGCTGGTCTGGGCGGCGGTCATCTACACCGTGTCGCCCATCGATCTGCTGCCGGACCCCGTCTACCTCGACGACATCGGCTTCCTGATGCTGGCGCTGCGCTCACTGCACGCCGCCGCACGGGCCGCCGGAGCCGGCGGGCGCGACGAGCGGGCGGCCAAGACCGGAGGGCTCGTGCCGTAAGGCGGGTGAACGGGTACACATCACCCCTGATCACCTCACCGGCGCAGGCTGCCGCGGGGCGTGTCGATGGCGGGGCCGGGGCGGGGGAGCGGCCAGGGTGAGGGCATGAACGTCGCAGACATCCTGGTCGATGGATTCACCCGTGTCCGGGAGACAGTGCACTCGGCCGTCGAGGGCCTGGAACCCGACTACCTCCACGCCCGCCTCGACGAGGGCGCGAACTCGATCGCCTGGCTGGTGTGGCATCTGGCCCGCGTCCAGGACGACCACATCGCCGACGCGGCCGGGACCGAGCAGATCTGGTTCACCCAGGACTGGGCCGCCCGCTTCGACCTGCCCTTCGCCAAGGACGCCACCGGCTACGGGCAGAGCGGCAAACAGGTCGCCGCCGTGCAGGTGGGCTCGGTGGAGCTGCTGCTCGGGTACTACGACGCCGTGCACCTGCGGACCGTCGACTTCGTCCAGGGCCTCGACGGGAAGGCGCTGGACCGCGTCGTCGACGAGGCCTGGTCACCGCCGGTGACCCTGGGGGTACGGCTGATCAGCGTGCTGTCGGACGATCTCCAGCACGCCGGGCAGGCGGCCTTCGTCCGCGGCTCGCTGGAACGCCGGTAGGCGCCGTCAGACGGCGGGCGGGGCGAGCGGTCCGCGGGCGCGTGCGTAGTGCCCCGGGCTGGTCCCCACGACGCGCTTGAAGTGGCGTGCCGGATGGGACTGGTCGTAGAACCCGGCGGACGTCGCCACACCGGGCGCAGGCAGCCCCTGGAGGAGCAGCCGGCGCGCGAGATCGACACTCCGCTCCGTCACGTACTGGTGCGGTGCCATCCCGAACTCCCGGCTGAAGGCCCGCACCAGATGGGTGTGATGGGCGTGCAGACGCAGCGCCGCGTCCTGGAGCTCAAGGGTGCGTCCATGCACTCCTGAAGATGGGGTCCCTGCCGGAGCCGGAGTGGGCACGGGCGGCCGGCGGGCGGATCCCTGCCCGCCCCGGCCGGCCGCCCGGCCTGTCACACGGTGCGTTCGACGAAGAACGGGAGGAGTGCGAGGAGTTCCCCGACGGCGTCCGGCGCCAGCGCGACGCTCTCCAGGCAGGCGCGGGCGCTCTCCAGGTGCCGATGGGCCTCGGCCACGGTGGCCGAGCGCCCGCCCGCCTCCTCGACCAGACCGGCCGCCCGCCGGACCGCGCCGTCGTCGAGCGGCTCCCCGGTACGCAGCAGCGCGCCCAGTTCCAGCGCTGCCCGGTCGCCCGCTGCGAGGGCGGTGAGGACGGGGTAGGTCTTCTTCTGCCGGCGCAGATCGCTGTGCACCGGCTTGCCCGTGACATCCGGGTCGCCCCAGATGCCCAGCACGTCGTCCATGGCCTGGAAGGCCACTCCGAGATGGCGTCCCGCCGCGGTGAGGGCGTCGGTCTCCGTCCGTCCGGCTCCGCCGAGTACGGCGCCCAGACCGGCGGCGCAGCCGAGCAGCGAACCCGTCTTGTGCTCGGCCATCAGCCGGTACTCGTGCGGCTGCACGGCATCGGGGCCGGTCCAGGGCCGCGTCTCGAAGAGCAGGTCGTCGGCCTGGCCGCGGACCAAGTCGTTCAGTGTCCCGGCCAGCAGCCGGACCGCCGGCACACAGCGGGCGCCGGGGGCGTCGGCCAGGGTCTGCACGGCCAGCGCGAAGAGCGAGTCACCCGCGAGGACGGCGGGCCCGGTCCCGTAGGCCTTCCAGGCGGTGGCGCGCTTCCTGCGGGTCTCGTCGCCGTCCATGATGTCGTCGTGGAGCAGGGAGAACGTGTGGATCAGCTCGACCGCGACGGCACCGCGGACCGCGCTCTCGGCCTTCGCGCCGACGGCCTCGGCACCGAGCACGGCGAGGGCCTGCCGGATCCCCTTGCCCTGCGCACCGGGAATGGCCCGGCCGTCGGGCCCGTCCCAGCCGAGCGAGAAGGCGGTGATCTCGGCGTGCCACGGATGCAGCTGCCGCACCGCCCTGCCGAGAGCCGGACGGACGAGAGCGCGGCAGCGGGCGAGTATCTCCGGTGCTGTGGCCCGTTCGGCCACCGGGGGCGTCATCGGTGGCCGCCTTCCCCGGCCACCGTGTCACCGGCCGGTGACACGCCGAGTTCCGCGTAGGTCTTGTCGACCATGTCACGGGCGTTGAGCAGCCCGATCCGGTCGAGCGTGACGCGCAGGCCGTCCAGCTCCGCAGCGGTCTGCGCACGGTCGCGTCCCAGCCGGGCGAGCGACTTCACCAGACCGAGACGGGCCAGTGCCTCGCCCCGTGGTTCCGTCATCGCCCGGAACTCCCCGAGCGCTTCCTCGTACACCTGCCGGGACTCCTCGTACCGCCCGGCGCGGTACAGCACATTGGCGCGCATCTTGTGGTTGTAGGCGAGGGCGCTGGACAAGTTCATTTCACGGCAGGTGAGTTCGGCCTCGGCCAGCAGAGCGAGCGCGCGTTCCGGGGCGTTGTCCCGTACGGAGATGATGTCGGCCATGCCGCGCAACGCCCAGGCCCGGCCGCGTCGGTCGTCCGCGCTCCCGGCCAGTTGCGCCGCTTCCTCGAACATTGCCAGGGCGGTGTCGAACGAACCGGTGTTGCGGTGGATCTGCGCGATGCCCTCCAGTGCCCAGACGGTGTGGCGCGCCTCGCCGCGGGCGCGCGCTTCGGCGAGCAGTTGCTCGTGCAGTGCGGCAACGGTCCGGTAGTCACCCTGTATGCGCCCGGTCTCCGCGAGTCCGGCGAGAGAGTAGCCGCGGGCGACCACATCGCCGCCCTTCTTGCCGAGGTCGGCCGCCAGGCCCAGCAGGCGGAACGCGAGGCGCAGTGCGCCCCGTTGGCGGGCGAGTGTTCCGCCGCTCCACAGTGCCCAGGCCATCGCCCCGGTGTCCCCGGCCGATCTGGCTGCCCGGTAACTGGCCTTCCAGGCACGGTCGGCGTCCTGTACGTGGCCCAGCCTGCGGTGCGCCTCGGCCACCGCGAGGCCGGCGCGGGCCACTTCCTGCTGGGAGCCGGAGAGTTCGGCAGCCCTCAAGTGGCGTTCCCCCTCGGCCAGTACGTCGGTGAGGGAGGCGTTCACTGACATCTTGGTGAGGGCGCCTTGGTACTCGGGCGCCAGCGCTTTGCTGTGCATGGGAGCCTTTCGCGCGCGAACCGGCCGAGCACGGCGACTATGCCCTTGATGTATACATTCAGTGCATAGCCGCCCGGTGCTCTGACCCGTGCGCTCATGGGGGGTCGGACGAGGCCTGTCGTGTGCGGTGTGCCGCCTTGTTGTGGATCAAGACGGCTGATGCGCGCCGAGGGTTGCTTCGTCATCAGGCAATCCGTGCGGACATCGGTTCGTACGGCGGTCGCCGGATCAGCCTGACCGGTCCACCAGATGGCCGGCGAACCACTCCCGCGCCAGTTCGGCGACCTCGTCCAGCGCGCCCGGCTCCTCGAAGAGGTGCGTCGCACCGGCGACGACGTCGAGCCGGTTCTCGCAGCGCAGTTCCGCCTTCGCCTGCCGGTTCAGCTCCAGCACCCGGGTGTCGCGGCCGCCCACGATGAGCAGCGTCGGCGACCGGACGTCGCCGAGGCAGGGTCCCGCGAGGTCGGGCCGGCCGCCGCGGGAGACGACCGCGCCGATCCCCGTGCCGCGCTCCGCGCCGACGGCCGCCGCTGCACGCAGCGCGGCCGCCGCGCCGGTGCTCGCCCCGAAGACGCCGAGGGGAAGGGGCTCGTCGCGTCGCAGCCGGCTGGTGGCGGCCACCAGCCGTTCCGCCAGGATCCCGATGTCGAAGACGTTGGCGCGGTCCGCCTCCTCGGCCGGTGTGAGCAGGTCGAAGAGCAGGGTGCCGAGGCCCGCCCGGTTCAGGGCCGCAGCCACCGCGCGGTTGCGCGGGCTGTGCCGGCTGCTGCCGGAGCCGTGGGCGAACACCACGAGAGCGCCGGCGGGGCCGGCCGGGGTGAGTTCACCCGGCAGGACGACGCCACCCGCCTCCACCTCCACCTCGACGGGTGTCCGTGCGGGGGCCCGGGCCGCCGCACGGGCCAGCAGCGCGACGACCTCCTCGTCCGGGGTCTGACCGAAGTCGCGGTACCACTCACCCACCGCGGAGAACAGGACCGGCGTGGCCAGGCAGACCAGCTGGTCCACCTGGCCGCGCAGCTTCTCGGCGGCGTCCGGCGGCCCCACCGGCACGGCGAGCGTGACGCGTGCCGCACCCTGCGCACGGGCCACCTCGCACGCGGCGAGGGCGGTCGCACCGGTCGCGATGCCGTCGTCCACGATGATCACGGAGCGCCCGTCGAGGGGGATGCGCGGCCGGTCGCCGCGAAAGGCCCGGGCCCGCCGCAGCAACTCGGCCGTCTCGGCGCCTTCGACGGCGGCCAGATCGGCCGCCGACACCAGACTGTGGCGCAGGATGTCCTCGCTGATGACCCGCACACCGCCCTCGCCGATGGCGCCGAAGCCCAGTTCCGGGTGGTACGGGACGCCGAGCTTGCGGACCACGATCACATCGAGCGGCGCGCCGAGCTCCAGGGCGACCCGGAAGGCCACGGGGACTCCACCGCGCGGCAGGCCCAGCACGACGGGGTCGCCTTCCGCCAAGGGGCGGAGAGCGTCGGCGAGTTGTTGCCCCGCGTCGCCGCGGTCGAAGAACAGCATGGGGACTCACCCCGGACCGGGAGAGGGGAGGCAGTCATCTGCTCCCCTCCTTCAAATCAACCCCGTGCGCCGCCGGTCCGCAAGCTGGCGGTGGTCGCCGTTCCGCCGGGAACGATGCCGGAGCGGGGGGCGCGACGGGACGTCGCCGTGCGGCTCGTCACAGGACGGAACGTGCCACCCGGAACCCCGTGTCGTCGATCCGGAAGGTCGGGTGGCTGCGACGCCGCACCGAGGCCCGGCAGCTCCAGTGTTCGTCGAACCAGCCGCCGCCGCGCAGCACCCGGTAACTGCCGTAGACCTCGGCGTCGTAGACGTCCCAGCACCACTCCCACACGTTGCCCAACGTGTCGTACAGCCCCCATGCGTTGGGCTGTCTCGATCCCACCTCGTGCGGCCGCTCCCTGGAGTTGCCGCGGTGCCAGGCGATGTCGTCGAGCCGTCCGTACCGTGCGCCCGTCGTGCCGGCGCGGCACGCGTGCTCCCACTCGGCCTCGGAAGGCAGCCGGTAACCGTCGGAGGCAGGGTCCAGGCCAACGGCCTCGGCCCCCTCCACGTCCCCGGTGCCGGAGTGCGGGCGGTACGCGGGCGGCAGTCCCTCCCGCAGCGACAGGGCGTTGCAGAACCGGACCGCGTCCAGCCAGGAAACGCCCTCGACGGGCAGCCGGTCGCCCTGCGCGGTGCTCGGGTGCTCGCCGGTGACCCGCGCGTACTGGGCCTGGGTGACCGCGTGGGCCGCGAGCCGGTACGGGGCCGTCTCGACCGTCCAGCTCCGTTGCGTACGCCGGTCCGACAGGGTGACCCGCCCCGCCGGTACGGTGATCATCGAGATGTCCGTGCCTGTGTCCATGGGACGGTGATCGTACCAACGCCGTTGGCTGCGAAGCCCGGTGAGCGCCCGGCGGTGATCAGCCCGCCGACGCCTCGCGGGTGATCCCGTCGAACCGTGCGCCCATGGCCGCGGCCAGTGCCTGTGCCGCGGAAAGGGGCCGGACCATCACCATCAGGTCGTCGATCTCGCCCGCCTCGTTCATGTGCAGGAAGTCGCAGCCGTTGATCTCCCGGTCGCCCACCTTCGCGACGAAGACGAGCGCGTGGTCGCGTCCGTCCTCGCTCTCGATCTCCCGGACGTACCGGAAGTCCGTGAACACCTCGGAGACCGCACGCAGGATCGCCGCGGTGAAGGGCTTGCCGGAGTACGGCTTGAACACGACCGGGCTGGTGAAGACGATGTCCTCGGCCAGCATCGCCTCGATCGCATCGAGGTCGTGCGTCTCGACGGCTGCGCGGAAGGGGTGCATGTGCCGCTCCATAGTCAATTCATTGAATAGGTGTGAAAGAGATTAATCACATCGGTGTTAGCCTGTCCAGATGTCTCTGAAGTACGCGGTCCTGGCGGCGCTGCTGGAAGGCGAGGCCTCCGGCTACGACCTGGCGAAGGTCTTCGACGTCTCGGTGGCGGACTTCTGGTCCGCCACGCCGCAGCAGCTCTACCGGGAACTGGACCGGCTGGCGGAGAGCGGTCTGATCGAGGCGCGGGTGGTCGAGCAGCAGCGCAGGCCGAACAAAAGGGTGTTCACCCTCACGGAGGCAGGCCGCGGCTCGCTGAGCGCGTTCACCGCCGAACCGCCCCGCCCCATCGCCATCCGGGACGAGCTCCTGGTCATGACCCAGGCTGTGGACGGCGGCGACCAGGAGGCGGTACGCGCCTCGGTCGAGGAACGCATGGAGTGGGCGCGCGCCAAGCTCGCCCGCTACGAACGGCTGCGGGACCGGCTGCTGGACGGCCGCGACGAGGACACCTTCGTGGCGGAGGCCGGGCGCATCGGGCCCTACCTGACGCTGATGCGCGGACGGTCCTTCGAGCAGGAGAACCTGCGCTGGGGCGAGAAGGTACTGGAGATCCTGGACCGACGGGCGGCCTCGAAGGCCGGCACCCCCACGGCCGCCCCGGCCGCCGGGCGCCACGCCGACGCCGCCGCACCGGGCCGGGCCCGGGACTGAGGCGGCCCGGGGGAGGGCAGGCGGCGGGCGGTTCAACGGCGTTGTCAGACCCCTCGGTTAGGTTTCCCGCATGACTGAATTCGTATTGGTGGCGGGTGCCTGGCTGGGGGCTTCGGCATGGGACGAGGTGGTGCCGGCGCTGCGCGCGGCCGGGCACGGCGCCCACCCGGTGACGCTGACCGGCGTCGGTGAGAAGCGAGGACTGCCGGTCGGCCGGCAGACCCATGTGGCCGACATCGTCGACGAGGTTGAGCGCCTCGATCTGCGCGAGGTCGTTCTGGTCGGCCACAGCTACTCGGGCATCCCGGTCGGGCAGGCCGCCGACCGGATCGGCGACCGGCTGGCCCGTGTCGTCTTCGTGGACGCCTGCGTCCCGGCCGACGGGGAGTCCTTCGTCTCCACCTGGTGGCAGGGCCCGGCGGCACTGGAGGCCGAGATCGCGGGCAACGGCGGCTTCTGGGCGCCGTTGCCCGCGCCCGACTTCGAGGGCCAGGGGCTCACCGACGAGCAGATCGCGCGGATCGTAACCGACTCGACGCCGCACCCGGGCGCCGCGCTGAGCGATCCCGCCGTGCTGAGCGGCCCGCTCGGCCGCCTCGCCGCCACCTACGTCAAGTGCCTGCTCGACGGTCCCGAACCGACCGACGACGTGACCGCGTTGCTGACCGAGGCGCGCTGGGAGCTGGTCACCATGGACACCGGACACTGGCCGATGTACTCCCAGCCGCACGAGCTGGTCCGGATCCTGACCGAAGCGGCCGCACGGACCTGAGCCCCACCGGGGTACGCGGCCGAACCCGCATACCCCGGTACGCGCACGCCCCGCGGGACCGGTGCGCGACTCCCCGTGAACGGAACCGCCGTCCTCCTCCCGGCGCCGCCGCCGCGCCCACGAACAGCCGATCAGGGCGCGCGCTCCCGTGGTGCACAGGGTTGCAATGGGCGGGTGACCGCGCCCCCGGACGACTGCCTCGCGCGCAACGAATGGATCTGCGGCGCCTATCTGACCAGCCGGCGGCACATCCTGTGGGAAGCCGTACTCCAGCACCTCCAACTGACCGTGATCGCCGTGCTCATCGGCCTGCTGCTCGCGCTCCCGCTCGCCCTGGCCGCCCGCCACCGGCGCTGGGCGGCCGGGCCGGTGCTCGGGGTGACCACCGTCCTCTACACCGTCCCGTCACTCGCCATGTTCTCGCTGCTGCTGCCGGTCTACGGACTCTCCGCCGCGCTCGTCGTCGCGGGCCTCGTCCTGTACTCCCTCACGCTCCTCGTACGGAACATCCTGGCCGGACTCCGAGCCGTACCGGAGGAGACCCGGCAGGCGGCTCGTGGCATGGGATACGGCCCGGTCCGGCTGCTCGTCGCCGTGGAGCTGCCACTCGCCCTGCCCGCCGCCATGGCCGGCCTGCGCATCGCCACCGTCTCCGCGGTCTCCCTGGTCACCATCGGCGCGATCGTCGGCTACGGAGGACTCGGCAACCTCATCTACTCCGGGATGAACACCTACTTCAAGGCCCAGGTGCTCACCGCGTCCGTACTCTGCGTCGTCATCGCCGTCGCCGCCGACCTGCTGCTCCTCCTCGTACAACGACTGCTGACCCCCTGGACGCGGAGGCAGTCGTGAACACCCTCACCAAGGCCTGGTCCTGGCTCACCACCTCCGCGCACTGGCACGGCGACGACGGCATCTGGACCCGGCTCGGCCAGCATCTCTACCTCACCGTCGTCTGTCTGCTGATCAGCTGCCTCATCGCGCTGCCGGTGGCACTGGTGCTCGGCCACCTCGGCAAGGGCGGCGCCCTCGCCGTCAACATCTCCAACGTCGGCCGGGCCGTCCCCACCTTCGCCGTCCTGGTGCTGCTCCTGCTCACCCCGGTCGGCCGGTTCGGAGAGGGGCCGACCATCGTCGCCCTCGTCCTGTTCGCCGTACCACCGCTGCTCACCAACGCCTACGTCGGCATGCGGGAGGTCGATCAGGACGTCGTGCGCGCCGCCCGGGGCATGGGCATGACGGGCCGGCAGCTGCTGTTCCAGGTCGAGGTGCCGCTCGCCCTGCCGCTCGTCCTCACCGGCGTACGGATCGCGGCCGTGCAGCTCGTCGCCACCGCCACCATCGCCGCACTGGCGGGCGGCGGCGGACTGGGCCGGATCATCACCGCCGGGTTCAACCTCGCCTCCACCGCCCAGGTGGTCGCGGGAGCGGCGCTGGTCGCCGCGTTCGCTCTGATCGTCGAAGGGCTCTTCGCGGTGGCGCAGCGGCTCGCACCCGACCGGGTACGGGACGGGAACGCCGGATGACGGCCCGGCGCGCGGCCCCAGCGGCCCTGCTGCTCCTGCTCCCGTTGACCGCCTGCGCCACCGGTCCCGCGCTGGAGAACCAGGGCGCGGTCACCGCACCGCCCGGCGACAGCAAGCACCTCACCATCGGCTCGGCGGGATTCACCGAGAGCGATCTGCTCGCCCAGATGTACGCCCTGCTGCTCGGCCGGGCCGGATACTCCACGAAGATCATCTCGGTCACCAACCGGGAGATCTACGAACCGGCACTGGAGAGCGGCCAGATCGATGTCGTACCGGAGTACGCCGCCACCTTCGCCGACTGGCTGAACGCCAGGAAGAACGGCGCCGACGCCGCGCCCGTCGGCTCACCGAACCTCGACACCACCATGAAGGCCCTGCACGCCCTGGCCGCACCGCGCGGCCTCACCGTCCTCGACCCCGGTCGAGCCGTCGACCAGAACGCCTTCGCCGTCACGTCCGCATACGCGACGACGCACCGCCTGAAGACGCTGAGCGACCTGGGGAGATCGGGGCTGCCGGTCCGGCTGGCGGCGGGCGACGAATGCGTGCAGCGCCCCTACTGCGCACCCGGTCTGAGGAAGACGTACGGCATCGACATCACCGCAGTCGACCCCAAGGGCGTCGGTACCACCCAGGCCAAGCAGGCCGTCCAGAGCGGACAGGACCAGATGGTGCTGACGACCACCACCGACGCCACCCTGGACAACTTCGGACTCGTCCTGCTCGCGGACGACAAGCACCTCCAGAACGCCGACCACCTCGTGCCCGTCGTCAACCGGTCCCGGGCCGGCAGCGAGGGCGTGCGCAAGGCGCTGGGCGCGCTGAACACCGTACTGACCACCGCGGACCTGGCCCGGCTGAACGAGCAGGTGGACAGCTGGCGACGGCTCCCCGAGGACGTGGCCCGCAACTACCTGAGGTCCAAGCACCTCATCCCCGCCGGCTGACCGTGCCGCTGCGGTCAGCCGGCCGCACCGCCGTCACCAGGGCAGCTGTGCGAGCCGGGCCGTGATCCGTGCCCGGTCCCACGCACCGTCCGCGACCACCACTCGGTAGCGCCGGGTCAGCGTGGCACCCGGTTCCAGGACGAGCTCGTCGTGGAAGGCGAAGGACGGGGCGACCGCGGCGAACGGGTCGTTGCGGACGAACCAGTGCGCCGGGTGTGCCCCGTCCGCGCCCGTGTGGTCGTTCTCCGGGGCGTGCGCGAAGACGAGGGTCGCGTGTCCGTCCGCGCCGTCGTGCTCGCCGCTGAACGCCAGCCACGGCGCCTGCCGCCCCATCACCTCGGGCCCCTCGCCGTCCGGGGTGAGGATGCGTCCGTCACGGAAGGCGCGCGGGCCGCGCCAGAACAGTCCGGTGTAGCCGGCGCCGTCCCGGCCTTCGGTTGTCGGGCTGCCGAACCGCAGGGGTTCGTCCCGACGGTTGGTGACGGCGGACGACCACGTCAGCACCCAGCTGCCGGACCCCGGATCGACGTCGTGCACCTCGATCCCGCGCAGTTCGTCCGCCCACGGCTCACCGCTGTGCGGGTGCCAGGTCAGCCGCTCCGAGACCGCGACGCAGTCCTCCCGCAGCGACACCTCGTCGAAATCGCGGTGTGCCATGGAACCCACCCGCTCGGGCAGCGGCTGATAGCCCTCTCCGCGCACATAGGTGTTGCCGCCCCACAGGTTCTGCCCCGACAGATGCGAGGCGGTCAGCTGGAGCCCCTTGTGCCAGCGGTGGTCGTTGGGCCGGTAGTCGGTCACCACCCGGTCCGACAGGGTGCGCAGCGGGTGGATGTACGGCTTCGGCGCCTCCCAGGCCGCCTCGGGCCGGTACACGTACCGCAGGAGTTCCACCCCGCTGCCCGCCACCGAGACGGCGATGTGGTCGCCGTGCCGGTGTACCAGGTCCAGCATGCCGGTCATGCGCCCGACCCCGCCGGCTCGGGCGCCCAGCCGGGAGCATTGCCGTGCAGGGCGCTGTAGTACGGGTCGCCGGGACCGATCTCGCCGGCCCGGACGGTGTTCCCGGTGAAGGCGGCCTTGTACAGCGCGGCGACCAGCTCAAGGCTGGTACGGCCGTCCGCGCCACTGCTGCGCGGCCGGCGCCCGGCCCGCAGGTCGGCGAGCAGACCACGCAGCTGCGCCTCGTGCGAACTGGGTACGTCGGCTCCGAAGTCCCGCCAGGCGGCAGTCTGTTCGGGGGAGGCCCCGGGGGCCGGCGTGATCCGCCAGTCCGCGTTGCGGTGACCGTACAGATGGGTCAGCTCGACGGTGGCCCGCTCGCAGTCGATCCGGATCCGGCTGACCTCGTCCGGGCTCAGCACACTGTTGACGACCGTGGCCATCGTGCCGTTCTCGAAGCGGACGAGAGCCGTGGAGACGTCCTCCGTCTCGACGTCGTGCACCAGCCGTCCGGCCATCGCGCGGATCTCCGACCACGGGCCCAGCAGATCGAGCAGCAGGTCCATCTGGTGGATGCCGTGGCCCATGGAGGGGCCGCCGCCCTCGGTGCTCCAACGCCCGCGCCACGGAACGGAGTAGTACGCCTCGTCCCGGTACCAGGTGGTCTGGCAGTGCGCTACCAGGGGCCGCCCCATGGCCTGTTCGGCGAGCAGCGCCCGTACATGGTCCGCACCGGAACCGAACCGGTGCTGGAACACGATCGCGGCGTACGGACCGCCGGGCTCCGGCCCCTCCGCCGCCTCGATCGCGTCGAAGTCCTCCAGCGAGGGACAGGGCGGCTTCTCGCACCACACCCAGGCACCCGCCCGCAGCGAGGCGATGGTCTGGTCGCGGTGGAAACGGGGCGGCGTGCCGAGCGTGACCAGATCGGGGCGCTGTTCGGCGAGCATCAGGTCCAGATCGGTGTACGGACTTCCGGCTCCGGCGTCGGCGCAGAACGCCTCGACGGAAGCGGCGTCGACATCCACCGCCGCGACGATCTCCAGAGGCTGTTCGGCGGCCAGCGCACGCAGCGCGGGCAGATGACTGCCGCGCGCGATCGCGCCCGTGCCGACGATCGCGACCCGGATCGGCGTGCTGGGGGAAGCCTGGCTGGGCGTGACAAACACCTCCGCGGTGAGTGGGGCGCCCACCGGATAGCAAGCGCTTACTCCCTGCGGAAACCTAGGCTTCGCACGGGGCTCCGGTCAAGACTTCCGGACCCCCACGGGTGAGTGTGCCGAGCCCGGCGGCGCGGTCCGATGAGTTCGCGTCCCCGGTGGAGTCATCCTGTTGACCCCACACCTGAGAAGGCGGAGCGATGAGCACCCTGCGCGAAGTACTGGAGACGCACGTCCGTCACGGATCGGTGCCCGGAGCGGTGGGACTGGTGGCCCGCGGTGAACGCGTCGACGTGCAGGCGGTCGGCTCCGCCTTCACGGACGGCAGCGCGCCGATGGCCCGCGACTCGGTCTTCCGGCTCGCCTCGATCACCAAACCGCTCACCGCGGCGGCGGTCATGATGCTGATCGAGGACGGCCGGATCGCCCTCGACGACCCGGTCGGTCCGTGGCTGCCCGAACTGGCGTCACCGATGGTCGTGCGTACCCCGGACGGCCCGATCGACGACGTGGTCCCGGCCGCCCGGCCGATCACCGTGTCCGACCTGCTCACCTTCCGCGCCGGATACGGATTCTCGTCCGACTTCTCGCTGCCCGCGGTCGCGCAGCTGTTCAGCGAACTGCATCAGGGCCTGCCGGAGCCGCAGGCCGCCGCCGCCCCGGACCCGTGGATGGCGGCGCTCTCCCGTATCCCGATGCTCCATCAGCCGGGGGAGGCGTGGCTGTACAACACCTGCTCCGACATCCTGGGCGTGCTGATCGCCAGGATCTCGGGACAGTCGCTGCCGGACTTCATGGCGCAGCGACTGTTCGAGCCGCTCGGCATGACCGACACCGGGTTCGCGGTTCCGGCGGACCGGCACGACCGGTTCACCGGCTACTACCGGACCGGCACGGAGGGGAAGCTCGAACTGGTGGACGCTCCCGACGGGCAGTGGAGCAGCGTGCCGGACTTTCCGTCCGGCGCCGGCGGGCTCGTCTCGACCGTCGACGACTGGTACGCCTTCGCCCGGATGCTGCTCGCCGGCGGGTCCGTGGGCAGCCGCAGCCTCCTGACGCCCCAATCGGTGCGGCAGATGACGACCGATCACCTGACACCCGCGCAGCGCGCGGCCAGCGGACTGTTCATCGAGGGGCAGGGCTGGGGGTTCGGCGGCTCGGTCGACGTCGAGACGCTCGACCCCTGGAACGTTCCGGGGCGCTACGGCTGGGTCGGCGGCACCGGCACGACGGCGCACATCATCCCGGCCACCGGCACGGTCGCCATCATGCTCAGCCAGGTGGGGATGGACGGCCCCACGCCGCCCGTGCTGATGCGGGACTTCTGGCGGTACGCCGCGAGCGTCTGAAACCCCGGTCCCGGGGCTGGGCCGTGGCCGGGGACCCGAAGCCGGATCCGCGAACGCCGGGGCCGGAGGCCCGAACCCGGAACCGCGAACGCCGAAGCCAGAACCGCGAACCCAGGGCTGGAGAGCCGAAACCCGGGTCCGGAACCCCGAAGTGCGACGGCGGACCCCGGCACCGGTCAGGCGTCCGCCACCGAGTCGAATTCCACCTCGTCGCGCCCCACGCCCTGCGCGTCCGCGTCCACCGACCGGCGCAGGGCCTCATGGAGCTTCGCCGGGGTCAGCACGCCGAGGAAGCGCGCCCCGTCCAGCACCGCCACCCACCCGGCGTCGTGCTGGAGCATCTCGCTGAACGCCCGCTTCAACGGGGCACCGACCGGCACCCACGCGTCCATCCGGCGGGCGAGTTCGCCCACCGTGCCGTGTTCCCCGGCGATCCGCAGCGCATCCGCCGCCACCCATCCGTGCAGCTCGCCGGCGCCGTTGAGCACCACCGCCCACCGTGATCCCGCGGCGCCGAGCCGGGCCGCCGCCGTCCGGGCCGGCTCGTCCAGCCGCGCGACCGGCGGCTCCTCCAGGTCCTCCGGTTCGATCGTGGTGACCGACAGCCGCTTGAGCCCCCGGTCCGCACCGACGAACCGTGCCACGTACGGGGTCGCCGGGGACCCGAGCACCGCCCCCGGGCTGTCGAACTGCTCGATGCGTCCCTCCCCGTACACCGCGATCCGGTCACCCATCCGCACCGCCTCCTCGATGTCATGGGTGACCATCAGGACCGTCTTCCTGACCGTGGCCTGCAGGCTCAGGAACTCGTTCTGCAGCCGTTCCCGCACCACCGGGTCCACCGCGCCGAACGGTTCGTCCATCAGCAGCACCGGCGGGTCGGCGGCCAGCGCCCGTGCCACACCGACCCGCTGGCGCTGGCCGCCGGAGAGCTGGGCGGGGTACCGGGAACCGTACGTCGCCGGATCGAGGCCGACCAGATCCAGCAGCTCGGCCGCGCGCTCCCGCGCCCTGGACCGCTTCCAGCCGACCAGCGCGGGTACCGTGGCGGTGTTCTCGAGGACGGTCCGGTGCGGGAAGAGCCCGACCTGCTGGATGACGTATCCGATCCCGCGGCGCAGCTTCACCGGGTCGACCGTGGAGATGTCCAGGCCGTCGACCAGGATCCGTCCCGAGGTCGGTTCGATCAGCCGGTTGACCATCATCATGGTGGTGGTCTTGCCGCAGCCGGACGGGCCGACCAGGGTGACGAGCTCGCCCTCGGCGACCTCGAAGGACAGCTCGTGGACCGCCGTCGTACCGTCCGGGTAGACCTTGCCGACCTGCTCGAACCGGATCATGACTGCACGTTAGGAGGCGGCCGGACCCGGCGCACACGGGCCGGGACCGTACGAGTCAGGCGGATGTGCTGAACTGTCCGTGAAACATCGGATTCAGGAGCAAACCCTTGAAAAGCTACCGTCAGCCCGGCCTCGTCCTCACCGACCGCCATTTCACCGTGCCGCTCGACCACTCCGACCCGGGCGGTGAGCAGATCGAGGTCTTCGGCCGGGAGGTGGTGGCCACCTCCAAGGCCGCCGAGGAGCTGCCGTGGCTGCTGTACCTGGAGGGCGGACCCGGCTTCGGTGCCCGGCGCTTCACCGGTGCGGAGGCCTGGCTGGGCCGTGCCGTGCAGGAGTTCCGGGTGCTGCTCCTGGACCAGCGCGGCACCGGACTGTCCACCCCGGCCAACCGGCAGACCCTGCCGCTGCGCGGTGGCCCGCGGGAACAGGCCGACTACCTCGCGCACTTCCGGTCCGACAGCATCGTGCGGGACTGCGAACTGATCCGTCCGCAGCTGACCGGCGGCGCGCCCTGGACGGTCCTCGGCCAGTCCTTCGGCGGCTTCTGTGCCGTGCGCTATCTCTCCGCCGCGCCGGAAGGGCTCAGCACCGTCCTGATCACCGGCGGGCTGCCCTCGCTCGACGCCCACGCGGACGACGTCTACCGGGCCGCGTACCCGAGGATCGAGCGGAAGGTCGCCGCGCACTACGCCCGCTACCCGCAGGACGTCGAGCGCGCCCGCGAGATCACCGCTCACCTCGCGGAGCACCGCCCGGAGAGCGCCGGACACCGGCTGACGCCCGAGGGTTTCCAGTCGCTCGGCATCATGCTGGGCGGCGGCAGCGGCAGCCATCAGCTCCACTACCTGCTGGAGAACGCCTTCGTCCGCACCCCGCACGGCACCGAGCTCTCCGACACCTTCCAGGAAGCCATGCGCACGGCCTCCTCGTTCGCCGGACATCCGCTGTACGCGCTCCTGCACGAGGCGATCTACGGGCAGGGCGAACGTCCCACCGGCTGGGCGGCCGAGCGGGTACGTGCCGAGTTCCCGCAGTTCGACGCGGCGACCGCCCTCCAGGGCGACGGCCCGGTCCTCTTCACAGGCGAGAGCATCCACCCCTGGCACTTCGACGTGGACCCGGCCCTGCGCCCGCTGCGCGAGACGGCCGAACTGCTCGCCACCCGCGGCGACTGGGAGCCGCTGTACGACGCCGAGCGCCTTGCCGCCAACGACGTACCGGTGGCCGCGGCCGTCTACCACGACGACATGTACGTGGACACCGCCCACGCACTGCGTACCGCCGCGTCGATCCGCGGACTGCGCACCTGGGTGACCGACGAGTACGAGCACGACGGGCTGCGCGCGGGCGGCCCGAGGGTCCTGGACCGGCTGCTCGCACTGGTCCGCGACGAGGCCTGAGCCCCTCGGACAGCGGGAAGGAGCCGGGCGCACCGCGCGGTGCGCCCGGCTCCTTCCCGCTGTCGCGGTGCCGCAACGACCGGCCGGTCCCCTTCGGAGGCCGGCCGGTCGCGGTCAGCCCTGGAGGGCGTCCAGCGTCGCGTCCAGGTTCGCCGCCGAACGTGGGGCGCGGTTGCAGGGGAGCCTGGACAGGACCGCGGCCATGCCGCAGGTGTTGGTCACCGCGGAGAACACGAGACCGGAAGCGACACCGGCGGACAGCCAGCGTGCGGCCGGGTACCGGATCCCCGCCAGCAGTCCGGCCACCATCAGTGAACCGGTGGCGAGCCGCACCTGCCGTTCCAGCGCCCAGGTGGCCCGGGCGCCGGCGGGACGGTCCAGGCCGCGGCCCTCACCCTCCCAGGCCGAGGTGCCGCCGGTCAGCGTGGCGGCGTCGATGTCGGCGGCCGCGAGGATGTCACAGGCCCGCGTGGAGCGGACCCCGGAGGCGCAGACCACGAGCAGGGCGCCGCGGGCCGAGACGGACTTGAGGGCGGGCACCGCTTCGGACAGGCGGTCGAGCGGGATGTTCAGGGCACCGGGAACGTGCCCGGAGGCGTACTCGCCCGGGGCCCGCACATCGATGACGGTGAACTCCGTGAGACGGGCCGCGGCCTGGGCCGGCGAGAGGGATACGGGGCTGGTCACGAGCAGTGTTTCCTTTCGTTCGCCGGGGCGGGGCAGGTTCTCGGTCTCTCCTGCCCCGGACGGACCAGGGTACCCGTCGGGGTATCCGCTGCCGCGGTGCACGAAGGGCGCGGGCCACGGCGCGCCGGGCCGGGGTGCCGGGGAAGCACTCCGGCCCGGGATGCCGTGGCCCGGTAAAGGCCCAGGTCAGTCGGTGCCGAACTCCATGGCGGCGCGGTCGAGCATCTGGTCGTCGTCGCTCTCGGCCTGGTCGCGCGAGGCGATGACCTCGGCGCCACCCTGCGGCATTGCGCCGATCAGCCCCGTCGAGGCTGCCTGGGCGGCCCCCATGAGCGTCGCGTGCGTATTGCCGACGATGCCGAGATCGGCGTACTGCTCCAGCTTGGCCCGGGAGTCGGCGATGTCGAGGTTGCGCATGGTGAGCTGGCCGATCCGGTCCACCGGGCCGAACGCGGAGTTCTCGGTGCGCTCCATGGACAGCTTGTCCGGGTGGTAGCTGAACGCCGGGCCGGAGGTGTTCATGAGCGAGTAGTCCTCGCCGCGCCGCAGGCGCAGGGTCACCTCTCCGGTGACCGCCGCACCCACCCAGCGCTGGAGCGACTCCCGGATCATCAGCGCCTGCGGGTCGAGCCAGCGGCCCTCGTACATGAGACGGCCCAGGCGCCGGCCCTCGTTGTGGTACTGCGCGACGGTGTCCTCGTTGTGGATCGCGTTGACGAGGCGTTCGTACGCGGCGTGCAGCAGGGCCAGGGCCGGGGCCTCGTAGATGCCGCGGCTCTTGGCCTCGATCACCCGGTTCTCGATCTGGTCCGACATGCCCATGCCGTGGCGGCCGCCGATGGCGTTCGCCTCCATCACCAGGTCGACCGCGGAGCCGAACTCCTTGCCGTTGATCGTCACCGGGCGCCCCTGGTCGAAGCCGATCGTCACGTCCTCGGTGGCGATCTCGACCTCGGGGTCCCAGAACCGGACGCCCATGATCGGGTCGACGGTCTCGACGCCCGTGTCGAGGTGCTCCAGGGTCTTGGCCTCGTGGGTGGCGCCCCAGATGTTGGCGTCGGTGGAGTACGCCTTCTCGGTGCTGTCGCGGTAGGGGAGGTCGTGGGCGAGCAGCCACTCCGACATCTCCTTGCGGCCGCCCAGCTCGGAGACGAAGTCGGCGTCGAGCCACGGCTTGTAGATGCGCAGGTGCGGGTTGGCGAGCAGGCCGTAGCGGTAGAACCGCTCGATGTCGTTGCCCTTGAACGTGGAGCCGTCGCCCCAGATCTGTACGTCGTCCTCAAGCATCGCCCGGACGAGCAGGGTGCCGGTGACGGCGCGGCCGAGCGGCGTGGTGTTGAAGTAGGCGCGGCCGCCCGAGCGGATGTGGAACGCGCCGCACGTGAGCGCGGCCAGGCCCTCCTCGACCAGCGCCGCGCGGCAGTCGACCAGGCGCGCGATCTCGGCGCCGTAGGCGGACGCGCGGCCGGGCACCGACGCGATGTCGGGCTCGTCGTACTGGCCGATATCGGCGGTGTAGGTGCACGGGACGGCACCCTTGTCGCGCATCCACGCGACCGCGACGGAGGTGTCGAGGCCACCGGAGAAGGCGATGCCGACGCGCTCGCCGGCGGGCAGGGAGGTAAGAACCTTAGACATGGGAAGAGTATGCGCTATTGCGCATGATCATGCAATGTGACGCGGCCGGGTGCGCGGAGAGCCGCCACTGCGCGTGAACGTACCTCGGACCGGCGGCGTGCGACGCGGCGCCACGTCCACCCGGTGCGGTTGCGATCCCACCCGCGGTCGGCAGTGGCGTCGCGGCGCCCCCGCCCTCCGCCTCCGGCTGTCCACCACGGGCGAAGTCGTTAGCCTGCCGATATGACCGAGCAGCTGCGACCCATGCCCACGGACTGGCGGCGCGCCCTCGCCGTCGTCGCGCATCCCGACGACCTGGAGTACGGCTGCGCGGCTGCCGTGGCCGCCTGGACCGACGGCGGACACGAGGTCGCCTACCTCCTGGCCACCCGGGGTGAGGCGGGCATCGACACCCTCGAACCGGAGAGATGCGCGCCGCTGCGCGAGCAGGAGCAGCGGGCGAGCGCGGCGGTCGTCGGGGTCTCCCGGGTGGAGTTCCTCGATCATCGCGACGGGGTGATCGAGTACGGCCTGGACCTGCGCCGGGACATCGCTGCGGCCATCCGCAGGCACCGGCCCGAACTGCTCGTCACGCTCAACCACCGCGACACCTGGGGCGGCGTCGCCTGGAACACCCCCGATCACCGCGCCGTCGGCCGCGCGACCCTGGACGCGGCGGCCGACGCGGGCAATCGCTGGATCTTCCCGGAGCTGACCGAGCAGGGGCTCGCACCGTGGAGCGGGGTGCGCTGGGTCGCCGTCGCCGGATCGGCCACGCCCACACACGCGGTCGACGCCACGGTCGGACTTGAGCGTTCCGTTCGGTCGCTGCTCGCCCACCGCACGTACCTCGAGGTCCTCACGGACCAGGATCCCGAGGAGTACTGCCGCACCTTCCTCACCGGCCACGTCGAGGCGTCGGCCGAGCGGTTCGGCGGCCGGCCCGCCGTCACCTTCGAGCTCTTCGCGCGCTGAGCCGGACGGACTCTGGCGCCATCAGGGTGTGCCGCCCTACTCTGTGCAGCGCACAGCATTCTGACGATGCGTCAGCTCATGGAGGGGAGGCCGTGCTCGACATCCTCGACCATGACATCGCGCACGGCGAGGAGCGGATCACGCTCACGATCGAGGACGGCGTGGGCGTGCTGACCCTCTGCCGGCCCGACCGGCTCAACGGCTGGAGCTGGGAGTCCAGCAGACAGCCCGGCATCATGGCGGACCGGATCCGGTTCGACGACTCGGTCCGGGCCGTTCTGCTGCGCGGCGAGGGCCGGGCCTTCTGCGCCGGGATCGATGTCACCGCGCCCGGTGGAGGCATCACCGGGCGTTCCCCGTCCGAGCGCACCCACCATTACTACGAGGGCATCCGCTGGGTGCACGAACGCTTCGCCGCGTTCGCCGGGCTCCCGCAGCCGGTGGTCGCCGCGGTCCAGGGCTACTGTCTGGGCTTCGGCTTCGAACTGGCGCTCATGGCCGATATCCGGATCGCCGCCGACGATGCCGTGTTCGCGCTGCCGGAGGCCGGCATCGGGGTGGCCGTCGACGCGGGCGGCGACATGCGGATAGCCCGCGAGGCCGGGGCGGGCTGGGCGAAGTACCTCGCGCTCACCGGCCGCCGGATCGACGCGGCGACGGCCGAGCGGATCGGGCTGCTCCAGGGCGTCACGTCTCCCGGCGAACTGGAGCGCACCGCGCGGTCCGTGGCCGGTGCCGTGGCGGCCAACGCGCCTTTGGCCGTACGGCACATCAAGCGGTCGGTCGATGCCTTCGCGGATCGTGGGATGGCTGACGCGCTCGACCGGACGGCGCTGGCCGCGGCGCTCACCCTCACCTCGCAGGACTGCGCCGAGGGCTATGCCGCCAAGGCCGCCCGTCGTCCGCCGCGCTTCGAGGGCAGCTGAGCCATCTGGGCCGTCGCTCATCGGGTTCCGCGCCCGAAGGCGGCCGGCTCACCGTCCGTCGGGTCCGGGTGGCGCGAACGGGCCGCGGCCCAGCTGCTCGCGCACCGGCACCACGGGCGGGGCGACCAGGGAGCGCCGCTGCCAGTTCGCGCCGTCGACCACGAGCGAGTGTCCGGTGATGAACCCGGCGTACGGCGAGGCCAGGAACGTCGCCGCCCAGCCCAGTTCGCGCGGCAGGCCGACCCGTAGCGCCGGCTGGCGTGTGTCGTGCCCCGGTCCGTCTCCCCGGTCCGGTCCAGGTGGCCACGGATGTCGGCGGTCATGTCCTCGTGCGGCATCAGCCCCGGCACGAGTCCGTTGATCCGGATTCCGTACGGACCCCACTCCACGGCAAGGGTCTCGACCAGGTTCTTCACCCCGGCCTTCGCGGCGGCCGAGTGGGCGTATCCGGGGCCGCCGGTCCAGGCGTACGAAGCCCCGACGCTGACGATGGAGCCCGCCGTCCCGGCCGCGAGATGCCGCCGCCCGAACTCCCGGGTCATGAACCAGGTGCCGGTGAGCGTGATGTCGAGGACCGCCCGCCAGGCGTTCGGCGACAAGTCCTCCGCGGGGGAGGGGAAGTTGGCCGCCGCGTTGTTGACCAGTACGTCCGGCGGCCCTGTCGGTCTGCTACAGCTCGGACAAGGACGCGAAAGCCCTCGTCGACAAGTTCCAGACGATCTGGGACATCGGCGTACGCACCTTCGCGGTGCCGCTGGACGACATCAGCTACTTCCACGACGGGGTGCTCGAGTACTCGGCCGACGGCACGAGCTGGCGGGAGCTCGCCGCCTTCTCCGGCACGCCGGACGTCACGGCGACCGCGCCCGCCGGTACGAAGGCCCGCTACGTGCGGGCGCCGGCGACCGCGGGTCAGACCAGCTGGGTCGTCGTCCGTGAGTTCCACGTCGCCACCACGGACGGTGCGGTCACGGGCAATCCGCCGGCGGCCAACGGATCCGCTCTGAGCTCGGCGGCCGACGGGGACCCCGGAACCGTCTGCCGCGCCGCACGCGCCCCGAAGGCCGGCGAGTTCCTTGAGGTGGGTCTCGGTGCCGCGCGTGCGGTCGGCTCGGTCACGGTCCTGCGGCCGACCGGCGCCAAGGGCGCGGCGGACATCCAGCTGAGGGGCGCGGACGGCGGCTGGCGGACCGTCGGCAGCCTCGGCGGGGCGTACACCTACGTCGACACGCACGGCCGGAACGCCGACGCGGTGCGGCTGGCCTGGCGCACGGGCGGCGAGGCGCCGCAGATCGCGGAGGTGGTGGTGGGGAAGTAGCGGGCCCGTTCCCACTGTGCGCCCGGCGCCCCCGCACCTTGCGGGCGGGGCCGGGCGCACACCCATGTCGCGCACACCCATGTCGCGGTCGGGCATGTCGCGCTCGGCATGTCACGGGTCGGCCTGTCGCGCTCGGGCACGTTGCGGTCCGGCATGTCGCGGCCCGGTCGAAGCGGTCACCCGCAGGTTGTTCCCAGAGGAGCAAGCGACCGCTTAGTATGCGCGGAGCAGTGGTAATGCCGACAGTGTTGTGGAGGCCCCTCATGCAGGCATGGCGAGTGCACCGGAACGGCGAGCCGAGCGAGGTGATGCGGCTGGAGGAAACGGACCGGCCCACACCCGGCGACGGGCAGGTGCTCATCGAGGTGCTCGCGGCGAACATCAACTTCCCCGACGCACTGCTCTGCCGCGGCCAGTACCAGGTACGGCCCCCGCTGCCCTTCACGCCCGGTGTGGAGATCTGCGGCAGGACCGACGACGGGCGCCGGGTGCTCGCCACCCCCGCCCTGCCGGACGGCGGATTCGCCCAGTACGTCGTCGCGGACGAGGTGGCCCTGCTGCCCGCCCCGGAGAGCCTGGACGACGCCGAGGCCGCCGCGCTGCACATCGGCTACCAGACCGGCTGGTTCGGACTGCACCGCCGGGCGCACCTGCGGGCCGGTGAGACGCTGCTCGTCCACGCGGCGGCCGGCGGTGTCGGCAGCGCCGCCGTCCAGCTCGGCAAGGCCGCCGGCGCGACCGTCATCGGTGTGGTCGGCGGTGCGGAGAAGGCCGAGATCGCCACCGCGCTCGGCTGCGACCTGGTCATCGACCGGCGTACCGAGGACATCGTCGCGGCCGTCAAGGAGGCCACCGGCGGGCGTGGCGCCGATGTCGTCTACGACCCGGTCGGCGGCGACGCGTACGCCAAGTCCGTGAAGTGCATCGCCTTCGAGGGCCGGGTGATCGTCGTCGGCTTCGCCAGTGGCGTGATCCCCACCCCCGGACTCAACCACGTCCTGGTGAAGAACTACTCGGTCCTCGGACTCCACTGGGGCCTGTACAACACGAAGGACCCGCAGGCGGTCCGCGACTGTCACGAGGAGCTGACCGGGCTCGCCGCCGAGGGCGTCATCAAGCCGCTTGTCAGCGAGCGCGTCCCGATGGACGGGGCGGCGGCCGCCGTCCAGCGCGTCGCCGACGGCACCAGCACCGGCCGCATCGTCGTCCTCCCCGCGGGACCCGCCCGATGACCGCCCCCGACGCGGCCGGACTGCGCCGTCTCACCCGGGAACTGCTCGCCGCCCACCCGCCGGCCACCACCGGCCGCACCGACTTCCTCAGGGCGCGCTTCGACGCCGGACTCGCCTGGGTGCACTACCCGGCCGGACTCGGCGGCCTCGACGCGCCGCGCTCCCTGCAACCCGTCGTCGACGCCGAACTCGCCGCGGCGAACGCACCCGACAACGATCCGCGCCGCATCGGCATCGGTCTCGGCATGGCCGCCCCGACCGTCCTGGCCTACGGAACCGACGAGCAGAAGCGGCGCTTCCTGCGCCCTCTGTGGGTCGGCGAGGAGGTGTGGTGCCAGCTCTTCAGTGAGCCGGGAGCCGGATCCGACCTGGCCGCCCTCGGCACCCGCGCCGTCCGTGACGGCGAGGACTGGGTGGTCGACGGGCAGAAGGTGTGGACGTCCAGCGCCCATGTGGCGCGCTGGGCCATCCTCATCGCCCGCACCGACCCGGACGTGCCCAAGCACCGCGGCATCAGCTACTTCATCTGCGACATGACCGACCCCGGTGTCGAGGTGCGACCGCTGCGCCAGATCACCGGCGAGGCAGAGTTCAACGAGGTCTTCCTCACCGGAGTGCGCATCCCCGACAGCCGCAGGCTCGGCCCCGTCGGCGAGGGCTGGAAGGTCGCGCAGACGACGCTCATGAACGAGCGCGTCTCCATCGGCGGAGCCCGTGTCCCCCGCGAGGGCGGCATGATCGGCCCGGTCGCCCGGACCTGGCGCGAACGCCCCGAACTGCGCACCCACGATCTGCACCAGCGTCTGCTCACCCTCTGGGTGGAGGCCGAGGTCGCCCGGCTCACCGGGGCGCGCCTGCGCCAGCAGCTCGTCGCCGGGCAGCCGGGCCCCGAGGGCTCCGGGATGAAGCTCGCCTTCGCCCGGCTCAACCAGGAGATCAGCGGCCTCGAAGTCGAACTTCTCGGCAACGAGGGGCTGTTGTACAGCGACTGGACGATGCGACGGCCGGAACTCGTCGACTTCACCGGACGCGACGCCGGCTACCGCTACCTCCGCTCCAAGGGCAACTCCATCGAGGGCGGCACGAGCGAGGTACTGCTCAACATCGTCGCCGAACGCGTGCTCGGCCTGCCCGTCGAGCCGCGCAACGACAAGGACGTCGCCTGGAAGGACCTGACCCGATGACCGCACGGACCGAAGAGGGCCAGGTGCCCGATCTGCTGTACTCGGAGGCCGAGGAGGACCTGCGGGCCGCCGTCCGCTCGCTCCTCGACGACCGGTGCGACGCGCCGCAGGTGATCGCCCGCACCGAGTCCGCCACACCGTACGACCCGCGGCTCTGGAAGGCACTCGCCGCCGGCATCGGTGCCGCCGGACTCCTGGTGCCCGAGAAGTTCGGCGGGCAGGGCGCCGGACATCGCGAGGCGGCGGTGGTCGTCGAGGAACTCGGTCGCAGCGTCGTCCCGGCGCCGTACCTGACCAGCTCCGTCGTCGCCACCGAGACGCTGCTGGCGCTCGGCACCCAGGACGGGCCGGTGGCCGCGCTCCTCGCCGAACTGGCCACCGGCCGCAAGGTCGCCGTGCTCGCCGTACCGTTCTCCGCTGTCGAGCCGGACCCGAGCACCGTGACCGCAGCTCTCGACGGCATGCTCGGCCCGATCGCCGACGCGGCCGCCGCCGATGTTCTGCTGGTGCCCACCACCGACGGTCTGTACGCCGTCGAAGCGGCCGCCGCCGGGGTCGCCGTAGAGCCGCTCGTCGCACTCGACCTGACCCGCCCGCTCGCCACCGTCACCCTGACCGGCGCCACCGGAACCCTCCTCGCGGACGCCGGGACTTCCCTGGCGGCGGTGCGCAGAGGGCTGTTGGCCGGAGCCGGACTCCTCGCCTCCGAACAGCTCGGACTTGCCGAGTGGTGCCTGACCGAGACGGTCCGCCACACCCGTGAGCGCCACCAGTTCAACCGCCCGGTCGGCTCGTTCCAGTCACTGAAGCACCGCATGGCGCAACTCTGGCTGGAGGTCGTCTCGGCACGGGCGGCGGCGCGGAACGCCGCGGACACGCTGGCCACCGGCAGCCCCGAGACCCCGCTGGCGGTGGCCGTGGCACAGGCGTACTGCTCCAAGGTCGCCGTCCACGCGGCGGAGGAGTGCGTCCAGCTCCACGGCGGCATCGGGATGACGTGGGAGCACCCCGCGCACCTGTACCTGAAACGCGCCAAGGCCGACTCGATCGCGTACGGCACGGCGGGCCGCCACCGCGCGACCGTCGCGGAGCTGACGGAGCTGCCCGCGCCGTAACGCCACCGGCTGGACGGTGCGGCGAGGTCCCGGAGCGGGAGTACGGGTCAACGTGCTCCCGCTCCGCTCCGTGCACCGAGCGGTGCCGGGGCGGACGAGGGCCGGCTCGACCGCCTCGTTCGTCCCCCTCGTCGGCCACCACGGCCGGGACGAACGGGAGCGAGCCCCGGTACGACTGGCTGACCGGGGCGCTCCGCGCCCGTCGGAGACCATCCATCCGTACCCGTTTGGCGGACACGCCACGACGCCGGATGGCCCCTTCGCTACGCCAAACTGGCGGCCGAATGCCGCAATTCAGGTGCGGCGGAGGAGGTTGGCCATGGCCATTTCGATCTCAGTGGTGCTGCTTCTGCTGATCCTCGCGGTGCTCTTCCTCCGCAACGGCGGACTGAAGGTCTCACACGCGCTGGTCTGTGGCCTGCTGGGCTTCTTTCTCGCGGGGACGAGCATGGCGCCCACCATTCAGGAGGGCATCACGGCCACCGCCGACGTCGTCAGCAGCATCAACCCCTGACCTCATCACCTCTCCGGTGTCTCCGCCCGGAGGGGCAGGGGTGCCGTCTCCGCCCTACCGCCGGCGGTAAGGTCAAGAAGCGGCATGGAAACGCGCACGGTCGGTCCCGGTCGATCCCGAAAAATGATCATTTCGTTCATCCGGTTGCGTCGTGCGGCCATTCGAGGACCGCTGGCATTCGGGTATGAAACGGTCCGAAGAGGTGCGTGACCGCGCGTACCGTGACCCTGCCCGGCACCGCGACGGCTGCCGGCCGCCGCACCGAGCCGGGACCCGGAGAACGCAGCCATGTCATTGCCCCCACTCGGACGTGAACCGGCCGCCGTGCACCATGAGCACTGCAACAGCAGCCGCTGCTGCCGGTGCCAGCAGCGCCCCTGGACGACGGCCGTCGGCCTCGAACGGCTCTGCGGCCTGTGCGCCTCCTGCTGCCGGGAGTGCGGCAGGGCTCCCGCCCGGCACCTGGACGGGCTCGACCACGGACTGTGCGGCGACTGCCGCGGCCTGTGCAACCGGTGCCGCACACCGCTGTCGCCCGACGGCGACTGCCAGTGCCGCAAGTGGCAGCGGGCGGGGACGGACCCGGTCGGCTATCTCCTGCATGCGCTTCCGCAGCCGCTGATGAGGGAGTTCGGCGGCCGCTATCCTTCCGAACTCGTCGAGTTGATCCACCGGGAGCTGAGCCGTCGCAGCGCGGATCAGCTCCTGGACCGGGTCGAGCGCCGGTGGAACGCCCGCTGGGCCCACACACTCCAGGAGAAGGACGAGGAAGGCCGACTCCGCTGGCGGCCCCTGGAGATCGCCGAGCATCTGCTGCGCGCCACGCCCTGCGCCGATCCGCAGTGCGAGGACGGCCGGCTGATCCACACCGACACCGCGTGCCCGCGGTGCGGGCACGCGCTGCACCGGTTCGTGCCCGCCCAGGCAGACCGCAGGGCGACTTCCGACCGGGCGAGGACCACGGCCGCCGGGATCAGGCGCGAGATGCTCGACCGCCGGACCGGTACGCGGCGCAGGGCCGGCGAACCCCGCCGGGGCGAGGCGTGACGCACGGCGTACCTGGCCTCTGCCGCCCTCAGCCCGCCGCCGCCCAGGAGTAGCGGTGCTCGGGGCGGCCGGTGTCCCCGTACTTGAGACTGAGCCTGATCCGGCCCGCCCCCTCCAGATACTTGAGATAGCGCTGGGCGGTCGAGCGGCTCAGCCCGGCCCGCACCGCGACCTCGTTCGCGGACAGCGGCTCGACGGCCGCCGACAGGACCTGGCGGATGACATCGGTGGTGGGGGCCGAATGCCCCTTCGGGAGCCCGGCCGCGGAAACGGCCTCCGAGGTGCGCAAGGCCCCGAAGATCTGGTCGACCTGCTCCTGACCGGCCTCGCCGCGGCGGCTCTCCACACCGTCCAGGGTGCGGCGCAGCGTCGCGTAGCTCTCCAGCTTGGAACGGAGACCGCCGAAACTGAACGGCTTGACCAGGTATTGCAGAGCGCCGTACCGCATCGCGGTCCGCACGGTCACCACATCGCGGGCGGCCGTCACCATGATCACATCGGCCGGATGGCCGAGCTGGTGCAGTTGACGTACCAGCGTGAGACCCGTCCGGTCCGGCAGATAGTGATCGAGCAGGATCAGATCGACATGCTCGCGTTCGAGAACGGCCAGGGCCTGCGCGGCCGTGTGGGCGCGGGAGACGACGCGGAACCCCGGAACCTTGGCCACATAGGCCGCGTTGACCTCCGCCACCCGGAAGTCGTCGTCCACCACCAGAACGTCGATCACTGAGACTCTCCCACTTCGGTCAGCTGCCGGTCGGCGAGCGCCTCCGGCAGGACGACGGTGAAGACCGCGCCGCCGCCGGCCCTGGCCGTGACCCGGGCCGCGCCGCCGTAGCGCTCGGCGAGGCGGCGCACCAGCGCCAGTCCGAGCCCGCGCTCCCGATGGGCGGGGGACTCCTTGGTCGACCAGCCCTCGGTGAAGATCTGCTCCCGCATGGCGACGGGCACTCCGGGGCCGTTGTCGCTGACCCGCAGAACGGCGGTGGTGCCCTCGGCGAGCAGCTCCACCTCGACCAGCGTGGCGACGTCCAGGGCGTTGTCGATCAGGTTGCCCAGTACGGTCACCAGATCGCGCGGGTCCACCACGACATCGGGCAGCCGGGTGGTGGGGGACACCAGCAAGGAAGCGCCGCGTTCGGCGGCCACGGCCGACTTGCCGACGAGCAGGGCCGACAGCAGCGGATCGTTCACGCGCTCGGCCACCTGCTCGGCCGAGGCCCGCTGACAGTCGGCGACCTCGGTGACGAATTCCACCGCCGCCTCGTGCCTGCCGAGTTCCAGCAGCCCCAGCAGGGTGTGCAGCCGGTTGGCGTGCTCGTGGTCCTGGGCGCGGAGCGCGTCGAGCAGTCCGTGCGTGGAGTCCAGTTCACGGCCGAGCAGTTCGAGTTCGGTGCGGTCGCGCAGCGTCACGACGGCCCCGCCGTCACCGGTCGGCATCCGGTTGGCGATCAGCACCCGCCCCCGGGACACGGTGAGCAGATCGGCGCCGTCGACCCGGCCCGCCAGCACCTCCGTCGTACGGCCCGGCGGCAGCACCTCGCCCAGCGGGCGGCCGACGGCATCCGGGGTCAGCTCCAGCAGCCGCTGCGCCTCGTCGTTGAGCAGCCGGATCCGCCCGCGGGAGTCGAGCGCGAGCACCGCCTCCCGGATGCTGTGCAGCATCGCCTCGCGCTCGTCCAGGAGCGCGGAGATGTCCGCGAAGGCCAGGCCGTGGGTGCGGCGATGAAGGCGCCGGGAGACGGCGAGCGTCGCCAGCACCCCTGCGGCCAGTGCGGCTCCCGCGTACTGCAGGAGCGCCGGAATGGTGCCGAGCAGCCCCTGCCGGACGCTCTTGTACGCGATGCCCACCGAGACGGCCCCGACCACGGCTCCGGTCCGGTTGCGCAGCGGGACCTTCGCCCGGGCCGAGCGTCCCAGGGTGCCGATGTCGATCTGCATGATCTCGCGGCCGGCCAGCGCCGTGCTCGGATCGGTCGAGACGGGCTCACTGATCCGGTCCGTCTCGGTGTGCGACCAGCGCACTCCCCGGGTGTCCATCACCACGACGTACAGTGCCCCGGTGGCCCGCCGGATCCGCTCCGCCTCGGCCTGTATCGGCCCGGTCGGGCTGGGCTTGGTGCTCAGCAGCTGGTCCACCAGACCGGGCACGGCGGCGGTGGTCTGGGCGATGGACAGGGCCCGGCGCATCGCCTGTTCGTCGAGCTCATGGCTGAGCGGCGCCAGGAAGAGCCCGGTGACGAGCATGACCACGCCGGTCGTGATGGCCACCTGGGTGAGCAGGACCTGGGCGAAGACACGGCGGGGCCAGTGGATCCGCATGCCTGTCTCCTGTGCCTTTCCCGCGGTTCTCGAATCCGGTTCCCCGATTCGTTTGGTGTGAACGCAAGGTAGACGCAGCGGACCTCGCTGCCTAGCCCTCGTCTCCGCTTCGTTGTAAGGGTGTGAGCACAACGAGCAGAACCATGGGTAAAAGGCAGAACCAGGAGTTGTGAGCGCAAGGCTCCCGCCGTGGCCGGACCGCCCCTAGCGTCCCGGCCCATGAAGAGTGAATCAAGCCCAGCCATCGAGTTGCGGGGGGCGAGCAAAGCGTTCCGGACCCCGTCGGGGGCGCTCCACACCGCCGTGAGGGATCTGGACCTGACGATCGGCAGGGGCGAGTTCGTCGCCGTCGTCGGCCCGACCGGATGCGGCAAGTCGACCACCCTGACCCTGATCAGCGGACTGGAGGAGCCCACCGAGGGCGAGGTGCTCGTCTCCGGTGAGCCGGTGAGCGGCATCGGCGACAAGGTCGGCTTCGTCTTCCAGCAGGACGCGGTTTTCCCCTGGCGGACCGTCCTGTCCAACGTGATGGCCGGTCCCCGCTTCCGGGGTGTGCCGAAGGCGGAGGCGAAGGAGCGTGCGCGGGCCTGGCTCGCCAGGGTGGGTCTGTCCTCCTTCGAGGACCGCTATCCGCACCAGCTCTCCGGTGGCCAGCGCAAGCGGGTCGCACTCGCGGCGACGTTCGTGAACGACCCGGAGATCCTGCTGATGGACGAGCCGTTCTCGGCACTCGACGTGCAGACCCGGGCCCTGATGTCCGACGAGCTGCTGGAGCTGTGGGGTGGCACCGGAGCCTCCGTCGTGTTCGTCACCCACGACCTGGAGGAGTCCATCGCCCTGGCCGACAAGGTGGTCGTGATGACCGCGGGACCGGCCACGGTCAAGGAGGTCTTCGAGATCGGCCTGCCGCGTCCGCGCAAGGTCGAACAGGTGCGGCTGGAGCCCCGGTTCCTGGAGATCTACCGAGAGATCTGGTCCTCGCTCGGCGAAGAGGTCCGCATCACCCGCGAGAGGGGTGCCGCCGATGCCGCCTGAGAACGCCACCCTGGATGTCACCCGGGACGTCGCCGTGAGCAAGACCGGGCGGACCGAGGCCAGGGCGCGGGCCGCCCGCAACCGCAGGATGCTGGTGCTTGCCAGCCGGATCGCCGTGCTCGTCGCGGTCGTCGGGCTGTGGGAGTGGCTGGCCAGGACCGCAGTCATCGACCCCTTCAACTTCTCCATGCCGTCGAAGATCTGGGACCAGATCCGCACCTGGGTGACCGACGGCACCGCCCAGGGCTCCCTGTGGGAGCAGATCTGGTACACGCTCTACGAGGCGCTGCTCGGCTGGGTCATCGGCGTGATCGCCGGTGTGCTGCTCGGTATCGCGCTGGGCCGGGTCCGCTTCGCCGCCGATGTGCTCGGCCCGTACATCAAGGTGCTCAACGCGCTGCCGCGTATCGTGCTCGCCCCGATCTTCCTGATCTGGTTCGGCCTCGGCCCGGCGTCGAAGGTCGCCTCCGCGGTCGTCCTGGTGTTCTTCCCCGTCTTCTTCAACGCCTTCCAGGGAGCCAGAGAGGTCGACCGCAACCTCGTCGCCAACTCCCGCATCCTGGGCGCCAGTAACCGGCAGGTGACCCTTCAGGTGGTCATTCCCTCGGCCACCTCGTGGATCTTCACCAGCCTCCACGTCAGCTTCGGCTTCGCGCTGATCGGCGCCATCGTCGGCGAGTACATCGGCGCCACCAAGGGACTCGGTCTGCTGGTCGCCGCCTCGCAGGGCACCTTCAACGCGGCCGGCGTCTACGCGGCCATGGTCATCCTCGCGGTCGTCGCCCTGCTCGCCGAGGGGCTGCTCACCTTCCTGGAGAAGAAGCTCTTCCGCTGGAAACCGGCCGAGGCCGATACCGCCCGCTGAACGCTCCGCTGCTCCGCGCACCAACCCTCCCCGCGCTTTCCCCGCTCTTCCTCACAAGGACGTGAACCAGATGCGTATGTCCCCCCGGATCCCGGCACTCGCCGTCGCCGGAGTGCTCGCCGCGGCGAGTCTGACCGCCTGCGGAGGCGACTCCACCTCCGCGTCCGGCGACAAGAACGACAGCGTCAAGATCATGGTGGGCGGCCTGGACAAGGTCATCTACCTGCCCGCGATGCTCACCGAGCGGCTCGGCTACTTCAAGGACGAGCACGTCGCGGTCCAGTTGCTGACCGAGCCCGCCGGCGTCCAGGCGGAGACCGCGCTGGTCTCCGGCGACGTTCAGGGCACTGTGGGCTTCTACGACCACACGCTCGACCTCCAGGTGAAGGGCAAGCACGTCGAGTCGGTCGTCCAGTTCTCCCACGCGCCGGGAGAGGTCGAGATGGTCTCCAACAAGGCGGCGGGCGATATCGGCTCGGCGAAGGACTTCAAGGGCAAGAAGCTGGGTGTGACGGGGCTCGGCTCCTCGACCGACTTCCTGACGAAGTACCTCGCCGTGAAGAACGGCGTACAGACCAGCGAGTTCACACCCGTCGCGGTCGGAGCCGGCCAGACGTTCATCTCCGCGCTCCAGCAGGGATCCATCCAGGGCGGCATGACGACCGACCCGACCGTGGCCACCATCCTGGACAAGAAGCTGGGCAAGATCCTCATCGACATGAGGACGCCGGAAGGCTCCAAGCAGGCGCTCGGCGGGCTCTACCCGTCCTCCAGCCTTTACATGCAGACCGACTGGGTCAACGACCACAAGGCGACCGTGCAGAAGCTGGTCAACGCCTTCGTGAAGACCCTGAAGTGGATGTCGACGCACAGCGCGGACGAGATCGCCGCGAAGATGCCGGCGGACTACGCGCAGGGCGGCGGCGCGGCTCTGTACGCGCAGTCCATCAAGAACACCCTGCCCATGTTCACCACGGACGGCGTGATGCCCCCGGACGGGCCGGCCACCGTCGAGCGGGTCCTGAAGGCCTTCAACCCCAACCTGAAGAACGCCGATGTGGACCTCTCCAAGACGTACACCACGGAGTTCGTGAAGAAGGCGAACTGACCACACGCACCTGTCCGCGCGCCCGTACGCCTCCGCGTACGGGCGCGCGGACATGAGTCATTCGGCGGCGGTTTCCCCGGTCCGCCGGTCCGGTGCCGCGAGCGACGCCGGAACCGTGGCCGCGGAACCCAGCCGGACGGCTTCCACCACGGCCTCGTGCAGCGCACGGCTGTCCTCCTCCGAGCAACACGGCACGGGGCTGCCCGACATCGTGAACCAGTCGGCGGCGCCGGTGTACTGCACAGTGATCTGTGCCGTGTCATCGGCCCATGTGGTGTGGACGGTCAGGTCGCCGGACAGCGGCCCGACCTCTTCGGTGAGCACGCCGCCGTGCCCCGAATATATTCCGCGAGTCGTCCAGGACGCCCAGGTCATGCATCCAGGCTCGCACCAAAGACGCCGAATCGCGACCCGCGCGGACCAATATCCCGCGGCGCGCGGACAATCGACCCCTCTGCCACCGTGCCGACCCGTACAGTCCGCGGTCCGTGCCGCTCATCGCCGTACTCGCGTACATCCTGACCCGGCAGTGCACCGAGTGCCTGGTGTGAACCGGCGGGATCACCCCGGTCGTCACGCTCCACCGGGCCCCGCATCCGGGGCCCCACCAGGAATCCCGCCGGTTGCCGGCCGCCACGGAGGAGGTACACGGCAGGGACCGGAACACGGTCGATCGGGTGACTCCGACCCGTCACCCCACATGCCGGAGCCGCCGGGCGGTTAGGCATGGCGGCATGACATGTGATCCCCGACCGAAGAACACCGGACTCCTCCGCGCCTACCGCCTCCGCGCGGCCGGCGCCGCCTGCGTCGTCATGACCGCGGCCCTGCTCACCGGCTGCGGCCAGGACAGCGGCAGTACGTCGACGGGCACGGAGACCTCCGAAGCCGCGCGCGCCGTCCCCGAGGGAACGGCCAGCACCTCGCCCAGCCCGAGTACTTCGCTGACCAAGGACCAGGAGAAGCGGAAGGCGCTGCTGGCCTCCACCAAGATCCCCTTCGACAAGGCCATCACCACGGCCGAGGGAGCCGTCGCAGGAAGCAAACTGATCGAAATCAACCTGAAGGGCCCCGGCAAGTCGGACGACGACACCGACGCGTCGGCGAGTGCCAGTCCCGCACGGAGCGGCACCAGTGCGTCACCCTCCGCGGCGAGCGCCTCCCCGACCGGCAGCCCCACCTCCACCGGCCCGGAATGGGCCGCGGAGGTCATCGCGAAGGACGGCACCGAACACAAGGTGCGCATCGACGCGCTCACCGGCAAGGTGCTCCAGACCGTCGAGGAGCAGGGCCAGGACGCCCAGGAGAAGACCCGGATGGTCGACCGGCTCGCCAAGGCCACACAGACGCCGCAGCAGGCGGCCAAGGCGGCAACGGACAAGACCAAGGGCACCGTGACCTCCATCGATCTCGACGAGAACGACAAGAACGTCCTTGTCTGGTCCGTCGACGTCGTCGCCAAGGACGGGAAGAAGACCATGGTCGACGTCGATGCGGCCAACGGCTCCGTCATCAGTGAGCACGTAGACAATGACTGACCCGTCCACGTCATGACATCGCACAGAAAGCCGCCCCCGGTCCGCACGGACCGGGGGCATTCCCACGTCATTCGGCCGGGACGGACTCCGAGTGCGCCTCATCGGCCGCCGGCGCATCGAACTGCGTCCGGTACAGCTCCTCGTACCGTCCGCCCGCTGCCAGCAGTTCGGTGTGCGTACCGCGTTCGACCACCCGTCCCTCCTCGATGACCAGGATCAGATCGGCCGCCCGCACGGTCGAGAGCCGGTGGGCGATCACCACGGCGGTGCGCCCCTCCAGGGCCTCGGCCAGCGCGTCCTGCACGGCCGCCTCCGAGGTCGAGTCGAGGTGCGCGGTCGCCTCGTCGAGGATGACGACGCGCTGTCGGGCCAGCAGCAGCCGGGCGATGGTCAGCCGCTGACGCTCACCACCCGAGAGCCGGTAGCCGCGTTCGCCCACCACCGTGTCGAGCCCGTCGGGCAGCGAGGCCACCAGCCCGTCCAGGCGGGAGCGGCGCAAAGCGTCCCAGATGTCGTCCTCGGTCGCTCCGGGCCTGGCGAGGGTGAGGTTGGCCCGGACCGACTCATGGAAGAGGTGCCCGTCCTGGGTGACCATTCCGAGCGTCTCGCGGATCGACGCGGCGGTCAGATCGCGTACGTCGACGCCGTTCAGCCGTACCGAGCCGGCATCGGCGTCGTACAGCCGGGGCAGCAGTTGCGCGATCGTCGACTTGCCCGCCCCGGAGGAGCCGACCAGGGCGACCATCCGGCCGGGTTCGGCGCGGAAGGAGACCTCGTGCAGGACCTGCGTACCGCCCCGGGAGTCGAGCGTCGCGACCTCCTCGAGGGAGGCGAGGGAGACCTTGTCGGCGGACGGATACCCGAAGGAGACACCGTCGAACTCCACCGACACAGGCCCGTCCGGCACCTTGCGGGCATCCGGCTTCTCGGCGATCAGCGGCTTCAGATCGAGGATCTCGAAGACCCGCTCGAAGCTCACCAGGGCGCTCATCACCTCGACCCGGGCACCGGCCAGCGCCGTCAGCGGGGCATAGAGCCGGGTGAGCAGCAGAGCCAGCGCCACGACCGCACCCGGCGCCAGACTGCCGCGCAGCGCGTAGTAGCCACCGAGTCCGTAGACGAGCGCGAGAGCCAGCGCGGAGACCAGGGTGAGCGCCGTGATGAACGTCGACTGCGCCATGGCCGTACGGATACCGATGTCCCGGACCCGGCCCGCGCGGGCGGCAAATTCGGCGGACTCGTCGGCCGGCCGCCCGAAGAGCTTGACCAGGGTCGCGCCGGGGGCCGAGAAACGCTCGGTCATCTGGGTGCCCATGGCGGCGTTGTGACCGGCGGCCTCGCGCTGCATCCGGGCCATTTTGGAACCCATCCGCCGCGCGGGCACGACGAACACCGGCAGCAGGACGAGCGCGAGCAGGGTGATCTGCCAGGAGATGGTGAGCATCACCGCGAGGGTCAGCAACAGGGTCACCACGTTGGAGACCACACCGGACAGGGTGTTGCTGAACGCCCGCTGTGCCCCGATGACGTCGTTGTTGAGCCGGCTCACCAGGGCGCCGGTGCGGGTCCGGGTGAAGAAGGCGACCGGCATCCGCTGCACATGGTCGAAGACCGCTGTGCGCAGGTCCAGGATCAGTCCCTCGCCGAGGGTGGCGGACAGCAGACGGGTCAGCAGACCGAGCCCCGCCTCGGCCACGGCGATGACGGCGATCAGCAGGGCGAGCCGGGTCACCGTGCCGTTCTCCTTGCCCTGCACGATCGCGTCGACCACCCGGCCGGCCAGCACCGGCGTGGCCACCGCCAGCAGAGCGGTGATCACGCTCAGCAGCAGGAAGCGGTAGAGCTCGCGTCGGCGCGGGCGGGCGAAGGAGGCGATCCGGCGCACGGTGGCCCGGGAGAAGGGTCTGCGGTCCTGTTGGGCGTTCATCGCGTTGTGCATCGATGACCAAGCGGTGACTTCCATACTCATGCGGTGCCCTCCGGGATTCGACTAGCCGATGCTCCCGGTGGCCGGACACGGCCCGGGGCGCTGACAGAACGCTAAGATCTCAAGTTGACTTGAGGTCAACCGCTCTCCGCGCCCGGCGCAGGATCTCACGCCTCGCCCGGCGGATCGATCGGCAGCACACCTGAAACGGGTGCCGCCCGGTGCCGAGGAGACCCGGATGCCGCCGCGGGGCCCGTTGACGACGATGCGGCGGGGGAGCCGGTGGAGGCCGTCCCGCGGCAATGCCCACTCCTCGGTGCCGCCCGCGGCCCCGGGGGAGGACCACGTAGAATCGGCCCCTGTTTCCGTCCGAACGATGGCATACACAACCGATTGAGGCAGTTCGACGTGAGTTTCACAGACAGATCCGAGGCACCGATCTACGCCGGTCTCGTGGAGGAGCACGGGGACGTCCTGGCGGAGGTGCGCCGAGTGGCTGAGGAGACTCTGCGCGAGGCCGACCGGGCCATCGACTTCAGCGACGTACACCGATCCGCCGCGTACCGGTAGCCGCTGACCACCCCCCTTCGGGCGGCACGGCCGTCCCTCCGCCCCACCGCCTCCTCACGTCCCGGCACCCGTCACGGCCCCGCGCCGGGTGCCGTCACGGCGTCTCGCACTGCGGACCTGTCTCCCCCGTCGGAGCATGGAACGAACAGACGGCGACGACATCGGGACGAAGGGACGCCGGATGGGTGGTGAACGGCATGAACCGCCGCCGGACGACATCGAGGCCGAGCTGGACCAGATCGCCGCAATGAACAGCATGGACATGCCTCGTCCGGCGCCGCCGGACGGCCGGGTACCGGCTGCCGACGCCCGGCCCGGCGAGGCGGCCAGGCGCCGCGACTCGCTCCTGCTGTCCGCCGGTCACACGACCGCCGATTCCGACTCGCTCGACGAGGCACTCAGGGTGGTGGCCGGACTGCACGCGCCGGACTTCCCCCTGGACGGCCAGTGCGTCTTCGGCATCGACGACGGGTCCCTGAGCTCTCTGGGGCAGTACGGATTCCGGCCCGGCGAAGGAGCCGACCAGGGATTCCGGATACCGATGACGACCGGCTACCCGGCCGTCGAGGTGGCCAGAACCGGCCGGGCCGTGTTCCTGGCCTCGACGCAGGAGTACCGCCGCCGCTTTCCGGAGACCTGTGACATGTCGGCCGGCAGGAACCGGAACGCGTGGGCCTTCCTGCCGCTCGTGACCGCCGGGCGGGTCGTCGGAGTATGGCTCGCCGCCTTCCGCTCCCCGGTGGCCTTCACGACGAGCGAGCGCGCCCTGCTGACCGTGACCGGCCGGATGATCGCCCAGGTCCTCGAACGCGCCCGGGCCGGCAGGGCGGAACTGGCGCTCTCCCGTGGCCTGCGCCGGAGCATGCGCACCGCAGGTCCGGCACTCACCGGCCTGAGCGTCGCGACGCGCTACGTACCGACCGGGGGAGGGCTCATGGTCGGCGGCGACTGGTACGACAGCATCGACCTGCCCAACGGCCGCCTCGCCCTGGTCATCGGCGACGTGCAGGGGCACGATGTGCACGCCGCGGGGCTGATGACCCAGCTGTGCACGGCCGTGCACGCGTACGCCGCCGAGGGGCACGGCCCGGACGCCGTACTGGCACGGACATCACGCTTCCTGACCACCCTCGACGAGGACCGGTTCGCCACCTGCATCTACATCGAGGCCGACCCGTCCACCGGCGACCTGCACATCGCACGGGCCGGCCACCCGCACCCCGTGCTGCGCATGCCGGACGGCACCTGCCTGATCAAGCACATCAGCGGCGGCCTGCCCCTCGGGCTGATGCCCGGAGAGGAGGACTACCCCGTCGACATCCTGCGCCTGCAGACGGGTGAGGTCTTGATGCTGTGCACGGACGGGCTGATCGAGAACGGCGGCCATGACATGTACAGCGGCTGGGTACGGGTGCGCGAGGCGTTCTCACCCGGCCCCGTCGACGACCTCGAAGGGGTGGCCGACCGGCTGATGTCGGCCGTGCTCAGCCCCGAACCCGGGGCCCGGGAGGGCGCCGCCGCACGCGACGGCGACGACATCGCCCTCCTGCTCCTGCGCCGCGACTCCGGACGGCCGCACGCCGAGGTCAACCAGCGCCGGCTGGTGCTGTCCATCGGCCAGGACCAGGGCGAGGGACTGTCCGAGGCGCGGGCCGAACTGAAGGCGCTGCTGCACGACTGGGCGCGGCCGGACCAGGTGGACACCGCGGTGCTCCTGGCGACGGAACTGCTCGGCAACGTACTCGTGCACACCGATCAGGACGGCTCGCTCAACGCGTACGTCACCGGTGAGACCGGCCGGCGCCGGCTGCTCGTCGAGGTCATGGACCGCGGCGACGAACTGCCTCACCAGCGGACCCCGGTCGAACTGGCCTCGTCGGGGCGGGGACTGCTGCTGCTCGACATCCTGGCCGACCAGTGGGGCGTGCGGCCCGAACCCGAGGGCAAGACCGCCTGGTTCGTGCTCACCGAAGCGCCCCCGGGCGAGACCGGGGGCGCCGCCACGGTCTGAGACCGCGGCGCCGCCCCCGGTGCCGACGCAGTCAGCGGGGAATCCAGGCCCGCCACTCCTGCTCGTTCTCGTCCACCCACTTCTTCGCCGCGTCCTGGGGCGACAGCTTCTGATCGGCGATCATCAGGGCGACCTTGTTCTGGTCCTCCGTGCCCCAGGAGAAGTTCTTGAGGAACCGGGCCGCCTTGCCACTGTCGTGGGCGAAGCGGGCGTTGAGGTACTTCTTCAGCGGCGTCCGCGGGTAGGCGCACGCGACCTTCTTCGCGTCGGCGTCGCAGCCGTCCTCGTACGCAGGCAGCCGCACCTCCGTCATCGGCACCTTCGCGAACAGCCACTGCGGCTTGTACCAGTAGGAGAGGAAGGGCTTCTTCTCCTTGGCGAACTGCTTGATCTGCGTGATCTGCGCCGCCTCCGACCCGGAGAACACGACCTGGTAGTCCAGGCCGAGATTCTGCACGAGTGCCTTGTCATTGGTGACGTAGGACGGAGAGCCGTCCAGCAACTGGCCCTTGCCGCCGCTCTCCGCCGTGCGGAACCGGTCGGCGTACTTGTTGAGGTTGCGCCAGTCGGTGACGTCGGGATGTTCCTTGGCGAAGTACGTCGGGACGAACCAGCCGATGTGCCCGGTGACCCCGAGCTCGCCGCCGGGACTGATCGTCTTCTTGTCGCTGACGTACCGTGCCTCCTGGTCCGGATGGCCCCAGTCCTCCAGGATCGCGTCCACCCGGCCCTGGCTGAGGGCGTCCCAGGCGGGCACCTCGTCGATCTGCACGGTGTCGACGCGGTAACCCAGCTCGTGTTCCAGGAGGTACTGGGCGACGGCCACGTTCGCCTGGGCGCCGACCCACGACTGCACGGACAGGGTCACGGTCCTGGCGCCCCGGGCGTTGGCGAAGGGCGAGGACTGCTGTGTCATGTCCGCCGCGCCGCAGCCGGCCACGGCGATCAGTGCCGTGGCGGAGACGAGCGCGACGAGTGGAGTGCGCGGACGAGCCATGTCAGGCCCCCTTCCCGGAGTGACGCCTCGTCGGCTGGGTGACGCGGTCGAGCATCAGGCCGAGGAGGACGATCGCGGCACCTGCGACCAGCCCCGTCGCCAGGTCGCCCTGCGCGAGGCCGAACACCGCGGCGTAGCCGAGCGCGCCACCGCCGACGAGACCACCGATGACCACCACGGCGAGTACCAGGACGACGCCCTGGTTGACGGCGAGGAGCAGCGCGGGCCGGGCCAGCGGAAGTTGGACCTTCAGCAATTGCTGGACACCGGTCGCGCCGAGGGAACGCGAGGACTCCATGGCGACCGGGTCGACGCCGTTCAGCCCCTGGGTGGTGATGCGGACGACGGCGGGCAGAGCGTAGATGACGGCGGCGGCCACCGCCGGTGCGCGGCCGACGCCGAACAGGGCGACGACGGGGATGAGATAGACGAACTGCGGCATCGTCTGGAACACGTCCAGCACCGGACGCAGCAGCCGTTCCACCCGTTCGCTGCGGGAGGAGGCGATACCGACGGCGAAGCCGGCCACCAGGGTCACCGCGACACCGGCCAGCACCTGGGAGAGCGTGTCGAGCGCCGGGTCCCACACACCGAGTACCCCGATGGCGGCCATCGCGAGGACCGCGGTCACCGTGGTGCGCCAGGTGCCGATCAGCATGGCGAGCACGGCGATCAGCAGGAGCACGGCCCACCAGGGCAGCCACTGCAGTCCGTCGCGCACCGGGTCCAGGACCCAGGTGGTGAAACGCCCGGCCCAGTCCGCCGTGCCGCCGATGACCGGTACGCCGGAGTACAGATGGCCGGTCATCCAGCCGACGGCCCTGTTGACGGGCTCGGCGATCGCGACGGTCCGGCCGTCCGGCCAGGCCGTCCCGGCGGCGAGGCGTGCCACGACGGCGACGATCACGGTGCCGGCCGCCGCGACGGCCCAGCCAGGACGGGCGGTTCCGGTGCGCGGCGCGGAGCCGATGCCGTCGCCGGCCGCGCCGGTGACCCGGTCGAGGACAACGGCGAGCAGCACGATCGGGATCCCGGCCGCGAGCGCGGCGCCGACGTCGACGGAGGCGAGCGCCTGGTAGACGCGGTCACCGAGACCGCCGGCGCCGATCACGGAGGCGATGACGGCCATCGAGAGCGCCATCATGATCGTCTGGTTGAGACCGAGCAGCAGTTCCTTGCGCGCCAGCGGAAGCCGGGCCGTCAGCAGCCGCTGCCGTCCCGTGGCGCCGAGCGAGGCCGCGGCCTCCATGACGCCCGGGTCGGCGTCGCGCAGCCCGAGAGCGGTCAGCCGGGCCATGGGCGGCGCCGCGTAGACGACGGTCGCCAGCACGGCGGCCGGCACACCGATCCCGAAGACGAGCACCACCGGCAGCAGGTACGCGAAGGCCGGCATCACCTGCATGGTGTCGAGCACCGGACGCAGCACGCGGAAGACCCGGTCGGACAGCCCCGCGGCCAGGCCGAGGAGCGCTCCGACCACCACCGAGACCAGCACCGCGACAACCATCAGCGCCAGGGTCTGCATGGTGGGCACCCACATGCCGAGCAGCCCGCAGAAGAGGAAGGCGACGACGGCGGACAGCGCGAGCCCGATACCCGCCACCCGCCAGGCGATCAGCCCGGCGGCCGCCGTGACACCGGCCCAGCCGGCGGCGAGCAGCACCAGGTAGACGCCGCGCACCGACAGCACGACGCCGTTGCTGATGTGCCCGAAGAAGTAGAGGAACAGCGGATGCGTGTCGCGGTTGTCGATGATCCAGTCGCTGACACCGCCGAGCGGACCGGTGAGGTCGACGGTCAGATCCCCGGGCCACGCACCCCCGCCGACGAGGAAGGTGCCGAGCACCAGCAGCGCGACCGCCGCGGCCAGCAGGAGACCGGTGCGGTGCCGTACGAGGGAGCCGGCGGTACCGGAGGAGCCGAAAGCGGTGAAACGTGCGGTGGTGGCGGTCGCCGTCATCGCGGCCACCTCCCGCTCGTCGCGGCGGGCAGGCCGGCCGGCCGCGCCCCATCCCCGTGCCGCGGGCCCCGTGCCGTGGTGCGGCCCGGCGGGGCCGGTGCATGGACTGTCCGCATCACGCGGCCTCCTTCACGGCCGGAATCCCGGCCACGACGCCGAGCAGGCACGCGTGGTCGACCACGCCCAGGCAGCGGCCCCCGTCGACCACACGAGCGGTCTCGCCGGTACGGACGACCGCCTCGATCGCTTCGAAGACGGTGGTGTCCGGTGCCAGCGCCGGACCCGAGACGCTCTCCTCGCCGTCGGCGGGACGCATCGCCGCGCGTACGGTCAGGACCTGTTCGCGCGGAACGTCACGCACGAAGTCCCGGACGTAGTCGTCGGCCGGGGACCCCACGATCTCCTCCGGAGTGCCGAGTTGCACGATCCGGCCGTCCCGCATCAGCGCGATCCGGTCGCCGAGCTTCAGCGCCTCGTTCAGGTCATGGGTGATGAAGACCATTGTGCGGCCCTCCTCACGGTGCAGGCGCACGACCTCCTCCTGCATGTCCCGTCGGATGAGCGGGTCGAGGGCGCTGAACGGCTCGTCGAACAGCAGCACTTCGGGATCGACGGCGAGCGCCCGAGCCAGCCCGACCCGCTGCTGCTGACCGCCGGAGAGCTGCCCGGGGCGGCGGTTCTCCAGACCTTCGAGGCCGACCTTGCCGATGAACTCCGCTGCGCGTGACCGCCGTTGGGCCCGACCCATGCCCTGGATCTCCAGCCCGTACGCGACGTTGTCGACGACCGAGCGGTGCGGCAGCAGGCCGAAGTGCTGGAAGACCATGGCGGCGCGATGGCGGCGCAGCTCACGCAGCCGTCCGGTGTTCATCGAGAGCACGTCCTCGCCGTCCATGGTGATTCCACCGGACGTCGGTTCGATGAGCCGGGTGAGGCAGCGTACGAGGGTGGACTTCCCGGACCCGGACAGGCCCATCACGACGAACACCTCACCCTTGCGGACGTCGAACGAGACGTCACGCACGGCGGCGGTGCAGCCGGTACGCCGGCGCAGTTCGGCGCCGTCGAGCTCGCTGAGTTCGGCGTCGCCCGGCACTCGGTCGGCCTTCGGTCCGAAGACCTTCCAGAGCTTGTTCACGGAGAAGACGTGCGGCGGTGTGTTCATCGGTCATGGCTCCCAGTGGTGGCGCCGAGCAGATCCGCGCACTTCTCACCGACCATCAGCACCCCGATCATCGGGTTGACGGTGGTCATGGTCGGGAAGACCGACGCGTCGGCTATGCGGACGGCGTCCAGGCCGCGGATCCGCAGATCGGGTGCGACCACGGCCAGCGCGTCGTCGGCGGCGCCCATCCGGCATGTTCCCGCCGGGTGGTAGACGGTGTGCGCGACCTTGCGCGCGTACTCGCTCAGATCCGCGTCGGACGTGACCTCGGGCCCCGGACAGACCTCGCGCTTCAGCCAGCCGGCCAGCGGTTCCCGCGCGGCGATGTCACGCGCGATCCTGATCCCGTCGACGAGCGTCCGTCCGTCGTAGTCCTCCACGTCGGTGAAGTAGCGGAAGTCCAGGGCGGGTTTGACCTCGGGGTCGGGGCTGGTCAGATAGAGCCGGCCGCGGCTCCTCGGCTTCGGGATGTTCGGCGTCATGGAAACGCCGTGCGCAGGACGCTCGTACCCGAGCCGCTCCGGATTGTCCGTGAACGGGATCTGGTAGAAGTGGAACATCAGGTCGGGTCCCGGACTCTCCGGGTCCCGCCGTACGAAGAGCCCGGCGTCGCTGTCCATCGCGGAGTTCTCGGGGATCGGCCCGTGCGTCTCCCAGACGATGACCGACTCGGGGTGGTCGAGCAGGTTCTCACCCACGCCCGGCAGGTCGTGCACCACGGGAATGCCGAGCTTCTCCAGCTCCGCGCGGTGGCCGATCCCGGAGTGCATCAGCAGCCGCGGTGTGTCCACCGCGCCCGCGCACAGCACCACTTCGCGCCGGGCCCGTACGAGCCGCTCCTCGCCGTCAGCGGTCCGCACCCGCACACCGGTCGCCCGGTGGCCGTCGAGCTCCAGCCGGAACGCCCAGGTCTCCAGCGCGATATGGAGGTTCGGCCGGTCGAGGAAGGGGTGCAGATACGCGACCGAGGCGGAGGAACGCTTGTTGTTCTCGGGGTGGTAGGCGAGGTCGAAGAACCCCACGCCGTCCTTGAAGGCCGCCTGGTTGAAGCCCTCGATACGCGGGACCCCGAGCGCCGTCCGGGCCGCGTCGACGAAGTCGCGGGCGATGGCGTTGCGGTCCGCCTCGTCGACGGGGACGATGTTGTTGCGCAGCCGGTGGAAGTACGGGTCCATCGACGCGGCGTCCCAGCCGTCCGCGCCGGCCTCGGCCCAGTCGTCCCAGTCGGACGGCAGTGGCTTGAAGGCGATCAGGGTGTTGTGGGACGAGCAGCCGCCGAGCACCCTGGCCCTGCTGTGCCGGATGTTCGAATTGCCGCGGGGCTGCTCGGTGGTGGGGTAGTCGTAGTCCAGCTCGCCGCCGAGGAGGCCCATCCAGCGGCGCAGCGTCAGGACGTCGTCCCTGCCCACGTCACTGGGTCCGCCCTCGATGAGGGCGACGGTGATGTCGGGGTCCTCGGTGAGCCGGGAAGCGATCACCGATCCGGCGGTGCCGCCGCCGACGATGACGTAGTCGTACTGGGTCGTGTTCTCCATCGCCTCTGCTCCCGTCAGCCCGCGAACCAGCGCACCGGGCGCGGGGCGAGGTTCTGGTAGATGTGCTTGGACTCGCGGTACTCGGCGAGACCCGTCGGACCCAGCTCCCGGCCGATGCCGGACTTGCCGAAGCCGCCCCACTCGGCCTGCGGCAGGTAGGGGTGGAAGTCGTTGATCCACACGGTGCCGTGGCGCAGCCGGGCGGCGACCCGGCGTCCCCGCCCCGCGTCCGCGGTCCACACGCCGCCGGCCAGCCCGTACTCCGTGTCGTTGGCGAGAGCCACGGCCTCGTCCTCGGTACGGAACGTCTCGACCGTCAGGACCGGCCCGAAGACCTCCTCGCGCACCACCCGCATGGAGCGGTCGCAGTGGTCCAGCACAGTGGGCCGGTAGAAGTATCCGGGCCCTTCCGGGCGCTGGCCGCCGGCCCGCAGCACCGCACCCTCCTTCAGTGCGGAGGCGACGAACTCCTCGGTCCTGGCGAGCTGTTGTCCGGACACGAGCGGACCGCATTCGACACCTTCGTCCGTGCCGCGGCCGATGCGGATCCGCTCGGCGCGCCGGGCGAGTTCGGTGACGAACCGCTCGCGCACCGACTCCTCGACGATCAGCCGTGATCCGGCGGAGCAGACCTGACCGCTGTGGATGAAGGCGGCGTTGAGCGCCTGGTCGACGGCGGTGTCGAAGCCCTCCTCGGTGGCGCAGGCGTCCGCGAACACCACGTTGGGGTTCTTGCCGCCGAGTTCGAGCGCGACCTTCTTGACGGTGTCGGCGGCGGCCCGCATCACCTTCGTGCCGCTGGTGAGCCCGCCGGTGAAGGAGATCAGGTCGACATCGGGGTGGTCCGCGAGCCGGGCGCCGACGGTGGCGCCGGCGCCCGTGACGATGTTGGCCGCCCCGGCAGGCAGTCCGGCCTCGGCGAGCAGCGCGATGAGGGCGACCGTGGTCAACGGGGTGATCTCACTCGGCTTGACCACAAAGGTGTTGCCCGCGGCGAGAGCCGGAGCGATCTTCCAACTGGCCTGGAGCAGCGGATAGTTCCACGGGGTGATGAGCCCGCAGACGCCGACGGGTTCATGCACCACGACACTGTGGATCTCCTCGGACCCCGCATCGACGACACGCCCGCCGCTCTCGTTCATCACGAGGTCGGCGAAGTAGCGGAAGGCGTCGCGCACGCAGTCCACGTCGGCCCGGCCCTCCGCGAGCGTCTTACCGGCGTCACGGCACTCCAGCGCGCCGATCCTCTCCCGGTCGCGCTCCAGCAGATCGGCCACGCGCCTGAGCAGCGCGGCGCGTTCCGCCACGGGCGTGCGAGGCCACGGCCCCGTGTCGAAGGCGGCCCGCGCCGCGGCGACGGCGGCGTCCGCGTCCACGGCGTCACCCTCCGAGACGACGGCGAACGCGGTCGCGTCGACGGGGTCGAGGATCTCGCGCGTGGCGCCGGACAGGGCCGCTCGCCACTCTCCCGCCACATGGATCGTGTGTTGTGCCGACACGTCGTTCGCTGCTCCTTCGGTGGCCGTGCGTCCCACGCCGGGTGAACCCCGGCGGTCTGGCCCTCTTCCCCGGAAGGCCGGAGCCATGCGCGGCCGCCGTCCCGAAGTGACCCGGCTCACGGGAACCGCACGGCAGCGCGTCCGGGTGATGTGGAGATGGCTCCCGGGGCGCGAGGGGGTGACCGTTCGTGACTTCGACGGACATACTCGGAGCATCCGGGCCCAGGCCGGGTTTCCGACCGTAAGGAGTGGAAGCGGACATGGCGGACGAGCAGATCGAGGTGCCGGACAGTACCGCGGTACGGGTCGCACTCTGGCGGGCGATGCACGTACAGATCGACGCGGCTCCACACGTGTTCGAGGACGAGGCCGGACTGCGGCTGGCCGCGCCCGGCGAGGGGTGGCGGAGCCGCCCCGACATGGACCCGCACGGCACCAGCGGGTTCCGGGCCGCCGTCGTGGCCCGCGCCCGGTTCATCGAGGACCTGGTGGTCGATCAGGCCGGCCACGGCATCGACCAGTACGTCATCCTGGGTGCCGGTCTCGACACCTTCGCGCAGCGCCGGCCGGAGTCGGCCTCCCGGCTGCGGATCTTCGAGATCGACCAGCCGGCCACCCAGGCGTGGAAGCGCCGACGGCTGATCGAGCTCGGCTACGGGATCCCCGACCGGCTGCGACTGGTACCGGTCGACTTCGAGGCGGGTGGGGACTGGTGGCAGCAGTTGTCCGCCGCAGGCTTCGACCCCGGCCGGCCGGCGGTCGTCGTCTGCACCGGCGTCACCGTCTACCTCACCAAGACGGCCACCGAGGCGACGCTGCGCCGGCTCGCCGGGCTGGCCCCCGGCTCGACGCTCGCCATGACGTTCATGCTGCCGGCCGAACTCATCGATGACGCCGATCGCGCCGCTCTGGAGGAGACCAAGCCGCGGGCGGAGGCATCCGGAACGCCCTTCATCAGCTTCTACACCCCGCAGGAGATGCTCGCACTGGCCCGCACCGCCGGTTTCGAAGACGCCCGGCACGTGTCGGGAACCCTGCTCGCCACACGCTACTTCGCCGACCGGACCGACGGTCTCCGCCCCTCGAGCGGAGAGGATCTGCTGGTCGCCACCGTCTGAGGCCGGCTCCGCCACTGCCGCGGAATCCGGTGCGGGGCCGTCTGGTGAACCCGGCCCTGGCGAACCCTGGTTCCGTTGTCGGGCACCGGGCGGAAAAGCAGATGCGTGTGGTCTTCGGCGCTGTCACGATGCGCCGGTGAACCGAGAAGAGATGTCCAGAATCGCGCACACCCACCACCCGATCAAGTCCCCGCTCAACGACGAATCGGTACGTCAACTGCTGGACCACGGCATCTCGCGCGGCGACGAGCGCGTACTCGACCTCGGCTGCGGCGGCGGTGAGTGGCTGCTGCGCGCGCTGTCCTCCCGGCCGGACCTGCGGGCCGAGGGCGTCGACATCTCCGGAGCCGCCCTGGCGGATGCCCGTACGCGTGCCGCCGGGCTCGGGGTGCAGGACCGCCTGGTCCTGCACCACCGGCCGGCCGCCGAATTCGTCTCCCCGCACGCGTTCGACCTGGTCCTGAGCTTCGGGGCCGCTCACGCCTTCGGCGGGCTGCTCCCCACCCTCGCGGCGGCACGCGAGCACCTGGCTCCAGGCGGGCGTGTCCTGGTCGGTGACGGGTTCTGGGACCGCGAGCCCTCCCGGGAGGCCGTCGAGATGCTCGGTGACTTCGCCGACCTGGCAACGACCGTGGACCGGGTCATGGCCGACGGCTGGACGCCTGTACACGGCCACGTCAGTACGCGCCAGGAGCTGGACGACTACGAATGGGCCTGCTGGGGGACCCTGGCCGACTGGGCACTGGACCACCCCGCCCACCCGGACGGCCCGGAGGCGCTCGCCCTGTCCGCCACCCGCCGCACCGAATGGCTGCGCGGCTACCGCGACACCTGGGGCTTCGTCAGCCTGGTCCTTCGCCGGACCTCCGACTGACCCGGGGGAGCGCGCCGGAACCGACGCCCGCGCCCCCGGGCCGATGCCGCGCCGGGCGCTCGCGGCGGGGCCGGCTCTCCGTACGCCCGGAGAACGGTTCGGGACTGTCGCTGTCCCGGCGGCGCTCACGCCTCCTGCGGCGGCCTGAGCGCGGCGTACGTCCCCGCTCCGGCCGTCAGCAGCAACACGCAGCCCGTGAAGAGGAGTCCGGCGTCGCGCAGCCCGAGCCAGGTCGCGAGGGCGCCGACGCCCACCACCGGTACCGAGATCCCGGTGTACGCGACGACGAAGAAGGCCGAAATGGTGCCGCCGCGGTGCTCTGCCGGGGCCGCGCCGCTGACCAGGGTGAGCGCCGCGCGAAAGGCGAGGCCCTGGCCGGTGCCGCCGCACAGCGCGCCCAGGACCAGCAGAGGCAGGGATTCGGTGATCAGTGACGATGCCACCAGCAGCAGGCCGGCGATGAGGACGCCGCAACCGGCCGGGAGCGCGAGGCGTGCGCCGATACGTTGCGTCAGGGACTGCCCGACGGTCGAAGCCAGGAACACGGAGAACACCACGGCCCCGGTGACGGCCACGTTGTGCACGCCCAGCGTCTGCGAGGCGAAGCTCGGCGCGACCGCCGTGAACAGCCCGAGCAGCGCGAACCCGGCGAAGGCCGCCAGCGAGGCGGGCAGGAACACGCTCCTCACCTCGGGCGGCACCGCCACACCCTGCGGCGTCGGACGCGGCCACCGCTTCGGCTCCGCCACGGTCTCCGGCAGGAACCAGGTGATCCCGGATGCCACGGCCACCAGACCCAGATGAACCCAGAACGGCAGGGTCAACGGCCAGGGCGTGTACTGCGCGAGGAGCCCCGACAGCAACGGTCCGCAGCCCAGTCCTCCCATGTTCGCGGCCGTGGCCGCGAACCCGGCCCGCGCCTTCTGCGCGGGCCCGGCCAGTTCGAGGACCGCCGCTGTCGCCGCCCCGCTCAGCAGGCCTGCCGCGAAGCCGGACAGCAACCGGCCCGCGAAGAGCAGCGGCAGACCGCGCTCCAGCAGGAAGCATCCGGCACTCGCGGCCGACAACGCCATCGCGCACAGCAGCACAGGCCGGCGGCCGACCTTGTCCGAGTAACTGCCCGCCACCAGCAGCGCGGTGATGACCGCGACGGCATAGACGGCGAAGACGACGGTCACCATCAGCTCGGAGAAGCCGATCTGTTCCTGATAGAGCCCGTACAACGGCGTGGGCAGGGTGGTACCGGCCATCCCGATGGCGAACACCGTGGCCGCAGCGAGATAGCCCGGTCGCCGATCACCACGTGTGTTCACTGCATGCTCACGAACGATCACGAATGTCACCCTATGATCGGCCGCCCGCCGGGGTGGTGCTCGGCGCGACCCGGCGACGGGCTGTCTCGCGAAGTGGCGGTGCACCGGAAGAGCAGTGCGGTCGCGGTTGCGGACGCTGGTACGGCCCGAGGCCGGACCGGGCCCACGCAGCGGGGCCTTCCCGGGGGCGCTCCGGGCACCGCGTTCGTGGCGGCGTGCAGGCCATTCCGCACGGGGCGCCCCCACGGCTGCGCGTCCCCGCCCCTGCGTCGCACCGGCTCGTAGGCGTCTGTTGGCATCTGGGCACCGGACGCCAACTTCTTCTGTGTCGACAACACGGGCGACGGCAACGCCGACATCACGTACAGCTGGCGTTTTCGCACCCTGACCCGCGACGCCGGCGGCCAGTTCCTCTACAACACGGGCCCGGTCACCTCGCTCAACGACCCGGACCTCAACATCCGTCAGGTCTACGACCTCACGGTGACCACCTCCCGGGGCACCTCGACCGTGCTGCGCGGCGCCCCCGTGGCACCGTCGAACGTCGGCAAGGCGTCCATGCCGGACTACTGGCCGAGGAACTGCGGCTGAACATGGCCGTACCGCCCACCGCGAAGCCCAACAGGCTCGGCGTCCTCGACGGAGACCTGGCCGGCTTCCCGAACGGTCGCCGACTCACCGACGACGTCATCGACATCTCCCTCCAGGCGGTCGAAGGAGCCGCCCGGACGGGGAACCTTGTCCCCGCGCTCGCGGCCGGCGACAAGGTCGACGCCAACGACGTGCCCTTCGGCACACGCTTCCCCTACCTGGCGCTCCCGCACTCCAAGAGCGTCAACAGCGCTCCGTCCGGCGGCGCCCGGCAGCCGGCGATGACGCCGTCGCACGCCGCCGCCATCGGTGCCGCGGGCGTCGCCCTGCTGGGTGTCGGCGGACTGCGCCTGCGCCGGCGCCGCGCCACGAGCTGACCGGCCGCCCCTGATCGAGGGGTGATCCCGGGTCACACCGGTGTCCGGGCCGGCCCTGTCGGTCCGGACACCGTCTCCGCCCCTGCCCGTCACACACCACCGGGAGAATCAGTGCCAGCCCCGACCGACCCAGCCCCCGCAACCCCCGCTCGCGGCGGCAGACGACTGCGCAGCGCGGTGATCACGCTCGCCCTGGGGGGTGTCCTGTTCGCGGTCGGGGCACTGGGCCTGGCTCCCCAGCAGACGCCCACGGTCGCGTCCGGCCCGGACACACCCCGCAGTACGGACGCGACCGAAGGCCTCCGGATCCGTGTACGCAAACTGCCCACCGACCCCGACGGCTGGTCGGCCCTCGGCATGGCCTACGTACAACAGGCCCGCAGCACGTCGGACGCGGCCACTTACCACCGGGCCCGGACCGCGCTGCGCAAGTCGCTCGCCCTCCGGCCTGCCGGAAACTTCACGGCGGAGACCGGGATGGGCGCCCTCGAATCCGCCCGCCACCACTTCGCCGAAGCCCTGACCTGGGCGCGGCGGGCCACCGCCGCCAACCCCTACAGCGCACCCGCCCAAGGAGTCCTGGCCGACGCACTCACCCAGCTCGGCCGCTACGAGGACTCCTATGCGGCGGTTCAGCGCATGACCGACCTCAGGCCCGACAGCAGCGCCCTCGCCCGCGCCTCCTACACCTGGGAGCTCCGGGGGAACACGGCGCGGGCGCGCGACCTGATGAACAAGTCCCTCCAGGCGGCCGGTACTCCGACGGAGAAGGCATTCGCCCTGACCCACCTCGCCACCCTCGCCCTGGAGACCGGAGATCCCCGCACCGCCCTGGACCTGGCCGGCACCGGGCTCGAAGCGCTGCCCGGCGACGCCGCCCTGCTGGAGGCACGGGCACGGGCCCACACCGCGCTCGGCTAATTTCGGCAAGCCGTTGCCGACTTCACCGCGGCCGTCGCCGGCGCACCCCTGCCGCAGTATCTCCTCGGCCTCGGGGACCTCCAGCCGCGGCGGCGCCGGCCGGAACCGCTCGCGGCCGAGCGGAGCGGCACGGTCCTCGCCCCGGCCAGGGCCGGTAACCACAGCCACCTTCCCCATCCGGACCGGGCCGACGGCCCCCGCCGAACCGGAACGTCACGAACCGGCCTGATCGGGATGGGGATCGCCGGAGGCCTCGTTCCCAGCCCCTCCGCCCTGGTCGTCCTGCTCGGCGCGGTCGCCCTCGGCCGTACCGCCTTCGGCGTGCTGCTCGTTGTCGGCTACGGCCTGGGAATGGCCGTGACACTCACCCTCGCGGGTCTGCTGCTGGTGCGGCTGCGGGACAGGTTCGAGGCGCGTGCGGACAAGTACGCCCGTCTGCGAGCCCCGTTCGCCCGGCTCGCGGGGATCGGTCCGGCCGCGTCCGCCGCGCTCGTGCTGGCCGTGGGTGCGCTGTTGACCCTCAGGGCAGCGGCCGGCCCCTGGTAGTCCGGCCGAGCGTGATCCGCCGGAAGGGCGCGAGCCAGGCCGTCCTGCCGGTGTTCCGTACCGTGCGTCCAGTGCCCCGTTACCCGGTGGCCCGGGAGATCCGTCGCCCCGGCCACCGGGTCCGCCCGCTGAGTCCGGCCGGTTCCGCCGCGCTCAGAACATGGTGTCCGGGGTCGGCCTCCGCGTCACGGGTGGGCCGGCTGGAGGCCCGCATACACCCCGCCGCTGTCCAGCAGTTCGCTGTGCGTCCCCACCTCGGCGATCCGGCCGCCCTCCATCGCGACGATCCGGTCGGCGCCCTGGATCGTGGAGAGGCGGTGGGCGACGACGAAGACGGTCCGGCCGTGCACCAGACGGGAGAGGGCCTCCTGGACGAGGGCCTCCGAGCGGTTGTCGAGTGCGGAGGTCGCCTCGTCGAGTACCAGCACCCGGGGGTCGCGGATCAGTGCCCTGGCGATCGCGAGCCGCTGCCGCTGCCCGCCCGAGAGCCGTGCGCCGCGCTGGCCGACGACCGTGTCCAGACCGAGCGGCAGATCCCGTACGAATGCCAGCGCGTTGGCGTCCTCCAGGGCGCGCATCAGCGTGGCCTCGTCGGTGTCTCCCATTCCGTACGTCACGTTGTCGCGGATGCTGCCCTCGAACAGGATGGACTCCTGCGGCACCACCGACAGGAAGCGCCGGTAGCTGCGCAGATCGAGCCCGGCCATATCGGTGCCGTCGAGCATGATGCGGCCGGAGGTGGGCCTGATGAAACCGATGAGCAGGTTGAGGACGGTCGACTTGCCCGCGCCCGAGGCACCGACCAGCGCTATGGTCTCGCCCGGCCGTGCGGAGAGGGTGAACCCGTCGACCGCCGGGGCCGCGTCGTCGTAGGCGAATCCGACGTCCTCGAAGTCGATGCGGCCGGTGACCTGCTCCACCTGCGCCTTGCCGGCATTGTGTTCCAGGTCGGGTGCCTGGAGCACCTCACCCGCCGAACGCACCGACTCCAGGCCCTTGGTGAGCACGGGCGCCAGACCGAGCAGCGTGGTCACGGAGCCGGTGAGTACGGTGAAGAAGGAGCTGAGCATCACCACATCGCCGGGGGTGATGGGCATCCAGCCGTGATAGGCGACCAGGGCGGAGCCCGTCAGGCAGAGCACGCCGAGCGTGTTGAGGATGACCCAGGCCAGTGACCCGAAACGGCCGTTGACCGTGTCCAGGCGTAGTCCGGCCGCGAACACCTGGCGCAGTGAACCGTCGACCCGGCCCAGCGCGGTCCGTTCCAGGCCGTGCGCACGGGTGATGGGGATGAGTGCGGTCATCTCGCCCACCCGGGAGGAGAGTTGCTCGACCTCGCGGCGGAAGGACTCGTTGTGGCTGCGCAGCCGTGCACGCAGCTTCATCACCAGAAACCCGGCCGCGGGCACCACGACGAGGAAGACGGGCAGGAACGCCGGCACGCGCACGCCGATGACGACGAGGCCGCCGGTCAGGGTCACGACGGCGCCGAGTCCCATGTCCGCGCTCTGCTGCATCATCTGCTCCACCGACTCCACGTCGCGGACCACCTTGGCCTGCAGGACGCTCGAACTGACCCGGGCGTGGTAGCCGATGGACAACTGCTGCATCCGGCGGCACAGAGCGGAGCGCAGGGTCGTGCCCATCCGGCGGATGCTGCCGCCGAGGAGCCGTACGTACCACTGGTGGAGCGGATAGTTGATGACGAGGATGAACAGCAGGACACCGGTGGACTGCCACAGTCCGGACTCCGGGCCGTGCTGGACGACCACGTCGAGGACGGTCGCGGTGATCAGCGGGAGCAGCCAGATGGGGCTGTGCTTCACGACGAAGACGAGGGTCGCGAGCGCCAGCCGGCCGCGGTCGGGGCGGAACAGATGGCCGAGGGTGCGTACCGGGTTCTCACCGCGGTAGCGGTGGTCCAGGTGGTCGAAGGGTGCCAAGGATTCGGCGGAGACGGGGGAAAGCGCTTTCAGCATGGAGTCCATCCCACCGTGCTTCCGCCGCGCGCGGCAACCCCCGTCCCACGGACAGGACGGGGGTTGCCGGAGGCCGTCGGATCCGTCGGGCGTCGGGCCCCACGGGACTCACGGGAGGCGGAGTTCGCGTGGCGACGGTTCGGGGGCCGGGGGCGGAGTGGGGGTTTCGCGGCCGGCCCGCCCCAGCGACGCGATCACGCTGGTGATCAGCCCGGCCAGCAGCCCCCAGAACGCGGATCCGATGCCCAGAAGCGTCACGCCGGAGGCCGTGGCGAGGAAGGTCACGACGGCCGCCTCCCGCGACGACTTGTCGGCCAGGGCCGTGGACAGGGAGGACTCGATGGTGGCGAGCAGGCCGATTCCGGCGATCGCCAGGACCAGTGCGTGCGGCATCGCGGTGAGGAGCGAGGCGACGGTCGCGCCGAGCAGGCCCACACAGAGGTAGAAGACGCCCGCCCAGACGGCCGCCAGATAGCGCCTGTCGCGGTCGGGATGCGCCTCCTCGCCCGTGCAGATGGCGGCCGTGATGGCGGCCAGGTTGAGGCCGAACGCGCCGAACGGTGCCAGTACGGCGTTGACCGCTCCGGTCCACGTCATCAGCGGGGACACCGGCACGTCGTAGCCGGCACTGCGGATCACCGCGACACCGGGCAGGTTCTGGGACGCCATCGTGACCACGAACAGGGGAGCGCCGACGCTGACCAGGACCTTCCAGTCGAACTCCGGGGCGACGAAGACCGGTGTGGCCAGGGCGAACCGGACCTTTCCCAGCTGCCACCCGCCGGTGAACGCCGTGGCCACCACCCCCGCGGCGAGCGCCAGCAGCACAGCGTACCGGGGGAGCAGGCGCCGGCCCAGCAGGTAGAGCACGAACATCGGGAAGGCGACCCCGAAGCTGCCGTGCATCGTGCTGAACAACCCCGTGCCGAACCGCAGGAGAACCCCGGCCAGCAGTGCGGCCGCCAGCGGGACCGGGATCCGGCTCATGGCCCGGCTGAACCACCCGGTGACCCCGCTGACGAGGATGAGCAGTCCGGAGAAGACGAACGCACCGACCGCCTGGGCCATGGACACACCGCTCAGGCCGGTTGTCAGGAGCGCCGCTCCGGGCGTCGACCACGCGGTGACGACGGGGGCCCGGTAGCGCAGCGACAGCCCGATGCAGGTGCAGGCCAGGCCGACCCCGAGCGCGAGCATCCAGGAGGAGATCTCGCGCGAGTCGGCTCCCGCCGCCTTCGCCGCCGTGAACACCAGGGCCGCCGAACTGGTGACTCCGACCATGACGGCGATCAGTCCGGCGACCACGGCCGAGGGAGGTGCGGCCGAGCGCATGCGGGTGATCGCGAACATGAGTGAGCCACTTCCCCTGTGCGGTGCGGGGCGCCGTCGACCAGCAGAGGGATCGCGCGCGCCACGAGCATGTTCCGTATATGGAACGTTCTGTTTGTGGAACACTAGAGAGACGGGCCGGTACCCGTCAACCAGGAATGCGGAGTGGGTGGACGCCGATGGGGCTGAACGAGGACCTGGGGCGCAGACTACGGGCGCTTCGCCGCGAACAGGGCCTGTCCCTTTCGGAGTTGTCCCGACGCTCCCGGGTGGGAAAGGGCACGCTCTCCGAGCTGGAGAGCGGCCTGCGCAACCCCACCCTGGAGACGCTGTACGCACTCGCCACCGCGCTGGGCCATCCGCTCAGCGCGGTGCTGAGCGACCCGGCGCCGGAAGGCGGCACCGGTTCCGGCGCTGCGTTTCCCGGTGTGTCGGGCACCGGCGTCACCGCGACTCTGCTGGAGCGGCACGAGGACGCGGCCGCGGTCACCGATGTGTTCCGCGTGACGATCAGCGCGGGTGCCACCCAGGAGTCCGCCGCGCACGTCCCGGGTACGGAGGAGAGCCTGATGGTGCTGACCGGCACCGCAGTCGTCGGCCCGCCGCACGACACCCGGACGGCCGGCCCCGGTGACTCGGCGCGCTGGCGGGCCGATGCGCCCCATATCTACAGCGCACCGGACGGTGATGTGCACGGCATCCTCTTCGTGCGCTACCCGTCGGCGGTCCGGGGCGGGGAAGGGCCCGGGCAGTGACGGGCACGCCCGGGGGAGGGCTCGCACCGCCGATCAGGTTCGAGCGGGAGGAGGCTCCGGGCTGGGGGACTCCCTCGGTACGGCACAGCGGATGCGCGACCCCGGCGGCCGCGTTGGTCGACGGCGCCTTCGGACTGGGTCGGCCCCTTGCCGAACACGCGGCGAACTCTCGTACGCGCAGCCAGTAGGAGATGCGGGATGGGGTTGGGGGTCGAACTGCCGGGCGGCGGGGCTCAGTCGGGGAGCGAGAGCCCCACGGTCACGCGCATCGCGGACGCCAGCAGTCCGGCACGGACCCGGCTGGTCCGGTACATCCGGTCCGACCGGAAGGAGATGCCGAGCGAACCGACCCGGTCTCCGCTGTACACGGGCACGGCGACGCATGTCGTACCGCGTGCGTACTCCTCCCGGTCCATGACGACCGGGGCTGTCGGTGACGAGTCGAGCTGCCGCAGCAGCTCCTCCCTGCACGTGATCGTGTGGGGTGTGAGATCGGTGAGGGAGTGCCGGGAGAGGTACTCGGCGCGCGCCTTCTCGTCCAGTTCGCGCAGCACGCTCTTTCCCAGCGCGGTGGCATGCCCGGCGTCGTGGAAACCCACCCAGAGGTCGACGCGTGGGATCCGAGCGCTGTCGACGATTTCCATGATCCGGATTTCGCCCTCCTCGTACAGCGTCAGATAGACCGCGGCCGAGAGCTCGTCCCGCAGGGACGTCAGGGCGGGGCGGACACGGTCCAGCCGCTTGTGCCCGTTGTGTTCGGAGCCCAGGGGGGAGTGCCTGCCGGAGAGGGTGAACGCGCCGTCGTCCGGCTCGGTCAGGTAGCCGTCCTGAGCGAGCGCCTTGAGCAGCCGCTGGACGCCGGCCAGGGGCAGTCCCGTCTCCCGGGCCAGCTGCTGCACCGGCACTTCTGCCGCGTGCGCCCCTGCCGCCTCCATCACTCGAAGGGCACGCTCGACGTACGCGGTGAGCTCGGGGCCGGCCTCGTCACCCATGCCCATAAGCATGGACCCGGTGCCGGAAGGCGGCAATACGGCCTGTGCACGGCCCTGACCTGGGGCATACGAAGCGGCGGGGGAACGGTCGCGCGGTCCGGGGACGACGGACCGGGCCGATCAGGATCGGAGAAGCGCAGTCACCGGGCCGCAGCTAGCGTGATCGCCAGACACCGAACGTCAGGCACCGAGTGCCTGATACCGAGCGCCTGATACCGGGCGTCGGAATCCAGTGCCGAGCGCCGACCGAGACCGCTGAATCCGCGCCTCGCCGGTCGCCCCGGCGCGACCGTCCACACCGGGTCGATGCGACCCACGAACCACAGGAGCGACCATGACCGGCTCTCCCACCCAGGGGATCAAGACCGTGCTGCATCCCGTGTCCGACCTGGCGGCCGCCAAGGCGGTGTACACGGCTCTGCTCGGTGTACCGCCGCAGTCCGACGAGTCCTACTACGTCGGCTACGAGGCCGGTGGCCAGCACATCGGGCTGGTGCCGACCGGCGGACCGCAGGACATGGCCTCGCCCGTGGCCTACTGGCACGTGCCGGACATCGCGGCGAAGCTGGCCGAGGTGGCAGCCGCGGGTGCCACCGTGAAGGAGCCCGCGCGCGACGTCGGCGGCGGCCGGCTGGTGGCCACCTTCACCGACCCCGACGGCAACGTCCTCGGGCTGCTTCAGGACCGATGAGCGCCGAACAGCCCGTACTGTGTCCGTGACCGCGGGCGAATGCGCGACACGGGGCCGCCGGCCGGTCCGACGGGCGTCGCGCCGCCCCGGCCGGCTCCGCCGATCGGACGGGCAGCGAGCCCGGACCGTCGGCGCGGCCGCGCCGACGAAGGGGAAACACGTGTAGGACCCTTGGCTGGTCAGACCGAACCGGACGACGTCGACGGGGACCGCGAACGCGGCCCCGGCCGACAGACAGATGGAGAAACGATAAGCATGGCCACCAGGACGGACGCGCGCTCGCCCGCGCCGCACGCTGCCGACATCCACGATGTGATCCGTGTGCACGGTGCGCGCGTGAACAACCTCAAGGACGTCAGCATCGAGATCCCGAAGCGGCGGCTCACGGTGTTCACCGGCGTTTCCGGCTCGGGCAAGACCTCGTTGGTGTTCAACACGATCGCCGCGGAGTCGCAGCGGCTGATCAACGAGACCTACAGCGCCTTCGTGCAGGGCTTCATGCCGACGCTGGCCCGGCCCGAGGTCGATGTCCTGGACGGGCTGACGACCGCGATCATCGTCGACCAGCAGAAGCTGGGCGCCGATCCGCGCTCCACGGTCGGCACGGCCACTGACGCCAACGCCATGCTGCGGATCCTCTTCAGCCGCCTCGGGAAGCCGCACATCGGCCCGCCCAGCGCATACGCCTTCAACGTGCCTTCGGTCCGGGCGAGCGGTGCCATCACCGTCGAGCGTGGTGCCAAGAAGACGGTGAAGGCGACCTTCAACCGCACCGGCGGCATGTGTACTCGCTGCGAAGGCCGGGGCACCGTCTCCGACATCGACCTGACTCAGCTCTACGACGACTCCAAGTCGCTCGCCGAGGGCGCGTTCACCATCCCCGGCTGGAAGTCGGACAGCTTCTGGACCGTCCGGGTCTACGCCGAATCGGGCTTGCTCGACCCGGACAAGCCGATCCGCAAGTACACCAAGAAGGAGATGCAGGACTTCCTCCACCGGGAGCCGACCAAGGTGAAGGTCGAGGGTGTGAACCTCACCTACGAGGGCCTCATCCCCAAGATCCAGAAGTCGTTCCTGTCCAAGGACAAGGAAGCGCTGCAACCGCACATCCGGGCGTTCGTCGAGCGGGCGGTCACCTTCACCACCTGCCCCGAGTGCGGGGGCACCCGGCTCAGCGAGGGTGCCCGGTCGTCGAAGATCAAGCGGATCAACATCGCCGACGCCTGCGCGATGCAGATCAGCGACCTGGCCGCATGGGTCCGCGGCCTCGACGAACCCTCGGTGGCACCCCTGCTCACCGCGTTGCGCCAGACCCTCGACTCGTTCGTGGAGATCGGACTGGGCTACCTCGCACTCGACCGGCCGACGGGCACGCTGTCGGGCGGTGAGGCGCAGCGCGTCAAGATGATCCGCCATCTCGGCTCCTCACTCACCGACATCACCTATGTCTTCGACGAGCCCACCGCGGGTCTGCACCCCCACGACATCCAGCGGATGAACAACCTGCTGCTGCGCCTGCGGGACAAGGGCAACACGGTGCTCGTGGTGGAGCACAAGCCGGAGACGATCGCGATCGCCGACCATGTCGTCGACCTGGGCCCCGGCGCCGGAACGGCGGGCGGAACCGTCTGCTTCGAGGGCACCGTCGAGGGGTTGCGGGCCGGTGGCACCGTCACGGGCCGCCATTTCGACGACCGGGCCGCCCTCAAGGAGACGCTGCGCAAGCCCACCGGGGCTCTGGAGATCCGCGGCGCGAACGAGAACAACCTGCGCGACGTCGACGTCGACATCCCCCTCGGGGTCCTTGCCGTCATCACCGGCGTCGCCGGCTCCGGAAAGAGCTCGCTGATCCACGGCTCGGTCTCGGGTCTGGACGGGGTGGTGTCGATCGACCAGGGCGCGATCCGCGGCTCGCGACGGAGCAACCCCGCGACGTACACCGGACTGCTCGACCCGATCCGCAAGGCGTTCGCGAAGGCCAACGACGTGAAGCCGGCACTGTTCAGCGCCAACTCCGAAGGTGCCTGCCCCAGTTGCAACGGCGCCGGCGTCATCTATACGGACCTTGCGATGATGGCGGGTGTCGCGACCGTCTGCGAGGAGTGCGAGGGGAAGCGGTTCCAGGCCTCGGTGCTTGAGTACCACCTCGGCGGCCGTGACATCAGCGAGGTGCTCGCGATGTCGGTGACCGAGGCCGAGGAGTTCTTCGGCGACGGCGCGGCGCACACTCCGGCCGCGCACCGCATCCTTGACAGGCTCGCCGATGTCGGGCTCGGCTACCTCAGCCTCGGGCAGCCGCTCACCACACTGTCCGGCGGCGAGCGGCAGCGGCTCAAGCTGGCCACGCACATGGGCGAGAAGGGCGGCATCTACGTCCTCGACGAACCGACCACCGGCCTCCACCTGGCCGACGTCGAGCAACTGCTCGGCCTGCTGGACCGGCTCGTGGACTCCGGCAAGTCGGTCGTCGTCATCGAGCACCACCAGGCGGTCATGGCGCACGCCGACTGGATCATCGACCTCGGCCCCGGCGCCGGCCACGACGGCGGCACACTGGTCTTCGAGGGCACCCCCGCCGACCTCGTCGCCGACCGCTCCACCCTCACCGGCGAGCACCTCGCGGCCTACGTCGGCGCCTGAGGGGCCGCGCCGGCCGCCTGAGGGGGCCGCGCCGCATTCCACCCTCGGGCGTCCGCGACAAGGCGTACGTCAGCGTGTCCGCGGAAGTTGTGGTCAAGGTCCGGCCACTGCGGCAGGACACCACGGTTCGGTGACCGCCTTGTCGTCACTTCATGTGGGGGGTGGCGGCGGCGGGAGGCCATAGGTGTTCCGGAACAGCCGGGTGAAGCGGGCCGTGTTCGAGAGCCCCACCGTGCCGCGACCGTACCGGCAGGGCGGTCCCGGAAGGCCCGATCGGCCGGTTCCATGCGGCACCGTTCGCGTCTGTGCGTGCGAATTCGGCCCGCCACGGTGGTGCCCTGACACTCGAACAGCTTGTGTGGGTACCGCAGCGGGATGTGATGGGCGCAAGCGGCAGCGGCGGGCGACAGTTCCACATCACCGAGGTGGTGCCCGATGAACGCCTGGATACGCCACGCCAGCGCGTGCTGGTGTGTCTCCGCAGGCACGAGGACAGCCTTCCCCAGCAGGTCGGCGAGTCCGACAGCAACCAGCTCCGCCAGTGCACGGGCCAACCGTGCCGCAGTTCTCTCCTCGCAGGCCACAGCGCATCGCGCGAGCTGAGCCATTGCGATGACTACATGGCCACGGCCTGCCGTTCTGGACCTTCACAAAAGCCGACTGGACCGATGCGGCGGAAAGTTCCGGGCCGACGCTCTCGTCGGCGCTGTCGGCACCGTTGCCCCGGTCGGCGACAAGGGCGCCTCCTGTCTTGAGACCCACGGCGACGACATGATGGCCGGGGCAGTAAGCCGCATCCGTGTTCAGACTCGTCAGCCCCCGGCAGGGGGAGACGTGCCCCCTCCGAACAGAAAGCCCGTATGCCATGCACACTCGAACCCTCGTTTCCCGTCGTGCCACACTGGCCGGGCTTGCCGCCCTGCCCCTCGCCGGATGCACGACCGGCTCGGATGCTGCCTCGCCGCCCCCATCCGACGCAATCCCCGCCCGGACCCCGGCCGCCTCCCACTCCTCCGCATCGCACCCGGCCGATCCTCGTACCGAGCGGGCGTTTCGCGAGCTGGAGCGGAAGTTCGATGCCCGGCTGGGGGTCTACACGCTCGACACGGGCAGCGGCCGGACCGTCACCCACCGGCCCGACGAGCGTTTCGCCTACGCCTCCACCTGCAAGGCACTGCTCGTCGGCGCCGTACTGGACAAGAACTCCGTGCGGCAGATGGACCGGCTCGTGCGCTATGGCCGCGAGGATCTCGTCGAGGCCTCGCCGGTCACCGAGCGGCACGTCGCCACCGGGCTGACTCTGCGTGAACTGTGCGATGCCGCCGTCCGCTACAGCGACAACACCGCGGCCAACCTCCTCTTCCACGAACTCGGTTCCCCCGGGGCGCTGCAGGACGCCCTCCGTGTCCTCGGTGACAACGTCACCCGCTGCGACCGCTACGAAACCGCGCTCAGCGATGCCACCCCAGGCGACCTCCGCGACACCAGCACACCCCGCGCGCTGGCCACCGGCCTGTGCGCGTATGTCCTCGGCAGCACGCTCCCCGCGGACAAGCGGGCCGTACTGGCCGACTGGCTCAGGCGCAACACCACCGGGGACACCACCATCCGTGCGGGCACTCCCGACGGCTGGCAGGTCGGCGACAAGACCGGCACGGGCGGCTACGGCACGCGGAACGACATCGCCGTCATCTGGCCTCCCGGCGCCGCCCCGATCACCCTCGCCGTCCTCTCCCGCCGCCGCACCAAGGACGCCGAACGAGACGACGCACTCATTGCCCAAGCCGCGAAAGTCGCACTCGGCGCAATCGCGTAAGCGAGCCCAAGGATCAGTGATCCCCCGGAGGCCGGCAGGCTCCGCGGTGGGACAGCCGCGGTGCGGGGTGAGTGCGGCGAGGCTCTCGAACGGTTCCCGGCTGCCACCGGAAGCAGGGGGTGCACGTGTCCGGGGGAGGTCGCCCGCCATTCGCCGGGCATCGCCCGCGTCTTCATGACGAAGTGACGTGACGCACCGGACGACGGCGGAGGTTGACCAACAGGGCGGACACCATCTGACACGGCACTAAGATCAGCATCTTCGCCGACTGCTGGAGCAAGCCGCTATGTCATTGCCGCGCCTCGGAGTTGTCATCGTCACGATGGGCACCCGCCCGAGGGAACTGGACGCCCTGCTCGCCTCGGTGGAGAAGCAGGACGTACCTGCTCAGAGAGTGGTCCTGGTCGGCAACGCGACGCCCCTCACCGACATCGCGGCGGACGTGACCAAGATCCCGCTGGAGGAGAATCTCGGCTGCCCCGGCGGCCGCAACGTCGGACTGAAGATGCTGAGCGAGTCGGGTGACGTCGACGTCGTCGTCGAACTGGACGACGACGGCCTGCTCATCGCTGATGACGTGTTCCGCGAGGTCCGGCAGCAGTTCGCGAACGACCCCGGGCTGGGCATCGTCGGGTTCCGGGTCGCCGACGAGAACGGGGTCACGGAGCGCCGCTGGGTGCCCCGGCTGCGCGCGGACGATCCGATGCGGCGTGGTCCGGTCACCGCCTTCCTCGGGGGCGGACACGCCTTCTCGATGCCCATGCTCAACGAGATCGGCCTGTGGCCGGCGGAGTTCTTCTTCGGGCACGAGGAGTCCGACCTGGCCTGGCGCGCGCTCGACGCGGGTTGGAAGATCCTCTACGAACCCGAACTCGTTCTCCAGCATCCGAGGACGTCTCCGGCCCGGCACGCGGCCCATTACCGGTTCACCGCCCGCAACCGTGTGTGGCTGGCCCGTCGGCGTCTCCCGATCCCGCTCATCCCGGTCTACCTCGGTGTGTGGATCTTCCTAGCCATGGCGCGTATGCGGTCGTCCGCCGGTCTGAAGGCCTGGTGGGGTGGGTTCACCGAGGGGCTGCGGACGCCGTGCGGCCCGCGCGCACCGATGAAGTGGCGCACCGTGTGGCGTATGACCCGGCTGGGGCGCCCTCCGATCCTCTGACGGTCGGCCGCACCGGCAGCGGACCGAGGCGAGTGTCCTGCCCGCACGTGAAGCGCTGCGCCCCGTGAGGGAAACGGGCAGCGGGCTCGGGCACCGACGGGAGACTGCCGACCGCCTCGGGCGCCGTTCGGGCGCGAGCCCGGCCTCATTCGGGCAGCGCTCCGGGCGGGGGAAACCGCTTTGTGCGGTGTGACCAGCCGATACGACCTTGGTGAAACGGGCACGAACGGGCACAGGCGAAGCTGTGAAGAGCCTGGTCGCAGTGGGTGCGTTGCTTGTACAAACGACTCATGAGCCCGAACGGGGCCTGAGTCGCAGCAACGCAGGGAAGTGTGCGGTGGACACCGACGAGCGCCGACGAAAGATCCTCAAGATTGCCCGACGCGACGGGGCGGTGGAAGTCACCGCACTGGCCGGGACGCTTCAGGTGGCCAAGGAGACGGTCCGGCGCGATCTGCACATCCTGGAGGAGCACGGCCTCGTACGCCGCACCCACGGCGGCGCCTATCCGGTGGAGAGCGCCGGCTTCGAGACGACGCTGGCCGCACGCACCAGCCGGCTCGTACCCCAGAAGTCCAGGATCGCGGCGGCCGCGGCCGACCTCCTCGGTGACGCGGAGACGGTATTCGTCGACGAGGGCTACACGCCCATGCTCGTCGCCGAGGTACTGCCCAGGGACCGGCCCCTGACCGTGGTCACCGCGTCCCTCGCCGTGGCAACCGTTCTGGCCGACGTGGAGAAGACCACCGTGCTGCTTCTCGGCGGCAGACTGCGCGGCTCCACGATGGCCACGGTCGACCACTGGACGACCCGGATGCTCGCTGGATTCGTCATCGACCTGGCGTACGTCGGGGCGAACGGGATATCCCGTGAATTCGGCCTGACCACACCCGACCCGGCCGTGAGCGAGGTGAAGGCCCAGGCCATGCGCAGCTCCCGCCGCCGGATCTTCGCCGGAATCCACACCAAGTTCGGCGCCGTGAGCTTCTGCCGCTTCGCCGAGGTCAGCGACTTCGAATCCATCGTCACCGATACGGGTCTGCCCTCGGCCGAGGCACAGCGCTACTCGCGTCTCGGCCCGCAGGTCATCCGCGCCTGACACCCCCACAGCCGGCACGCCCCGCAGGCCCCGCCCCCGCAGCCCCACCTCCGCACTCCCGCCCCCTCCCGCAGTCACCGTCCCGAGTGCCCGGACTCCCCGCCCGTCGGCCGGGATGACTGACATGCCCCTTATAGGAAATCCCTCAATGACGAGTGATCAGGAGAATTTCATGCCCCACCTTCAGGAACGTCGAAGCAGACTGAGTGTCCGACTGGGTACGGGCGCCGCCCTCACGGCTCTGCTCGCCGGGTGCAGCGGCGCAGGCGGCGGCGCCTCGTCCGGCGGCAACGACTCGATCAACGTACTCATGGTGAACAACCCGCAGATGGTCGAGTTGCAGAAGCTCACCGCGGACAACTTCACGAAGGAGACCGGCATCAAGGTCAACTTCACGGTCCTGCCCGAGAACGACGTACGCGACAAGATCACCCAGGACTTCTCCAACCAGGCAGGTCAGTACGACGTCGCCACCATCAGCAACTTCGAGGTGCCGTTCTACGCGAAGAACGGCTGGCTGCACCCGCTCGACGAGTACTCGGCCAAGGACAAGGCGTTCGACCAGGGCGACATCCTGAAGCCCTTGCAGGAATCCCTCACCGCCGAGGACGGCAAGCTCTACGCCGAGCCGTTCTACGGCGAGTCGTCCTTCCTCATGTACCGCAAGGACGTCTTCGCCGAGAAGAACCTGAAGATGCCGGCGAAGCCCACCTGGCAGCAGGTCGCCGACCTGGCAGCCAAGGCGGACGGTGCCAAGAGCGGCATGAAGGGAATCTGTCTGCGAGGTCTGCCCGGCTGGGGCGAGGTCATCGCCCCGCTGACCACCGTCGTCAACACCATGGGCGGTACCTGGTTCGACAAGGACTGGAACGCGAGGCTCGACTCTCCCGAGTTCAAGAAGGCCGTCCAGTTCTATGTCGACCTGGTGAGGAAGCACGGCGAGCCGGGTGCGCCCCAGGCCGGCTACGCCGAGTGCCTCAACAGCATGACGCAGGGCAAGACAGCCATGTGGTACGACGCCACCGCCGGCGCCGGATCGCTGGAGGCCGCCGGCTCCCCGGTCAAGGGCAAGGTCGGGTACGTGGCCGCGCCCGTCGAGAAGACCGACAGCTCCGGCTGGCTCTACACCTGGGCCTGGGGCATGCAGAAGTCGTCCGAGAAGACCGACAGCGCATGGAAGTTCATCTCCTGGGCCTCCGGCAAGGAGTACGAGAACCTCGTCGGCAAGACGATCGGCTGGCCCAACGTGCCCGCCGGCAAGCGTGCGTCCACGTACTCCAACCCGGACTACCTGAAGGACGCCTCCGCGTTCGCGAGCGTCACCCAGCAGGCCATCGCCGGCGCGAACCCCCGTGACCCCGGCACCCAGCCGCGGCCGACGGTCGGCATCCAGTTCGTCGACATCCCGGAGTTCACCGACCTGGGCACCAAGGTCTCGCAGGAGATCAGCTCCGCCATCGCCGGCCGCCAGTCGGTGTCCGACGCGCTCAAGGCCTCGCAGGCGCTCGCCGAAAAGGTCGGCAAGGAGCAGAAGTGAGTGCCTCGGTCTCCACCCCCGAACGCTCCCCTGCCGGCGCGTCCGGTGCGTCGAGCGCCCCCGCGCCCCGGAAACCCGGCAGGGTTCCAGGCCGGGCACGCGTCTGGGCCATCCGCGCCCCGCTGCTGCCCGCCCTCGTGTTCCTGATCGCCGTGACCCAACTGCCTTTCGTGGCAACGGTGGTGATCTCATTCTTCGACTGGAACTCGCTCTCGCCCGACAAGCGCGCCTTCAGCGCGTTCTCCAACTACGGCGAGGTGTTCAGCGACCCGAGTCTGCGGGACTCGGTGTTCACCACGGTCCTGCTCACCGCGAGCGTGGTGATCGTCAGCGTCGTACTCGGACTCCTCCTCGCCCTCCTCCTCGACCGCAAGTTCATCGGCCGGGGCTTCGTCCGCACGCTGCTGATCACGCCCTTCCTGCTGGTGCCCGTCTCGGCGGCGCTGATGTGGAAGCACGTGCTGTACAACCCCGAGTACGGCCTGCTGAACGGGGCCTGGGCATGGTTCGCCGGACTGTTCGGCGTCGACAACCCCGGACAGCCCGACTGGATCTCCGACATGCCGCTGGCCGCGGTCGCGACCGCCCTCGTCTGGCAGTGGACCCCGTTCATGATGCTCATCCTGCTCGCCGGGCTGCAGAGCCGGTCCGCCGAGCAGATGGAGGCCGCCCGGCTGGACGGCGCGAACGCCTGGCAGATGTTCTGCTACCTGACGCTGCCGCATCTGCGCCGCTACCTGGAACTGGGTGTGCTCCTCGGCTCGATCTACATCGTGCAGAACTTCGACGCGGTGTTCACTATCACCGCCGGCGGACTCGGCACGGCCAACCTTCCATACACGATCTACCAGACCTTCTACCAAGCCCATGAATACGGACTGGCGTCCGCCGCAGGCGTGGTCGTGGTGATCGGCACCATCGTCGTCGCCACCTTCGCCCTGCGTGTGGTCTCGTCCCTCTTCAGCGAGGAGGCGGGCCGCGCATGAGTACCCTGACCGCTCCGAACACCCGTGGCCACGCCGGGGCGGCACGCACGGGCAGGCGCCGCTCCACCGTCCTCGGCCTGCTCGCCTGGGCCGTCGGCATCGTCTTCTGCGCGCCCGCACTCTGGATGCTGCTCACCTCCTTCCACTCGGAGGCCGACGCGGCGACCAACCCGCCGTCGCCCGGTGCGCCCCTCACCCTCGACGGCTACCGGGTGTTCTTCGGCGCCGACGGCGGGGCGAGCCCCTGGCCCCCGCTGATCAACTCCCTGACGGCGTCCGTCTTCTCCACGCTCATCGTGCTCGTACTGGCGCTGCCCGCCGCGTACGCGCTCTCCATCAAGCGAGTGGAGAAGTGGACGGACGTGATGTTCTTCTTCCTGTCCACGAAGATGCTGCCGGTCGTCGCCGGGCTGCTGCCCGTGTACCTGTTCGCCAAGAACACCGGGATGCTCGACAACATCTGGTTCCTCGTCATCCTCTACACGTCGATGAACCTGCCGATCGCGGTATGGATGATGCAGTCGTTCCTGGCGGACGTGCCGGTCTCCATCATCGAGGCCGCACAGGTCGACGGCGCCCGGCTGCCAACGGTGCTGGCCAGGGTGGTGGCGCCGGTGGCCGCCCCCGGCATCGCGGCCACCTCGCTGATCTGCTTCATCTTCAGCTGGAACGAGCTGCTCTTCGCCCGGGTGCTGACCGGGGTGGCGGCCCAGACCGCACCGGTCTTCCTGACGAGCTTCGTCACCAGCCAGGGACTCTTCCTCGCCCAGCTGTGTGCCGCGTCCGTCGTCGTGTCCCTGCCGGTGCTTGCCGCCGGCTTCGCCGCTCAGGACAAACTCGTCCAGGGCCTTTCTCTTGGAGCTGTCAAATGAGGGCTGCGATCATCGAGTCCATCGGCAAGGTGTCGGTCGAGACCGTCCCCGACCCCGCCCCCGGCCCCCGGGACGTGGTCATCGCCGTCAAGGCCTGCGGACTGTGCGGCACCGATCTCCACATCCTGCAGGGCGAGTTCGCACCCGCGTTGCCGATCATCCCCGGCCATGAGTTCGCGGGCGAGATCGTGGAGACAGGCTCCGAAGTGACCGAGCTGGCCATCGGCGACAACGTCGCGGTCGATCCGTCGCTGCACTGCCACGAATGCCACTACTGCCGCAGCGGGCGCGGGAACCTCTGCGACAACTGGAACGCGATCGGGGTCAGCAAGCCCGGCGGAGCCGCCGAGTTCGCCGTCGCCCCGGTGGCGAACTGCGTGAAGCTCCCGGACCATGTCGACGTACGCACGGCGGCGCTGATCGAACCGCTGTCCTGCGCGGTGCGCGGCTACGACGTACTCAGGTCCACGCTGGGAGCCGAGGTGCTCATCTACGGCTCCGGCACGATGGGACTGATGATGCTGGAGCTCGCCAAGCGCACCGGCGCCGCCTCCGTGGATGTGCTGGACGTCAATCCGGACCGCCTGACCACCGCGGTCGCACTCGGTGTCTCGCGCTCCGCCGCCTCGGCCGACGAGCTGGAGACGGTGCGGGGCTGGGACCTCGTCGTCGACGCCACCGGAAATGCGGGCGCCATCCAGGACGGGCTCGGCAGGGTCGCCAAGGGAGGCACGTTCCTTCAGTTCGGGGTCGCCGACTACGCCACGACAGCCGTCATCGAGCCGTACCGGATCTACAACCGGGAGATCACCATCACCGGCTCGATGGCGGTGCTGCACAGCTACGAGCGCGCCGCCGCGCTGTTCGCCGGCGGAGTGATCGACCCCGCGGTCTTCATCAGCGACCGGCTGCCACTGGAGCAGTACCCCGATGCCCTGGAGCGGTTCAAGGCGGGACTGGGCCGCAAGATCGTGGTCGAGCCGTGACCGGTGGCCCCGATGCCGTCCTGGTGATGGGCGAGGCGCTCGTCGACCTGGTACCCGCCGCGGACGCCCCGGGGACATACCGGGCCCAGCCGGGTGGTGCTCCCGCCAATGTCGCCGCCGGACTCGCCCGGCTGGGCACGCCCAGCTGGTTCGCGGGAGCGCTCGGCGGTGACGGCTTCGCCCGCCTGATCGAGGAGCGGCTGGTCGCCGCCGGTGCGCGACTGGGCCTGTGTACACGCTCGGAGCTGCCCACCGCGCTCGCGGTGGCCGACCCCGGACCTGACGGCACCGGCTACCACTTCCACCTGCACGACACGGCCACCTTCCGGCTGACGGAGCGTACGACCGACGCGGGCCGCTTCGGCGCCGTGTACGCGGGCGGACTCGCCGCGGTCGTCCCGCCCGCGGCCGAGGCGGTGGCCGCGACCGCGCGCGCCGGGGCCGAGCACTCCGTGCTGGTGGTCGACCCCAATGTGCGCGAGGACCGCACGCTCGACGACGGGTTCACCGTGCGCCGGCTGCGGGAGCTGTGCGCACTGGCCCAGGTCCTCAAGGTCAGTGACGAAGACGTGGCCGCGCTCTGGCCGGGCGCGGCGCCCGAGGACACCTGCGCACAGCTCGCCGCGGAGAACGCTCTCGTGGTCCTCACTCGCGGATCCGCGGGCAGCACGGCATTCACCCGGGACATGGGCCGGGTATCCGTACCCGCGGTGCAGGCCGACGTGGTCAACACGATCGGCGCGGGCGACGCGTTCATGGCGGCGGTGCTCAGCTGGCTGGGCGATGCCGGAGCGTTCCGCGACGGCGCCGCCGCACAGCTGTCGCGCGACCGGGCAGCCGAGATGCTGACGTTCGCCTCGCGGGTGGCGGCCTCCGTGGTCGCGCAGTCGGGGACCGAGCCCTCGCGGCCGCGGCGTGACGGCACACCGGTGCAGGCCGACGGGGGCGGCGGCCTGCCGGTCTGAGGCAGCGAGTGGGGTGCGACCGGTCCGTGCCGGAGCGGGTGCCTCCCCTCGCGCCGGGACGAACCGCACCGAGAGCGGTTCGTACCACGAGGTGGGAGTCGAAGGGTTCCGTACCCGCTTCGTCGGCAGCGGCGTGCCGATGTCCAGGTCTTCCGCGGGCTTGGCGATCGGGGCGGGAGCCGAAGCGGGTGCGTCACGGGCAGCCCATTGTCCGGCGAGGTCCAGGAATCGGTTGAGCTTGTCGTGCACGGATTGGAGGAGGTCCGGCAGTTCGGCCAGGGGGAGCTCGATGGGGCCCTGGCCGAAGGGCCGTGTCAGGCCACAGCCTGACGAGCGACTCCAGGTGTTCGATGTGCGTGGCGGTGTCATGGCTGAGCCAGACCTCTTCCCCGGCCATGAGGCCGAGCCAGTCGCGCCGGTTCGCCAGGCCGAAGCAGCACCCCGGGGCGATCACGACGTCGGCCGCGATGTCCTGGGGGGAGGATGCCGCTCGGTGCTATGACGGGATCGACGCCCAGCAGGTTTTGGACACGCCGCACGACGCCCTCGGAATCCGGGGCCGAGTCGTCGGCGTCGGCATGCCCGCAACTCGTCAGGACCGCCATCGCCGTGCCGACTTCAAGCGGTGACATCCGGCCGGAGAGAGCCAGGAGGCGGTCTGCACGTGGGGGAGTGGTGGGCCACAGAGCGAAGTCCACGGCGTCATAGGTTCCACGACGGCATCCACGATCAGCACGGTTCCATTGTCGGGCGTGGGCGCTTCCCAGGCCGCTTGGACGTCAGGCGCTCCTGTGGTCGGGTAGCCGCGTCCGTGGTAAGGACCGGTGGCTCACGGCCTGGGGCCAAGGGCTGAGTGTGCTGCCCTCATCGCCCGGCCCCGCCACGTACCGAACCCGGCGGCGGCCTCACTCCGATTGCGAGGTGCCCGACATCGAGTTTGAGTGGGGGGTGCCCCCATGTACACGAGGAGTCGGCATGTCGATGGCGTTCGATTCACCCTTCGGTCCGTCCGATCCGTTCAGTGAATTGTTGAACAGGTTCTTCGGCATGTCGCCCGCCTCCTCGCCCCCCGCGGTGCAGCGCGTACCGATCGGGCGGCTCCTGACGGAGTCGTCGCACGAACTCCTCAATCTGGCCACGCGACGGGCGGCCGAGGACGGGACGTCCGACCTCGATACCGAGCATCTCCTGTGGGCGGCGACTCAGGTCGAGCCCGCGCGGAAACTCGTGTCTCAGGTCGGCATCGACCCCGACGCGCTTGCCGCCCAGATCGCCGAGGTGCTTCCCCGGGAGTCCGGTGAGCCGTCCGCGGAACCCGGGCTCACCCCGGCGGCGAAACGTACCCTGGCCACCGCCTACGCCCATTCGCAGGCGGCAGGGGTGTCCTACATCGGACCCGAGCACATCCTCGGCGCGCTCCTCAACGACGCCGACTCCGGCGCAGCCCGGTTCATGCGCGCGGAGGACCTGGACGTGCAGAAGCTGCGCGGCCTCACGGAACCGGCGCCGCGCGCGGACGGCGCCCCCGCCGCCGGGAACCAGCCGGCCACGACCCTGGACGAGTTCGGCAGGGACCTGACCGAGGAGGCCAAGGCGGGCAGGCTCGACCCGGTGGTCGGCCGGTCAGAGGAGATCGAGCAGACCGTCGAGATCCTCTCGCGCCGCACCAAGAACAATCCCGTGCTGATCGGTGAGCCCGGCGTCGGGAAGACCGCCATCGTGGAGGGCCTGGCCCAGCGCATCGTGGCGGGCGAGGTGCCCGACACGCTGAAGGACAAGCGGGTCGTCTCCCTGGACCTGTCCGGCATGGTGGCAGGAGCCCAGTACCGAGGACAGTTCGAGGAACGGCTGAAGAAGGTCATCGAGGACGTCCAGGCGGCCGGCGGCGACATCATTCTCTTCATCGACGAGCTGCACACGGTCGTCGGCGCGGGTGCGACGGGCGAGGGCTCCATGGACGCGGGTAACATGCTCAAGCCCGCACTGGCACGCGGTGAGCTCCACGTAGTGGGAGCGACGACGATCGACGAGTACCGCAAGCACATCGAGAAGGACGCGGCCCTGGAGCGTCGTTTCCAACCCGTCCTGATCCCCGAGCCGACCGTCGAGGAGACGGTGCAGATCCTTGAGGGGCTGCGGGACGTCTACGAGGCCCACCACCAGGTCCGCTTCGCCGACGGGGCCCTGGCGGCAGCGGCGGAACTGTCCGACCGCTACATCAGCGACCGGTTCCTGCCCGACAAGGCCATCGACCTGATGGACCAGGCCGGCGCCCGGGTACGGCTGCGGAGCGCCGGCCGCTCCACCGAGGTCGTCAGCCGGGAGGACCGCCTCGCGAAGCTGCGACGCGAGAAGGACCAGGCGGTGGCCGGGGAGGAGTTCGAGAGGGCCTCGGGGCTGAAACAGCAGATCGGCGAGCTGGAGGGCGAGCTGGCGGGAATCGAGGAACGCCGCGAAGGCGTCGTCTCGGTGACCGCCGCGGACATCGCGGACATCGTCGCCCGGCGGACCGGCATCCCGGTCTCCCAGCTCACCGCCGACGAGAAGGAGAAGCTCCTCGAGCTCGAAGCGGCGATGCATGCCAGGATCGTGGGCCAGGACGAGGCGGTCACCGCGGTCTCCGAGGCCGTACGCCGCAACCGCGCGGGCATGGGGGACCCGAACCGTCCCGTCGGATCGTTCCTCTTCCTCGGGCCCACGGGCGTGGGCAAGACCGAGCTGGCCAAGACGCTCGCGGAGCTGCTGTTCGGCAACGAGGACCTCATGATCCGGTTCGACATGAGCGAGTTCCAGGAGAGGCACACGGTCGCGCGGCTCGTCGGCGCACCTCCCGGTTACGTGGGTTACGACGAGGCCGGCCAGCTCACCGAGAAGGTCCGGCGTCACCCGTACAGCGTGGTGCTGTTCGACGAGGTGGAGAAGGCGCACCCCGACATCTTCAACACGCTGCTCCAGATTCTCGACGACGGCCGCCTCACGGACGGACAGGGACGCACGGTCGACTTCCGCCACTGCGTCGTCATCATGACGTCCAACATCGGCGCCCATCGCATCCTCGCCCACGCGGGCGACGCGGCCGAGCTCAAGGACGAGCTGATGGGGGATCTGCGGGGGCGGTTCCTGCCCGAGTTCCTCAACCGCATCGACGACATCATCGTGTTTCACAGCCTTACCGAGGACGATCTGTCGGAGATCGTCGAGCACCTCCTGGACCGCAGCAAGCACCGTGTCCATGCCCAGGGCATGAATCTGGACGTCACCGAAGCGGCGAAGAAGTTGCTGGTCGCTCATGGCTACCAGCCCGAGTTCGGCGCCCGCCCACTGCGCCGCACGATCCAGACGGAACTCGACAACCGGATCGCCTCCCTGCTCCTCGGAGGCGAGGCCGAGCCCGGAGACACGATCATCGCCGACGTGAAGGACAACTCGCTCCACTGCACCCTCCGCGGCGAAGCCTCCTGAGGGCGGTCCAGGGCGACAGCTCTCAGGCTTTCCGGCGCACGCGGTGTCCGGTCAGGGCGTTTCCGGCAACGCGTCCTGACGGGCGCCGACGAAGGTGACCTTGACATGTTTCATGATCGGCTGGTCGCTCCGGGGGCTCTAGTCGCGGAGCGCGCACAGGACGTTCATCTCCGGCATGTGGCCGGCAGCGCAGCCGCGTGGGATGTCGTGAGTACCAGGACAACGTGGTCGTCTACGCCACCCCCCGGCACAAGCCCGCCCCCCAAGCGACCTTCCACTTGGAGGCGATGGGGGGCGATGGGGAACAGGGACCAGGGTGACGCGTGGGCCGCGACGGCTCACGCACTGGCGGCGGCCGGCCGGCCGCCGCCGGGACGCTCCCGGACCGCAGATCAGCGTCTGCGCGACCTGCCGGCCCCCCAGCCGTTGCCGATCCCAGCCACGTGCAATGCCAGGGCCGTCAGGCCGAGCAGCATCACGTTCACGGAGGAGAAGGCATCGTTGGTCGCGATGTCGGCGGCGTTGATCAGGAATGCGATGAAGAAGAGGACTGCTGAGACAATTCCGAACATGGGTGGAACTCCTTGTCCCGATTGGGTGAAGCCCGTGTGCCCGTGTTCTTTCCGCTCATACCTCAACTCGGTTGATGGATCCCAACCCGTCCCACCGCTAGTGCATCACCCGAACGAGTCAAGATGGTGCAGCATTCGCCTCCGAATCCAATCCGCGGGCGTCACGTCTCCGAATGACTGACGAAGCGGGGCTCACGGCGAGAGGTCCGCTTCGTCAGTCGGGGCCGGGTCGGCAACCTGGCAGGATCCGGCCCCGGCGCGCATCCCACCCCACACGTGCACCGGACTTGTCGGCGGGACTCAGCCACCGCACGGGGTTGCGGTCCGAAACCGATGCCGTCGGATCCGGACCGCGATCCGAGGAGCCGGAACTCCTTCGGCGGCTCCGCCGTCCGGTGCGCAGGTCCCGTTCCGGCTGAACACCTCCATGCGCCGAGCCGGGGCGGGACCCGCGGTCTGCCAGTGCCTGCAACTGGCAGACCGCACCGCGCCTGTGCACCTCAAAGAGGCGGTCATGCCGGGGCTTTCCCAGGGGGAAATCCCCCTCGATGCCGTGGTCTTGGACAGCCGCGCTGTCTCGATGAAAGTCGGCCACTTTCTGATCCCGCGGTCCGCTCCGCCGGCGGGGCATCGAGCGGATGGCGTTGCCCGTCAGTGGTTGGAGCGCAGTGGCGAGGGGGTGGCCACGTGGGGAATCACTGCTGGACCAGCCTCCTCGTGGCGCTGCTCCTGATCTCCCTGCTGCCCGAGGTCACCACTCGAACGTGGTGTCGATTTTCGGACGAAACGATAAATCTCCTGTTTCGGAGGGCGCCTCACTGGCCGATATTGTCCCGGAAGGCCTGGTTCATTGCCTGGTGGGGCTGAGTACACCGCTCACGTTCAGGACCTCGTGGCACACCTGTGCCTGACGTCCGGTGGCCGGTGTGCCCGGCTTCGCGCAGGTCACGTTGACGGTCACGGCGTCGTTCTCGGTGATCTTGATAGGGGTGACCCAGTGATAGTCCTGGTTACGGAACGTCTCCAGCGCGATCGTGGTGATCTTGCGGTCGCCGAACGTGATGGTCAGCACCCCTTCGTCGCCCTGGAAGTTGGCGACGACGATGTCCGTGATCGCGAAGACCCGGTCCTGGGGCACCTTGTAGGTACCGGCCTTGGACGCCCCGCCGGATGTCTTGAGGTCGATGGTCGCCGAACTCTGGCCGGCGCCGGCCGAGGTGCCGTCGCCATCGGTTCCCGGCGTGGCTCCGGGGCTCGAACCGGGCTGTGCGCCCTTGTTCCCGTCGGGCTGGGTGTCCTTACCGCCCCCGGAACCGGTGCCCGGAGACTGTCCGTCCTGAGCCCCGCCCGGTGTGGGACGCGCCTGGACGGCCTGGGTGGCGGCTTCCTTCGCGGCGCTGCGTACCACTGGACGGACCAGGGTGAACCAGGCGAGCAACAGCGCGAGGAGCGCCGCGAGCACCGCGAGCAGCCACTTCGGGAAGACCGGGATCTGGACGAACTCCGCATCCAGCGGCGGCCGGACGGGGGTCTCGTCCCGTCGCGCCTCGTCCCGTCGTGCCTCCTCCTGGTCGCCGGACTCGGTGGTGTCCACCGTGAACGGCCACACCACCGGGGAGCCGAACCACACCGGCTTGCCCGTACGGACCCGCAGCCGGACCTCCGCCGACTCGCCGGGCTCCAGCTTCGGCTTCGCCGGGCTGAAGCCGAACCGCAACTCCTCACCCGCCTGGCCGGGGGTGAAGCCCACCTGCACCGAGGTGTTGCCCAGGTTACGGACCGCCAGCCGGTAGCGCCCGCGCAGCCAGCCGCGCCGGCGGCGCGGGGCCAGCTCCGTGTGCAGCTCGCGGAACTCCTCGACGTGCACAGTGGTTTCGGGGACCCGCACCGACTCGGGCTGCTCGGTGGGCAGCACCCGCACCCCGAGGGGGATCTCGCCGGGCCGGGTGCCCGGCGAACGCGGTGGCTCCAGACGGATCGTCACCGTCTCGGAGGTACCGGGATAGAGGGAGACCCGCGGGGGCTCCACGGTGGCCCAGGGCGCGCAGTCCCCGACGACCTCCAGGCTGTACGCCTCGACGATGTCGCTGTCGTTGCGGACGGTCAGGCTGGTCGTGGCGGTGCTGCCCGGCGCCACCGTCACCGCCGGGATGTCGAGGCCGGGCGCGCTGGGGCCGGAAGGGGCTGCAGAAGGCGTCACACCGCCACGGTAGGACCGCGCCTCGTCCACCACGAGGAGCGCGAGGGCAATACCCGGGCAACTGCGGTGCCCGGGAAGCCAAGGCCAACTCCCGTTCCCGGCTGAGCCGTTGATCCTGCCGTCCACCTCACGCGCGCCGCCGCGCGCGCCCGTCCGGCCGTCACTTGGCCCCCGCGTCACCCCTGCGCCGCACTTGCGTTCTTCTGCCCACGAACTCATGAAACAGGAACTCCGCTACCCATGACCTGCCCAGAGCAGTACAGCCCGGCCATGTCCGTCACCACACCACGTCTGTCCGCCCAGGCACCGGCCTCGCACCGGACCTCCCGCTCAGGCCGCCCGGACCAGGTGACCGTGGCCGTCTACGCCGCCGATCCCGTCCTGCACGTCGGCGTCGTCCAGCAGTTACGCCGACGCCCCGAGGTCAGTCTGCTCGACGAAGCCGAAGCGGATCAGGCCCAGGTGTCCCTGGTGGTTGTCGACACCGTCGACGACGACGTGGCAGCCCTGCTGCACCGGCTGCGGCACAACACCGACACCCGCACCGGCCTGGTGGTCGGCACCCTCGGGGCCGGTGCGCTGCAACGCGTCATCGAGTGCGGTGTCTCGGCGGTACTGCGGCGCTCCGAGGCCGGCCAGGACCAGCTTCTCCACCTGGTCCTGGCGATAGCCAACGGCGAGGGTGTGCTCCCCGGCGACCTGCTGGGCAAGCTGCTCAGCCACGTGGGCAGCCTCCAGCGCTCGGCGCTCGACCCGCGGAGCCTGTCGATGTCCACGCTGACCACGCGCGAGGCGGACATGCTGCGTCTGGTGTCGGAAGGCCTGGACACCGTGGAGATAGCCCGCAAGACCGCGTACTCCGAACGGACCGTCAAGAACGTGCTGCACGAGATCATCACGCGGCTGCAACTGCGCAACCGGGCCCACGCGGTCGGCTACGCACTGCGCAACGGGCTGATCTGACGACGCCGGGCACCCCGGCACTGCCCGAAAGCGCACCGTACGTTTCCCCCGGGTACGGCCCCGCCGCCCTGCCGCGCCGCGCGCGGCCACCGCAGGGTGGCGGGGGACGGCCGGATACCGCACCGGACCACCCGCCCGGTCCCGCACCGGACGACAGCCCGATACCGCACCAGACAGCGAGGTGGACCGTGATGCGCACCGCCGGCCCCGGTGGGCGGTTCCGCCCAGGAAGACTCGGGGCGTCGTTGCTGCTCCTGATCCCCCTGCTCGCGGTGACGACCGCTTCCGGCGAGGGCAGCGCGGAGTCCCGGCCGCAGGCGGCCGACGCCGCTGCCACCCGGATCGCGTACGCCGGTACCCGGCACCGAAGTCTCGGCCGGGTGGAAGCGCAGAACAACACCCACAGCGCACCGCTGTTCGGCACGGGCCCGGCCCACTTCGACATCCAGCCGTCCGCCCTCGGCGACGCGATGGTCTTCGTGAGCCGTCGCGACGAGAAGGCCCCGCAGGTCTACCTGCGGACCGCCGACGGTTCGGTGCGCCGTCTCACCAGCGGCCGGTACGCGGGGCACCCCCAACTGACGCCGGACGGACAGTCCGTGGTGTTCGACTCGGCCGAACCCGGCGGCCCGGACGGTCGCAAGCAGCGCGACCTGTGGCTGGTGCGGACCGACGGCACCGGCCTGACACGGCTCACCGACACACCCTGGGACGAGGAGTGCCCGACGGTCTCCCCGGACGGGCGGCGCCTGGCGTACTCCGGCGGCAACGATCCGGTGGCCGGGATGCAGATCTACGTCCGGCCCCTGGAGGGCGGCACCGCCACCAGGATCACCGATCCCCTGAACGGCGAGGCCACCGACCCGGCGTGGAACCCGGTCGACGACCCCGCGCACCGGGACCTGATCGCGTACACCACCGCCGGGCCGCAGGGACCCCGGCTGCGGGTGACGGACGGGGGCACCGACGGGCCGCTGCTCGGGGGCGTACAGGCAGGGTGGCGTACCCACGGGGCAGCATGGCTGCCCGACGGGGACGGTGTGCTGTTCCTGAGCCCCGACCGCACCTGTGACTGCGAGGGCGATTGGAACCATGTGTTCCGGGTGCCCGCGCACTCCGACGCCACACCGGAACTGGTGCTCAGTGAGGACCGGGAGGTCCTCTCGCCCACCTGGACCGGTACCCTCGGCGACGGCGGGGTGGTGGTCGAGCGCACCTCGGCGGACGGCCCGCACGTGGTGACGCTGCAGGACGCCAGGTCGGACGGGTCCGACCCCCGCGACCTGGGGCTGACGATCCTCGACGAGGACCCGGCAGCCGACACCGACACCGATCCCGCCGACGACCCGCTCTTCCGGCCCGCGCCCGGGTCCGACCCGTGGACCGAACGGCAGAACTACACGCCCGACGGCCGCAGGATCGTGGTGACCCGCTTCGAGGGCGACGTCGGCAATCGCGTGGAGCGGATCTGGATGGTGGATGCCGACGGCTCCAACAAGGCGTACATGAAACTCGACGGACGCGGACCGAGGGACTGGGACACCGACCCGACGTTCTCACCGGACGGCAAGTACCTCGCGTTCACCCGGACTTCGCCGGGTGGCGTCGGCGACGCGGCGGGACCCAGCAGCATTCTGATCGCGGACGTCGCGACCGGCGAGATCCGTGACCGGATCACCGCTTCGGCCGGGCAGCCCCAGGGCGGCGACGCCCAGCCCACCTGGTCCTCCGACGGCACCACCCTGGCCTTCACCCGCAACCAGGTGATCGACGGGGGCGGCGGCAACAAGCACATCTGGACCGTGCCGGTGAACGACCTGGGCGCCCAGCGCGATCTGAGCGCCACGATATGCCCGGGCGACTGCGAAGTCATCGACGACAGCCCCGCGTTCTCGCCGGACGGGCGCAGCATCGCCTTCAACCGCAAGAACGGCGGCGGCCGGATCGACGAGCACAACGGCATCCTGCTGACGTCCCTGGCGGACGGCGACTGCAGGGTGCTGATGCCCGACGCCTCCCGCGATCTTCCTGACGCCTGCCGCAAGGAGCTGCCGGACACCTCGGCCACCGGCCCGTTCCAGCCGCGTGACGCCGCCTGGACGGCCGACGGCACGGGCCTGGTGTTCAGCGCCCGCGAAACCCTCCCGGTCAACAGCCCCGAGAAGCTGTACCTCCTGGATATCGCGTCCGGCGGCCGCAGCCCGCTCACCACCGGCCTCCCGGGCCGGCAGAAGGAACCCAGCGTCCAGCAGTCCGTCGACCTCGCGGTCCACGCGCCCGGCACCGTCCCCGAGGTCACCGTCGACCGCTCCACGACGGTCCGTGTCGACGTGGTCAACAACGGCCCCGCCGCTTCCCCGGGCACCCGGCTGACCGTCGCTCCGCCCCCCGGTGTGCGGATCACCGGCCTGACCTGGCCCGGGGGCACCTGCGACGCAGCCTCCCTCCAGTGCGATGTCGGTGTGGTGCCGCCCGGCGCCACCGTCCCGGTGACCGTCACCCTCGTAGGGGTCGTCCCTGGCGACGCCCCGGTCGACTGGTCGGTCACCGGCGCCGTACTCGATCCGCAGCCCAGCGACAACGCCGGCCGGACCGTGGTGCCGGTCGGCGAGGCCACGCAGCCCCCGACGACCCCGCCCCCGACGACCCCGCCCCCGACGACCCCTGCGCCCACGACTCCGGTGCCCACGACCGCGCCGCCCACCGTGCCCCCGGAGCCGGACGAGCCCGAGGCCGGGCCCGGGGTACGCGTCACGGCCCAGCCGAACCCCGGCTACGTCGGCGGACGCGTCGTGGTGACGTACACCGTGCGCAACGGCCGCGAGGCACTGGCGACCGGGCTGCGGCTGCGGGTCGGGCTGCCCCCGGGCATGCCGAACAATGGGCCGCAGCCGGGCTGCGACCGCTCCTGGGTGTGCGCGCTGCCGGACCTGGCCCCGGGCGCGAGCACCGTCGTCCGGGTCGTCCTCAGCCCCGACAAGGCGCTCACCGGCCGCGTCACCGGCCGGCTCACCACCACCGGCACGGACGCCGACAGAAGCGACAACACCGCCCAGCAGCGGCTGCGCATCCTCCAGCCGCGCATCGTCGCGGTGCCGGCGATCGGCAAGCCCGGCTTCGTCACCTCGGTACGCGGCAAGGACTTCCCGCCCGGAGCACGGGTGCGGTTCACCTGGAAGCCGGGAATCACCGCGGCGGCCGCGCCGACCGTGCCGCAGCCGGACGGCACGTTCATCGGCCAGCTGCTCATCCTCGCCAAGGACGAGACCGGACCACGTGTCATCACGGCCAGGGGCCCCGGGTTCTCACCGGTGAAGACCGACTTCCTGGTGGTCATCGGCAACTGGCAGCCGCCCGGCGAGATGAGCCGCCGGTGATCCACGAGGTCGACGAGGGGATGCGCCGCCTGCTCGGCGAATCGGGCCTGGAGGCATCGGGCGTCGAGGTGGTCTTCGACGCCCCCACCAGGGACTGGGCGGCGCGCCGCAACGCCCCGACGGTGTGCGTCTTCCTCTACGACATCCGCGAGGACGCCACCCGGCGCGGCAGCGGCGCCGGGGAGGTGTACGACGCGGACGGGCACTTGGTGGCGCGGCGCACCCCGCCGCGCTGGTTCGAGCTGACGTACCTGGTCACGGCGTGGGCGAGCCGTCCGCAGGACGAGCACCGGCTGCTCTCACAGGTGCTCGCCTGCCTGGTGGCCACCGACACGCTGCCCGCCCGGCTGCTCACCGGCACGCTCGCCGAACTCGGCCTGACCGTGGGCCTGGACACCGCCGGGTCCGGGCTCGACGCACCGGCCGCATCCGATGTGTGGTCGGCGCTCGGAGGGGAGCTGAAGGCGTCGCTCGGAGTGCGGGTGCGGGCGCCGCTCGCCGGGGTGAGTACGGACGTCGCGCCGCCGGTCACCGAAGGGCTCGTCGTCCGCTCCGCCGCCCGGAGCGAGAGCGGGGAAGCGGCGGCGGGACGGCGGCTGCGCTATACGGGAACGAGCGAGGCGGGCCCGGACGGTTTCGCCGGCCCACGCGAGCGGCGGCCCGCCCCCGCCCGGCGCCGCCGGGGGGACCGCCAGCCATGACATACGCCGCCGAGCCCGTCGTTGAAGCCGTGGCTCAAGCCGACGCCGAGCCCGCTCTCGAAGCCGTGGTTCGACCTGACACCGAATCTGCCGTCCCTGCGCAGACCGACGGCCGGCCCGATGTCCGGCACGATGCCCGGACCGACGGCCGGCCCGATGTCCGGCACGATGCCCGGACCGACGGCCGGCCCGATGTCCGGCACGATGCCCGGACCGACCACGCCCCTGTCGCCGATGCCGCCTCCGCCGGCATGGCGGATCTCTGGTCTCGGCTCCGCCTTGTCGAGGAACGGGTCCGGCATGCGGTGGCGGTCCGCCGCGCCGCCGACCCCGACCCCGACGACCCCTACCGGGGCCAGTACCTCACTCCCGAGGCGATCGCCCGCATCCTGGACGAGCCGGGCGGCCTCGGCCTACCCGCCCACGAGCCCTGGCACCCGCCTCCCGGGTCCGTTCTCGACGGACTCGCCGGTCGGTTCGGCCTGTCCCCACTGGACATGGACCTGCTCATCGTCGCGGTGGCGCCGGACCTGGACGCGCGGTTCGAACGGCTCTACGGCTACCTCAACGACGACCTGACCCGCCGTCGCCCCACGGTCGGGCTCGCCCTGGAGCTGTGCGGGCTCGCCGGTGCGGCATCCGCCCGATTCCGGCTCGCCCCCGCCGCGCCGCTCGTCGAGGGTGGTCTGGTGGAGGTCACCGAGCCGGAACGGCCGCCGCTCTCACGCGTCCTGGCCGTCCCTGACCGGGTTACCGCACACCTCCTGGGGAACGCGCAGCCCGACGCCCGGCTCGCCGGGGTGCTCGGCGAGGCCTGCGAGGACCCGACCGCCGAAGCGGCGGAGGTCCGCCGCGCCGCGGCCGCGTCCCGGACCGGCACCGGCCTCGTCCACCTGCGCAGCCGGGGCGGCGACGCCGAGGGCCTGGCCGCCGCCGCCCTGCGCGCGGCCGGGTTGCGTCCGCTCGTCCTGGATGCGGTGGCGCTCGCCCGACGCTCCGGCGAAGTGCCGGAACTCGCCCGGGTCGCCGCCCGTGAAGCCCGCCTGACCGGCGCCGGGATCGTCCTCGGCCCGGTGGAGGCGCTGCCCGCGGAACCCGCCGAACGGGCCCGTACGCTGGGGGTGTTGTGTGCGGCGCTGCGGGGGATTCCCCTGTTCACGCACGGGACCGTCGGCTGGGACCCGGCCTGGGCGGCCGACGCCCCCGTCGCCCTGACCGTGACGGCGCCGTCTCCCGAGCGGCAGGCCGTGCGCTGGCGGCACGCCCTCGACCGGGCCGCCGGTGACGGTTCCACCGTCGCAGACGCCGAGGCGCTCGCCCGTGCGGTCGCCGCGCACCGCCTGGACTCCGGGCAGTTGCGCCGCGCCGCCGACGCGGCGGTGCGCACGGCCGCCCTCGCGGGCGGTCCGGTCCGCGCCGACGATCTGCAGAGCGCCGTACGTGCCCAGAACGGTGCGGGGCTCGACCGGCTCGCCCGCCGGGTGGAGCCCGGCGTCGGCTGGGACGACCTGGTGCTCCCACCACCCACCCACCGGCGACTGCGTGAACTCGCGCTGCGTGCCCGTCACCGCGAGCAGGTGCTCGGGCAGTGGGGGATGCGGCCCGGCGGCGGCCGGGGGCGTGGCGTGATCGCGCTGTTCGCAGGCGAGTCCGGCACCGGCAAGACCATGTCCGCCGAGGTGGTCGCCGCGGACCTGGGCATGGACCTGTACGTGGTCGACCTGTCCACGGTCGTCGACAAGTACGTGGGGGAGACCGAGAAGAACCTGGAACGGATCTTCACCGAGGCGTCGGCGGTCAACGCGGTACTGCTCTTCGACGAGGCCGACGCGATTTTCGGCAAGCGCTCGGAGGTGAAGGACGCCCACGACCGGCACGCCAACATCGAGTCGGCGTACCTGCTTCAGCGCATGGAGTCGTTCGACGGGATCGCGGTGCTCACCACCAATCTGCGGGCCAACCTGGACGAGGCGTTCACGCGCCGGCTGGACGTGGTCGCGGACTTCCCGGTGCCCGACTCCGGTCAGCGCCGCGCCCTGTGGGACCGGTGCCTGGGCGACCGGCTGCCCCGGGCCGACGACCTGGATCTCGGCTTCTGCGCGGACCGTTTCGAACTGGCCGGCGGCTCGATCCGGGCCTGCGCCGTGACCGCGGCCTACCTCGCGGCGGAGTCCGGCACCCCGCTCACCATGCGGCAGGTGGTGACGGCCGTCGTGCAGGAGTACCGCAAGCTCGGACGGCTGGTCCTGGACGGCGAGTTCGGCCCCTATCTGCCGGACGCCACCGGCGCCTGAGGGGCGGGGCGCCCACGTTCCGCCTCGACGGAGCGGCCCGCGGGCCATGCCGTGTCCTGACGCGGCGCGGCCCGCCGGAAACGCCGTGTCAGGACACGGACCTCACCCGGGCCTGGCTGAGATCCACGGTGTTGGGCAGCATCGCCTGCGGGCGCAGGAGGTCCTTGAGGAGGTACTTCATGAGGTCCGGCCCCGACATGCCCTTCAGCCGGTTCGCCAGCGCCGGATTGACCTCCTCCAGTCGCATGATCTCCAGCACCGCGCGCTCCACCAGCCCCGGAACGATGTCGCTGCCCCTCAACGTGTTGGAGCGCAGCTGCTCCGGGTATGCCTTCCGCCCCTCGTCGGAACCGTAGGTCATCTCGCTGTGCGGGTCCGCCGCGGCCTGGGCCATGGCGAACAAGATCTGGCCTCGCCGTTCATCCTCCTGTTCCCGGCCCCTCCGTGTCATGAACTCGTCGTCGTCCATCCTTGCCTTGCCCGTCCCGAGATCGAAGTTCCGCACGGGCACGGAGAACTCGGCGGCGAACGCGTCCTCGCGGGTGGGCAGTTTGCTCGCGGTGTCCGCCGGGTCGGCGGCATGGGCATGGATCGTCGGATACTCGCGCTGCGCGAAATCGCTGAGCATCAGCCAGCCCTGTGACTCCAGAGGGGACTTGTCGAGCGGAATCTCGATTCGTACCTTCCCGAACCGGGTGCCGCGGGGTTCGCTGCCCTCCGCCTCCAGGAAGAAGAAGACGAAGTCCTCGTTCGCCAGGACGTGTTTGTCGTAGGCCTCGGAGTTGTTGGGCGCGTCGGGGTTCTCCCCCAGCAGCGCCGTCTTGGACTTGAGCGTCCCCTGCTGGACCAGTTGGTCCGCCCGGTCCTGGCTCGTGTAGTGGCAGAGCACGCTCTGCTTCAGTGCGATTTCCAGCGCCTTCTTGACGTTGTCCACCCAGCCCCGGCTGCCGCGCCCCGCGATCTCCTTGGCCATCCCGGCCCGGTTGATCTCGGAGAGTTCACGGAAATAGCTCGGTCCGCTCATGGCGAACGCGACGGCGTTGTCGGCCCAGCCGTCCTCGTTCCAGAGCATGCCATTCCTGGTCATCGCCTCGAAGGGGCCGCGCGCGCCCTCGGGGAACTGGTTGTCCCGGACCATCTGGCCGGTCACCACGTCCTTTTCGGCCGTGAGGGCCTCGCGGGCCGCGATCAGGAAGGTCTTGACCGCCCCGCCCTCTTTCGCGGGCCTGTCGTCCTCGGCCGAGCTGACCGCCAGCAGCAGGGTCGCCAACTGCTGGAAACAGTGCGCGGGGTCACGCTTGGGGTCGCTGTCGTACGCCTCGATGTCCTTCCGCAGGCCCGCGACGACGGGGTCGTCCTGAGCGGGACGGAGCGAGAAGGACTTGAGGAAGGACGACACGGAGGTACCGGACGCGGGGGACGGCAGCTTGCCGGAGAGCTCCTCATGCCCCTTGCGCTGGACCACCGGCGTCCGAGCCGGCCTGCGCGCCACGGTCGGCGCCGCCGCGGACGCCTCCCCGTCAGCCGTCTGCCTGGCCGAAGCCTCTCCCGGAGGCGACTCCGTCGCAGCGGCGGCCTGCCGCACGGGAACGGGGCCCGCCATGACCCGGTGCGCGTTCGTCTCCGCCTCCCGCTCGAACCGGTCCGACGGATGGGACACGCTGAGACTGTTGCCCTGGTCCGTGCCCGCCACCGGCCCGTTCCGCTGCTGCACCACATGGGTGAGTTCATGCGCCAGGGTGTGCTTGTCGCCGCCGCCGTCGCCGAGTACGACATGGCTGCCCGACGTGTACGCACGCGCCCCGATCGCACGCGCCGAGCGGGCGGCGGCAGCCCCGGTGTGCATCCGTACACCGGAGAACTCGGTTCCGAAACGGGACTCCATCTCCTGGCGTACCGGCCCGTCGAGCGGCTTGCCGGCCGAGCGCAGGACCTCGTGCACCCCGGGGTCCAACTGCTCCGGGGAGGCCGCGGGGCGTGCGCGGCGGGCGATCATGAGGATCACCGCGGCGTTCCCCATGCCGCGCTGCGCCGCCCGGAGCGCGTCGGCAGTGAGCGGTGGCGGCACGGCGGCGGCGCCCCCGGACATCTCGTGCCGCGCGTCGGCCCGGCCGCGCACCGGCCGCGGGCTCTGGGTCTGCTCGGTCCGCTCGGCGCGTTGCCCGGACGTCTGCACCGGTTGCCTCCTCGTCGGCATCTCATCGGCTTCTGGTCGGGGCACCCCTGTCCCGACCCCAGTGGACCGGGCGGGCCGACGGGGCGTCCAGGTCCGCGCGGGCAGCGCGAGGGCAGGAGCGGGCGACGCCCGGACGGTCAGTGCGGGGAGTCCGGAAAGGCAGTGGTCTTGCCCCCGACCAGGTCCGCGCGCCCCTGTCGCCGTCGCGGACCCGCAGCGAAGACTCGGCCCGGACACAGGTGACCCGTAAGGACGCGAAGGAGCGAGTATGCCGACGTACCTCACCCCGGGTGTGTACGTGGAGGAGGTGCAGTCCGGTGCCCGACCGATCGAAGGGGTCGGCACCGCCGTCGCCGCGTTCGTGGGATTTGCCCGGAACGGCCCGTTCCACGCCCCGACCCTGGTGACCTCCTGGGATCAGTACACCCAGCAGTTCGGCGGCTTCACCGAGGGCACCTATCTGGCCCACGCGGTCTACGGCTACTTCGCCAACGGCGGCGGCGCCGCGTACGTGGTGCGGATCGGTGGCCCCGCCGAGGGCGCCTCGTCCGAGGCGGCCGACGACGGCCGGCAGCGGGAGACCAGGGCGGCGGAGCCGGTGGAGCTCGGCGGCTTCCTGGTCGCGGCCCGGCCGGGCGTCTCCGGGGTGTCGGTGGAGATCGCCGACGCGGACGGCGAGAACCCGCCGGAGGACCGCTTCAAGGTCCTGGTCCGCCAGGGCGACAAGGCCGTGGAGACGTACGAGGCCTCGACCCGCAAGAACGTCAAGGGGTACCTCGTCAACCAGGCGCGTGCCTCCAGCCTGATCGAGGTCACCGAGCAGCGCAACGCCACCCAGGGCAGGCCCGCCGGCCAGACCGTGGCGCTGCCCGACGCCCCTGCCGTGCCCGCCGTACCCGGCTCCGGAGAAATGGCGCGCCTCGACGCGTCCGAGTACGTCGGCGACGCCGCGGCCCGTACGGGGTTCGGCGGCCTGGAGACCATCGACGAGATCACCATGGTCGCGGTGCCGGACCTGATGAGCGCCCACCAGCGCGGCGACATCGACGCGGAAGGTGTGCGGACCGTGCAGCTCGCCGCGATCGCACACTGCGAGCAGATGGGCGACCGGGTGGCCGTCCTGGACACCCCGCCCGGACTCTCCGCCCAGCAGGTGCGCACCTGGCGCAACGACGAGGCGGGCTACGACTCCCGCTACGCCAGCCTGTACTACCCGTGGGTGCGCGTCTTCGACCCGGCCGCCGGACGCAACACCACCGTCCCGCCGAGCGGTCACATCGCCGGGGTGTGGGCGCGCAGCGACGCCGAGCGCGGCGTGCACAAGGCGCCCGCCAACGAGGTGATCCGCGGCGCGGTGGACCTGGAACTCCGGCTCAGCAAGGGCGAACAGGACCTGCTGAACCCGATCGGCGTGAACTGCGTACGGGCCTTCTCCGGCCGGGGCGTCCGGGTGTGGGGTGCCCGTACCCTCTCCTCCGACCCGGCCTGGCGCTACCTGAACGTGCGCCGGCTGTTCAACTACCTTGAGGAATCAATCCTCCTGGGCACCCAGTGGGTGGTCTTCGAGCCGAACGACGACCGGCTGTGGTCGAGCATCCGTCGCAACGTCACCGCGTTCCTCACCGAGGAGTGGCGCCGGGGCGCGCTCTTCGGCCGTACCGCCGAAGAGGCGTTCTACGTGCGATGCGACCGCGACAACAACCCGCAGGAGTCCATCGACCAGGGCCGGGTCATCTGTGAGATCGGCGTATCGCCGGTCAAGCCCGCGGAGTTCGTGGTGTTCCGGCTGGCTCAGTTCTCCGACAGCACCAGCCTCGTCGACGAGTGACCCGCGGGTCAGCAAAGAAAGGTGACAGACAGTCATGGCAGAGGGCGATGCTCTTTCCACCCACGTCTTCGGCGTGCAGCTCGGCGGCTACCTGGTCGAGTCGATTCAGGAGATCAGCGGCCTGACCGTCGAGGAGGAGGTCGTCGAGGTCCGTCAGGTCAGCGCGGAGGGCAAGCAGATCATCCGCAAGCAGCCCGGCGCCCGGCAGGCCGGCGAGGTCACGATCACCCGGGGACTCGACAAGAGCAGTGAGTTCACCAAGTGGATCAAGGAGACCCTCAACAAGGGTGCCGTGGACACCGCGCGGCAGAACCTCACGATCGAGATCAAGGACTCCGAGGGCAGCACGGTCCGGCGCATCCAGCTGATGCAGGGCTGGGCCTCCAAGTGGGAGGGCCCGTCCCTCAAGGCGGGCGAGTCCGCCGCGGCTACCGAGTCGGTCACGATCGTCTTCGAGGAGATCGTCGTCGAATGAGGCGTCGTACGGTGTCCGCGGGCAACCTGGAGGAGATCCTCCAGGCGACGGAGCCCGCCCCGGTGTCGGAGCAGGCGGCGGTGGCCACCACCACCCCCGCCGCCCCGGCGCCCAGGGAGGACCACAGGCTGCGCACCGAGTTCGAGTTCGAGCTCCCGCGCGGCTACGTGGACGAGGCGGGCACGCTGCACCGCCAGGGCTCGATGCGCCTGGCGACCGCCCGTGACGAACTGCGGCCCCAGATCGACCTGCGGGTCAAGGAGAACCCGGCGTACCTGAGCGTGGTGCTGCTGAGCCAGGTGATCACCCGGATCGGCGCGATCACCGATGTGCACGCCGAGATCGTGGAGCGGATGTACGCCACCGACGTGGCCTTCCTCCAGGACTTCTACCGCCGCGTCAACAGCGAGGGTCACACCCGCGCGGCGGTGACCTGCCCGCACTGCGAGGGCGGCTTCGAGGTCGACCTCTCGGGTGGGCGCCTGGGGGAATCGTGACGTACGCCCTTCCCCGGCTCCGGGAGGAGATCGCGTACATCGCCTACCACTTCCACTGGCAACGCGAGGAGATCCTCGACCTGACGCACGGTGAACGCCAGCAGTGGGTATCCGAGATCGCCCGTATCAACACCCGTGTGAACGAAGGCGGTTGAGCGCATGGCATGGCGGGACAGGCTACGCCGCCGGGCTGCCGGACCGGACCCCGCGGACCGTTCCCGGGGTACGGAGCGTGCCGAAACGGGCGAGGAGTCCGGCGACGGCCCGGACCGGAGCGTGTCCGGCGCCCCGGGTCCCTCCGTGCCGAGCGCCCTGGGTCCCTCCGTGCCCGGCGACTGGGACGGCGGCTGGCGCCGCACCGCACCACCGGAGCTCACCGTGGCCCGTGCCCCGCTCGGCGTCAGCGACGGCCTCGCTTTCCGCGCGCGCCTCGCGGCCTGGCAGAACCCGTCGTTCGACGCCGGGCTCGGGCACGCCCTGCTGCCCACCGCCCCGACCGGCCTGGTACGCGGCGTCACCACGCCGGCCGCTCCGCAGCCCACCCGCAGCGGCGGGGGCCCGCTGCTGCTCCGGGCGCTGCGCCCGGAGGGGGCGGAGAACGGCCCGGGAGGCGGCACGCCGGGTGCCGCTGCCGTGAACGGCGGGCTCGTGGACGCAGGGACCGCGGACTCGGGGGCCGTGGACGGCGGGGCCCGGTTGCCGGTCACGCGGACGCCGGACGTCTCGCGCCGGACGCGTCCGGGGGCACGGCAGTCCGGCCCGGCGTCGTCCACCGCGCAAGTCTCCGCCGCGGGCCACGGTCCGGAGTCGGCGACGCCTCACCCCGGAGGCCGCAGTCGCAACAGCACTACGGGGAAGGGACGTTCGGGAGAAGTTCTGCGGACCCGTGGCCTCACATCGACGGAATCGCCCGCCGCGCTCCTCCCGTCAGGTACCCCTGTCCAACGGGCCGCGGAGTCGGGCACAGGTCCGGTGGTGCCCCCCTCCGGAACCGCCCGCCCGCTGGCCGCTCCGCCCATTCCGCTGGTACGACGTGTGTCGGTGGTCCAGGGCGTAGGTGCGGGCGCAGGCGCTGACGGGGCTGTGGCCCGGTCGGCTTCCGGCGGTCGTGCCTCGCAGACACCGTCAGGTACGACCGGGCCGGGCTCCGGGCGCGCGTCCCGGTCGCCGGCCGGCTCCGGGAGCGGTACGTCGTCCGGGCCGGCGGTCCAGCGCACCTCGACGGGGCCGCAGTCCGCGCGGAGAGGCGGACAGCCGGAGGCGTCACGTGCCTCCGGTGCCGAGGCGACCCGCGAGGCTGTCAGGCTTCGCCCGCTGGGGCCTTTGCCGACTGCTGCCCGTCACCCGGCCGGACCCGTGCGCCGCCTTCCTGCCCTGCGGGCCGCGGCCATTGCGCCCAATCTCGGCACGGCCCCCGATGTACAGGGTCCCGCCTCCACCACGACCGCACCGGCAGCGTCAGGGGCGCGTTCGACGGCGCCCGCACAGCGTGCCATCAGCCGTGCGCCCCTCGGCGCCCCGCTGAGCGAACTGCCCTCTACCGCATCACCGTTGGCTGCGGATGCTCCCGCGCCGTCCTCCGTGCTCGGTGCCGGAGCCGTGCCCGGTGCCGCAACCGTGCCCGGGCCGGCGCTTCCCGTCGTCCAGCGCCACTCGGAGGGCGACGGCGGCACCTCGGCCCCGTACAACGGCGGCATGACGGGAACGGCCCCCGGCGCCCCGGACGGCCCGGCGAACCGGGCCGACGCCCCGCGCCGGACGCCTGGCCGTCGCGCCGGGGCACGCGCGCGGGGCGGCCTGGGCGCGCCGATGTCCGAGCTGCCGCCCAGCGTCGACCTGCCGGGCTCCGCCGCGTCCGGCGCCCGCGCGCCCCGTACCTCATCCGGCCCGGACGTCCAGCGGGCTCCCGCACGCCCGGTCCGGAGTTCCGGCGACAGTCCGGCGCCGACCACGACGGATCGAGACCGGACACGCACCGGGCCCGCGCCACTTGTCGCGCCCCTTGCGCAGGCAGGGAGCGGACCGGACGCGCCCTTGCTGGGGGCGGCTGACGTCCAACGCCGCGTCGCCTCCAACAGCGGTGCGGGTGACGTCCAACGCGTCCTGGACGACCGCTCTTCGATCAGCGGCACCACGCTGCCCGGCGCCACGGCCCCCGCCCACGGAGGCGGGCCCGCCACGCCGTTGGTGACACAGTCCCAGGCCGCCGCGCCCCGGCGCCTGGCACCAGAGGGCGCGGACGGCACCGCAGCGAACACCCGGCGTCCTGGCACGACCCCCGCCACGGCCCACGGCGCGACGCCCGGAACGGCCCCCGGCGCGACCTCCGATGGGTCGGGCTCTGACAGGCAACGGCCAGACGCTCCCGCCACCCCGGCCCCGGTCGTCGTCGCCCGTGCCCCTGCCGCAGGCGCCGCACGCCCCGCAGGCACCACAGGCGCCCGGACCGCCGGTACGGCCGGCCCGCACCCTCTCACCGTGATCCGCGCCGGAGCGCACTCCGCTCCGGTGCCGCCTCGCACCCTCTCGCTGCTCGCCGCGCGCCCGCTCCGCCTGAACACCCGTGCCCCGGAAGGCGTGGCAGCGCCCGCCGTCTCCCGCTCCGGCGGTCGCCCTGTGGTGGCGGCGCGCTGGCCCGGCGCACCGGCTGCGCACCGGAGCGGCCCCGCGCAGCCGTCGCCGGGTCCGTCCGCGGTGGCCCCGCCGACGCCGCGGGGCCGGCGCACCGCGACCGAGCACCCCGGCCCCGGACCGCAGGGACACGGAGCGCGAACCACCGGCTCCCAGGACTCCGTCCAGCGTGTCCCGGTCGTCCGGCCTGCGGCGCCGCCCCGCGGGGCACCCAGGAAGGCCGTACCGGTGCGGCCCCTTCCCGTAACCGCCCCGCAGTCGCAGTCATTCACGGGTCGCCCCCCGGTCACACCGGCGCCGGGACCGTCACCGGCAGGGACCGTCCCCGTGGTCCGGCCGCGGACCGGCACACCGGGCCCCGTACCGGCGGCGGGCGGGACCGGCCGGGCGGCGCCCCCGGTCCAGCGCGATGTCACGGGCGCCGGTGACATCGCCGTACCCAAGGGCGTACCGGCCAAGGCGGTGCCGGAGCGGCCGGCCGCAACGTCATCCGCCCCCGTCAGGAGCGCGGCCAGGCACGTCGAGACACCGCAGGACCAGGCCGCTGACCTGGACGACCTGGCGCGCCGCCTGCTCGACCCCATGGCCCGGTTGCTGCGCACCGAACTGCGACGCGGCCGGGACCGCACGGGCCGCCCCTACGACGGACGCCGCTGAGAGCACGGAACGGATGACGGACGAATGACAGACAGCATCTTCGCGACCAGTGTGTTCTTCCGGCTGGCCATCGCCGGCAATGACCTGGGTGCCTTCCACACCTGCTCCGGCATGGGCGCCGAGGTCGAGATGGAGAGCTATGCCGAGGGCGGCAACAACGGCTTCACCTGGCAACTGCCCGGACGCGTGACCTGGTCGAACATCACGCTCACCAGGCCGGTCACCGCCGACACGGCGAAGATCGGCCGCTGGCTCGACGAGACGCTGCGCCGGGTGGAGCCCAAGGACGGCGAGATCGTGGCACTGAAACCGGACTTGACCAGGATCATCAGCTGGCAGGTGTTCGGGATCGTCCCGGTGCGCTGGCAGGGGCCGTCCTTCGACCCCGCCCGATCGGAGGCCGCGGTGGAGACCCTGGAGATCGCCCACCAAGGACTGCGCCCTTCCTGACACTCCCTCATAGAGCCTGTTAGACAAGGCCGGTAGCCTCCAGCTCCTCAGTTCGCCCCCCGTATCCCCGTCGCCCGGAACTCGCCCACCCACCCGCCCTCTCGTCCACGTATCCGCACCGGAAAGGAACTCCAGGCATGTCCCCAGCGGTGCGATCCAGTCGGGCCCGAGCCCAGCTGACCCTGAAGGAGCCCCCGGCCTCCGTCGGTGCGAAGCCGGGCGGGACGGTCGCGCAGCTCGACCTCCAGTTCAACCCCTCCACCTTGGAGCTGCGCAAGACCACCGAGTGGCGGCGCTCCCCGTCCCGGATGGCCGGGCAGTCGGCCCTGCCCGAGTTCGTCGGCAGCGGGCCGCGCACATTGAGCCTCGAAGTCTTCCTGGACGCCACCGCCACCCATGACAACTCCGTGGAGCAAGCGGTGGAGAAGCTGATGAAGGCGTGCGTGCCGACCCCGGCCAGTTTGGGCCGCAAGAAACCGGCCAGCCCGTGGGTTCGGTTCGAGTGGGGCAGTGCGCGCACGACCTCGTTCGACGGGGTGCTGTCGAGCCTGGCGGTGAGCTACACCCTGTTCGACGTGGACGGCAAGCCGCTGCGGGCCACCTGCACGCTGTCCATCGAGGAGGCGAGCGTCGACCCGGCGGGCCAGAACCCGACGTCCGGCGCGCGCACCGCCCGCAGTACGCACACCGTCGTGGCGGGCGACAGCCTGGCCCTGCTTGCCTGGCGGGAGTACGGCGACGCGACGGCCTGGCGGGTCATCGCGGAGGCGAACGGAATCGACGACCCGATGGCCCTCGTGCCCGGCACCGAACTGGTGGTGCCGGCGCTGCGGGACACGGGCAGTGAGGAGGAGCGGTGAGCACATCCGAGGCACAGGGCGGCCGGTCGTTCGCGGCGGACCCCGTCGTGGAGACGCCCGCCGAACTCCCGCAGGTCTGGGCCGCCCAGCTGGTCAGCTGCGTGGTGGACGAGAACGTGGGCCTGCCCGACGCGGCGGTGCTCACCTTTCGCGACCCCGATCACGAGTTCCTGCAGGCGACCGGCATCACCATCGGCACCCCGCTGCGGGTGTCCGTGGTGACCGTCTCCGGGCAGGCGCGCGAGCGGCTGTTCAACGGCGAGGTGACGGCCCTGGAACTGGACCGGGACCGCACGGGCTCGTTCACGGTGGTGCGCGCGTACTCCAGGGCGCACCGCCTCCAGAGGGGCCGCAAGGTGGTGGCCTACCGGAACATGACGACGGCGGCGATCGTCCGCAAGGTGGCCGCCGGGGCCGGGCTGACCTGCGGAGCCGTACAGGCCGCGCCGGTCACCTACCAGCAGCTCTCGCAGGCGAACGTGTCCGACTGGGACTTCCTCCAGTACCTGGCGGGTGAGAACGGCGCACAGGTGCGTGTCGACGACCAGGGGCTGCTCCAGTTCACCCGGCCGCAGAAGGCATCCGGCGCGCCCGCGCCGTCGACCTCGGCCACGAAGAGTCCGATGGTGCTGGAGTACGGCCGGAACCTCCTCGCGTTGCGGGCCTCGCTGTCGGCCGCGGACGGTGCGGCGTCGGTGGAGGTGCGCGGTTGGGACGTCACCACGAAGAGGCCGCTGGTGGCCCGGAACCCGTCGGTGATCAGTGAGACGGCGGTGCCGGGTCTGAGTCCGGAGATGAGTGCCCGGTTCGGCAAGGCGAAGCTGACCGTCACGGACACCCCGTACCGTACCCAGGCCGAGACGACGGCGGTCGCGGACGCGACGGCCGCGCAGGTCAGCGCGGGCTTCGGGGAGCTGGAGGCGGTGGCCGAGGGCAACCCCCTGCTGCGGGCGGGCAAGCCGGTGGCCCTCGGTAACGTCGGGCAGGCGTTCTCGGGCCGGTACACGGCGACGGCCGTGCAGCACACCCTGGAGCCGCACGACGGATACCGGACGACGGTGTGGGTCGGCGCAGGCCCGGACCGCTCCCTGACGGGCCTGGTGACCGGCGGGCCGGCCCGTGGCCCGCGCATGCCGGGCCTGGCGATCGGCGTGGTGACGGACGTACGCGAGCCGGACGGGGCCGAGCGCGGCGCGGTGCGGCTGAAGTTCCCCTGGCTGGACGAGAGTTACGTCACCGACTGGGTGCGCACCGTGCAGTGGGGCGGCGTGGGCGGGGGAGGCGTGGTGAGCGCGGAGGTCAACGACGAGGTGCTGGTCGGGTTCGAACAGGGCCTGCTGGACAGCCCGTACGTCATCGGAGGGCTCTACAACGGCGTGGACCAGCCGTCGCCCCACGACGTCCCACTGATCGACAGGACCAGCGGGAAGGTCAACCGCCGCTCGGTCGTGTCGCGTTCGGGCCACCGGGTGGAACTCCTGGACGCGAAGGCGCCGGGCCCGTCCGGACTGCGGCTGCTGACCGGTGACGAGCGCCTCGAAGTACGCCTGGACGACCGGCGGGACCGGATCGAGCTGACGGTGTACGCGGGACGGGGCCGACCGCTGACCTCCGTCGTGCTCGACAAGGACGGCATCACGCTGGACGCGAAGCAGGGCAACGTGAGCGTACGGGGCAGACAGGTGGACATCGACGGCACGGACGGGGTGCGGATCGGCGGCCGATCGGTGAAGGTCACCGGCGGTTCGGATGTCACCGTCGACGGTGGCCTGCTGGGCGTCCTCAAGGCCCGGCTCATCCGGATCAACTGAGACCCGCCCATGCCCACCCTGCCCCGACACACCGACAGGCCGGGCGCCCCGGCCGGCCCAGCGCCCCGGCCGGACGACAGACCGAGCGACCGAATCCGCGACCGGCCCTCGGGCCCAGGACCTTCCGCAAGGAGTGCCGCATGCCAGCCGCAGCCCGTACCGGCGACCCCACCAGCCACGGCGGTGTGATCGCCACCCCGCCGCCCGGCGCCGCCGCCGCGGTGATGCGCGTGCTGATCGGCGGCCGTCCCGCCGCCGTGGTGGGCAGCCTCCACACCTGCCCGATCGCGCCGCACGCACTCCTGGGGCCGGCCAACGTGATCCTGCCCGACCCGGCCGCGCTCGCCGCGGGCATGGTGCTGATCGGAGGGCTGCCGGCCGCACGGGCGGGCGACCGCACGGCGTGCGCCGGGAACATCCTGACCGGTGCCCAGAACGTCCGGATCGGGGGCATGTGATGAGCGAGCGGTTCATCGGTCGGGGCTGGGCGTTCCCGTTGCGGGTCGGACCGACCGGCGGGATCGCCATGGTCGAGCGGGAACGGGAGATCGAGGAGGCGATCCGGCTGGTGCTCGGCACCGCCCCCGGCGAGCGCCCCATGCGGCCCGAGTTCGGCTGCGGAATCCATGACTACGTCTTCGCCCCCGGAAACGGTGCCACCGCCGGACGCATCGCGCAGCAGACGCGCGAGGCCCTGGAGCGGTGGGAGCCGCGCATCGCGGTGGACGACGTGGTGGTCGCCTTCGACGCGGTCGAGGACGGCACCCTCTACATCGACGTGCACTACACCGTGCGTTCCACCAATGACCGGCGCAACCTGGTCTTTCCCTTCTACACGATCCCCTCCGACGAGGAGACCGAGGAACTGGTCGCGGACTGATGGCTCTGCACTTCCCCAACCTGGACGACCGGCGGTTCCAGCAACTCGTCGACGAGGCGAAGCGGTACGTGCAGCAGCGCGCACCGGAGTGGACCGACCACAACGTCTCCGACCCGGGCGTCACCCTGATCGAGACGTTCGCCTACCTCGTGGACCAGCTGCTGTACCGGCTGAACCGCGTCCCGGACAAGAACTACACCGCGTTCCTCGACCTGTTGGGAATCTGCCTGTTCCCGCCGGCCGCGGCCGGGGCCGAGGTCGACTTCTGGCTGTCGGCGCCGCAGCCCGAGACGGTGGTCCTGCCCGCGGGCACCGAGGTGACCACGGTGCGCGGCGAGACCGAGGAAGCCGTGGTGTTCATGACCACGGACGAACTCCGCATCCTTCCGAGCGAGTTGACGCGCCTGGTGACCGCGCCCCGGACCGGTGAGCACACCGACCGGACCAGGACCCTCGCCGAGGGCCGCGACGTCCCCTGCTTCCAGGCGACACCGGAGCCGGGGGACGCGCTGCTGTTCGGTCTGCCGGCACCGGTGCCGCGTTGCGTGGTGGCGGTGCGCGTGGACAGCCGGGTGGAGGGCATCGGTGTGGACCCGCGCCAGCCCCCGCTGGTGTGGGAGGCGTGGAACGGCGGCGGCTGGCAGGAGTGCGAGACCGGCACGGACACCACCGGCGGGCTGAACCGGCCCGGCGAGGTCATCGTGTACGTACCGGCCGCACACACCGCGTCGGTGATCGGCGGGACACGGGCCGGCTGGCTGCGCTGCCGCGTCACCGAGGCGGAGCCGGGCCAGCCGTTCTACTCGGAGTCCCCGACGGTACGTGAGGCGGCGGTGTTCACCGTGGGCGGCACCATGTCCGTCGAACACGCCGAGACGGTGACCGACGTACCGCTCGGCACCTCGGAAGGCGTCGCGGGCCAGACCTTCCGGCTCGGCCGCCCGCCGGTCCTCCTCGACGGCGAACCCCCGGTGGTGGAGGTGTCCTCGGCCGAGGGGTGGAGCCGCTGGGAGGTGGTGGAGCACTTCGGCCGCTCCGGGTCCGCCGACCGGCACGTCCGCGTGGACGCGACCACCGGCGAGTTCACCTTTCCCCCGGTGCTGCGCGAACCGGACGGCACGCTGCGACAGTGCGGCGCCGTGCCGCCCAAGGGCGCCCAGGTGCGGGTGGCCCGCTACCGTACCGGCGGCGGCCCGGCGGGCAATGTCGCCCGCGGCGTGATCTCCGTGCTGCGCAGCTCCGTTCCGTACGTGGCACGGGTCACCAACCGGGAGGCTGCACGCGGCGGAGTGGCCGGCGAGACCGTCGCCAACGCCAAGCTGCGGGCGCCGGACGCGCTGCGCATGCAGGAGCGCGCGGTGACCGCCGAGGACTACGAGATCATCAGCCGCCGAGCGGCGCCCTCGGCGCGCCGGGTCCGCTGTCTGCCCGCCGGGGACGGTGCGGGCACGGTACGGGTCCTGGTGGTGCCGGACGCGGTGGCGGACGAGGGCGACCGGCTCCGCTTCGAGCAGCTGATCCCCTCGGACCAGGTGCTCGAAGCGATCACCGCGAGCCTCGACGAGCGACGCCTGATCGGCACCCGCCTGGTGGTGGAGCCGCCGGTGTACCAGGGTGTCACCGTGGTCGCCCGGCTCGCGGCACCGCCGGGCGACACGGACCGGGTGCGTGACGCGGCGCTCGCCGCGCTGTTCCGGCTCCTCAACCCGCTGCACGGCGGTCCGGACGGCACCGGGTGGCCGTTCGGACGGTCCGTGCAGTACGGAGAGGTGTTCGGCGTACTGCAACGCGCCACCGGCAACGCGCTCGTGGAGGAGATCCGGCTGTTCGCCGCCGACCCCACGACCGGGCGGCGCGGCACGCCGTCGGACCGCATCGACGTGGCCCCAGGCGCGCTGGTCTTCTCGTACCAGCACCAGGTGGTCGTCACAGCGATCGAACCGGAGGTGCGGGGATGAGCCGCGCCGCCGTACCCGGCCTGCCCAGCAGGTACCCGATCGGCGAACAACTGCCGGCCCTGTACGCCGACGACGACTTCGCACAACGGTTCACCGCAGGTCTCGACACCGTGCTCGCCCCGGTGTTCGCGACCCTCGACAGCCTGCCCGCCTACTTCGACCCCCGGGTGACTCCGGCCGACTTCCTGGCCTGGCTGGCGACGTGGGTGGGCGCCGTCGACGACCCGCACTGGCCCGTGGAGCTGCGCCGTGAGGCGGTGGTCCACGCGGTGGAGCTGCACCGGTGGCGCGGCACCCGACGTGGTCTGGTCGAGGGGCTGCGGCTCGCGCTCGGCGTGCACGCCGAGGTGACCGGGGACGGCGGTGCGGCATGGTCGAGCACCCTCGGAGCCGACCTGCCGCCGGAGCCCCCCGCCGAGACCCTGGTACGGGTGTGGCCGGGCCGCGAGGCGTCGGTGGACGCGGACCGGGTCAACGAGATCGTCCGGGCCATGTGTCCGGTGCACATCGTCTGCCGGGTGGAGGTCCTGCCCGGCCCACCCGCCGATGAAGGGAGGTGACGCCATGCGCGCGTGTCCCACGTGCGGGGCGTCCAACGGTTCCACGGACGACTTCTGCGGCAACTGCGGTGCGTACTTGGGCTGGTCGGACACCACACCGCCCCCCGGTGCACCCTCGCACCCCACGGCCTCACCCGAACCCACCCCACCGGACGCCACTTCGGCGCCGGCGCCCTCACGATCCCCCGCGGACGAGCCCGCGGCCGCCGATCCTCCCCGTACCTCGTCGTTGTACGGCCGACTGACCGGCCGTACCGGTGGCGGCGGCGCCAGGGGAGCGAGCACGACGAGTCGTAGCCAGGTCGCACCCTCCGCCGACGCCGAGACCGCCCCCAGCGCCGAGACCGCCCCCAGCGACGAGACCGCCACGGCGACGTCTGCCCCCACGGCGACACCTGACACCCCCGCGTCGGAACGCACCGTGTCAGGGGCGGGGGAAACGTCACGGTCACGGCAGGCCCCGGCCGCATCGTCGGCCCCCAGCACCCCCCGAGCCCCCGTCAGCCCCCAAGCCCCCGTCACCCCCCACACGCCGACGACCCAGGACGCGCCGGGCCCTCGTGCCCCGGCTGCCGCGCCCACCCCCGAGGCGTCGGCCCAGGACCCCGTGCTGCCCGTACGCCCCGCGAAGCCGGTGGCCCCACGCCCAATCGTGCGGTCCGCGGTGGTGCCGGACGAGGCGGCGGGGGTGCCCTGCCCTGCCTGCGGCACACCGAACCTGCCGGAGCGCCGGTTCTGCCGACGCTGCGCGACTCCGCTGAACCCTGCCGCGAAGTCCGCCCCGCTGCCGTGGTGGCGGACGGTGTGGCCGTTCAGCCGCCGGGCGCGGGCGAGTTCGGGCCGGGTGGTCCGGGGACTGGTGATCCTGGCCGTGCTGGTGGCGCTGTGTGCGGGCGGTCTCCTGCTGTTGCCGGCCGGACGCGCCCTGATCGAGGACACCCGGGACAAAATGGGCAAGGCCCAGGCCGTGACCCCGGTGGGCATCGCCGCGAGCGCCGAGATGCCCCGACACCCGGCGACGAACACCACGGACGGGCTGAACAACCGCTACTGGGGCGCACCCGGGCCGGACGCCACGGTGACGTACACCTTCAGCAAGCCGTTCCGGCTGATCGACGTGATCCTCACCAACGGGGCGTCCAAGTCCCCGGAGGCCTACGCCCGCCAGGCGCGTGCACTCCAGGTGGACCTGGAGATGACGACAGCGGACGGGGAGAAGCACCGGAAGAAGGTCACCCTCAGCGACAAGCCGGGCCCGCAGACGATCGTCACCGGAATCAGCGATGTGAAGACGGTGCGGCTGTTCCTGCACTCGCCCGCCGGCCTGACCAAGGGCCGTCACCTGGCCCTGGCGGAGGTGGAGTTCTTCCAGCGGAGCTGACTCGGCCGTGTTGTCGAAGTGAACTGCCCTCTGCCCCGGTGGACCGCCGTGGCGGTGGCCGCGCACCGATGTCGTGGTACGGGCAGGACCGGGGTCGTACGCGACAGGGCCCCGGGGCCAGGTATGGGGCCGGGACCGGCCTGTACGCTGCGAGGATGCAGCCGTCCGCCCCCTCCTCCCCGTCAGGTTCCGAGCTGCCGGGACCGGTGATCGGCCCCGCCCGGCGGGGACTCCCGGCGGAGCGCATCGTCCCGGCGGTCTCGTTGTTCGTCCCTGGAACTGCCTGTTCGCGCGGATGGGCCTTGCCGGTTCCCGCACTGTGCTGGTGCTGAGTCGCGTCTTCGTCTCCGTCCCGCTGATCATATGAATCATGATCAGCTTCTACGCGGGGCTGCCGGCCGAACCGAATGGGGCGACCTGATGGTCGCCGAGCCGGCCTCCGGCGCCACGAAGGACCGCGAAGCCGCTGCCCAACGGCATCCGGAGCGCGACTCCCGCACCGGCCCGGGGCCGACCCCCACACCTCCGACGTCCGGAAAGAGAACACACGCATGAAGATCGTCGACGCGAAGGTCGTCGTCACCAGCCCAGGCCGCAACTTCGTCACCCTGAAACTGACGACCGACGAGGGCCTCACCGGCCTCGGCGACGCCACCCTGAACGGCAGGGAACTCGCCGTGGTCAGCTACCTCACCGGCCATGTCGCGCCGCTGCTCACCGGCCTCGACCCGCACCGGATCGAGGACACCTGGCAGTCGCTGTACCGGGGCGCGTACTGGCGGCGGGGACCGGTGACGATGGCCGCCATCGCCGCCGTCGACGTAGCGCTGTGGGACATCAAGGCGAAGGCCGCCGGGCTCCCGCTCTACCAGCTGCTGGGCGGCGCCAGCCGCGAACGCGTCCGCACCTACGGCCACGCCAACGGCCGGGACATACCCGAACTCCTCGACTCCGTACGGGCCAGGCTGGCCGAGGGCTACCCCGCCGTCCGTATCCAGTCCGGCATCCCCGGTCTCAAGGCCGTGTACGGGGTCTCCGACACCGACACCGCCGGTACACCGGTCCTCCACCAGCAGGCCCGCCCACTGGTGGAGGACTGGGACACCGAGGCCTATCTGCGCCACATGCCGGCCGTCTTCGACGCGGTACGCGCCGAGTTCGGTGCCGAACTGCCGCTCCTCCACGACGCCCACCACCGCCTCACCCCGATCCAGGCCGCCCGGCTCGGCAAGGACCTGGAGCCCTACCGGCCGTTCTGGCTGGAGGACTGCACACCCGCCGAGAGCCAGGAGGCACTGCGCCTGGTGCGCCGCAGCACCACCACGCCGCTGGCCATCGGCGAGGTCTTCAACACGGTGCACGACTACCAGACACTGATCACCGAGCAGCTGATCGACTACGTACGATCCGCTGTCACCCACTTCGGTGGCGTCACTCCGCTGCGCAAACTCTTCGACTTCGCCGCCCAGTACCAGATCAAGAGCGCAGTGCACGGCCCGGAGGACATCTCCCCGGTCGGGATGGCCGCCGCCGTCCACCTCGACCTCGCCGTCCACAACTTCGGCATCCAGGAGTACTCAGGACACAGCCCCCTCACCCGCGAGGTGTTCCGGCACTCCTACACCTTCACGGACGGGTATCTGCACCCGGGCGAGGCCCCCGGCATCGGGGTGGAGCTGGACGAGGAGCTGGCCGCGGCCCACCCGTACGCCCCGGCGTATCTGCCGGTCAACCGCCTCCACGACGGGACCGTCCACGACTGGTGATCCGTCACCCGAGTGCTGATCGGTCGCCTGCGCCTCCCGAAAGGGCCCGCCGCGATCCGGACGGCGGCGGGCGGGGCGCGGGCGGCCGGGGCCGCCGCCGTGGTGGCCATCGGGTTCGGCTCTGGGCGGATGTGGTCTCACCACACGTCTCCGGCCTGCACAATTCAGGGTGTGATCGACAATGACCCGTACCTGTGGCTGGAAGACGTTGAGGGTGAGGCCGCGCTCGCGTGGGTGGCCGAGCGGAACGCCGAGACGGCGGCCGCGCTGGCCACCGGCGCCGATTTCGCTTCCCTGAAGGACCGCCTGCGGGAGGTGCTCGACGCCTCGGACCGTATCCCCTACACGGTCCGTCGCGGAGCGTACCTCTACAACTTCTGGCGGGACGCCGGGCACGTGCGGGGTGTGTGGCGGCGTACGACGCTGGAGCAGTACCGCAAGGACACTCCCGAGTGGGAGGTCATCCTCGACGTCGACGCGCTCGCCGCCGCGGAGGGCGAGAAGTGGCTGTGGGCGGGCGCGCGGGTACGGCATCCCGAGTACGACAGGGCACTGGTGTGCCTGTCGCGCGACGGGGGTGACGCCGTAGTGGTCCGCGAGTTCGACCTCGCCACCCGCACGTTTGTCGAGGACGGCTTCCAGGTGGCGGAGGCGAAGACCCGAATCGGCTGGATCGACGCCGACACCGTCTTCATCGGAACCGACCTCGGGCCGGGTTCGCTGACCGATTCCGGCTACCCGCGCACGGTTCGCAGGTGGCGACGTGGTACGCCACCGGAGGAGGCCGTCCTGGTCTTCGAGGGCCGGTCGGCAGACGTGTCGGCCGGGGCCTGGCACGACAGCACACCCGGTTTCGAACGGGACTTCGTCTTCCGGCTGCTGGACTTCCACCGCAGCGAGACGTACCTCCTGGCCCCGGACGCCTCGCTCGTCAGGATCGACGTTCCGGACGACGCCGACTCCTATGCCCATCGCGAGCATCTGATCGTGAGCCTGAAGTCCGAATGGCTCGGACACCGGGCGGGCTCCCTGCTGGCGTTCGGCTTCGACGCCTTCCTGGCGGGCGACCGCACCGCGGAGGTGCTGTTCACCCCGGATGAGCGGACAGCCCTGTCCGGGCACTCCTGGACCCGTCACCACCTGATCCTGGAGACGATGCGTGACGTCAGCACCCGCATCGAGGTGCTCACCCCGAGCCCCGGCGGTGGGTGGGCGCGCAAACCGCTCGCGGACGTCCCGGCGCTGTCCGCGGTCACCGTCGTCGACACGGACCCGGACATCTCCGACGAGTACTTCCTGGACGTGTCGGGGTTCCTGCAGCCGTCCACCCTGTACCACGGACAGGTCGGCGCCGGCTCGGAGATCCTCAAGCAGGCTCCGGCCCACTTCGACACCACGGGTCTCGCGGCGGAGCAGTTCTTCGCGAGCTCCCTGGACGGCACACGGGTGCCGTACTTCGTGATCGGCCCCGACCGTTCCGCCCCCGGCCCCGCCCTGCTCTACGGATACGGAGGCTTCGAGGTCTCCCTCACCCCCTCCTACGGGGCGTTGACGGGCCGGGCGTGGCTGGAGCGCGGTGGCACCTACGTGATCGCGAACATCCGGGGCGGCGGCGAGTACGGACCGGGCTGGCACCGGGCCGCACTCGGCGCCGACCGGTCACGAGCCTTCGAGGACTTCGCGGCCGTCGCCTCGGACCTCGTCGCGCGGGGCATCACCACCCCGGCGATGCTGGGCGCCGCGGGCGGGAGCAACGGCGGCCTGCTCATGGGCGCGATGGTCACCCGCTACCCGCACCTGTTCGGTGCGATCGTTGCCAAGGTGCCGCTCCTGGACATGCTCCGCTTCCATGAACTCCTCGCCGGTGCATCGTGGACCGCCGAGTACGGCAACCCGGACAACGAAGCCGACCGCCCCCACCTCCGTGCGCTCTCGCCCTACCACCAGTTCACCGCGGACCGGGTCTACCCGCCGGTGCTCCTGACGACCTCCACCCGGGACGACCGCGTCCACCCGGGCCACGCGCGCAAGGCGGCGGCACGGCTGCGTGAACTCGGCCACCCGGTCCTCCTCCACGAGAACACCGGTGGTGGCCATGCGGGCGCCGGCGACAACGAACAGTCAGCCCACAACAACGCCCTGACACACACCTTCTTGTGGCAGCACCTCACTCAACAGGTTCGGCCGGCCTCGGGCTGACCGTGCGGGCGTCCGCGGTTACCACCGCGGGCGCCGCCTGATCTGTCGCCGGCTCGATGCCCGCGAGATCCCGGTGCCGGGTCTCCTTGGCACAGACGACCGCCAGCACGGTGACGAGCACCGCGGCGATGACGTACAGCGCGATGGGCGTCGAGCTGTCGTAGTCCGCGAGCAGCGCGGTGGCGATGAGCGGAGCCGGGGCTCCGGCCGCGACCGACGAGAACTGTGCGCCGATCGACGCGCCCGAGTACCGCATCCGGGTCGCGAACATCTCGGAGAAGAAGGCTGCCTGTGGCGCGTACATCGCTCCGTGGAAGATCAGCCCGACGGTCACGGCGAGCAGCAGACTGCCGAAGCTCCGGGTGTCGATCAGCGCGAAGAACGGGAACATCCACAGCCCGACCCCGACCGCACCGACCAGATAGACGGGCCTGCGCCCGACCCGGTCGGACAGCGCGCCCCACATCGGGATGACGGCGAAGTGAACGGCCGAGGCGATGAGGACGGCGTTGAGCGCGGTCTGCTTGCTCAGATCGGCCGATGTCGTCGCGTAGACGAGGATGAACGCCGTGATGACGTAGTAGCTGATGTTCTCCGCCATCCTGGCGCCCATGGCGATCAGCACATCCCGCCAGTGATGCCGCAGCACGGCCACCACCGGCATCTTCTCCGTCGCCCCGGCAGCGGCCTTGCGCTCCGCGGCCTGTGCCAACGCGGCCTTGAACAGGGGCGACTCATCGACGGAGAGACGAATCCACAAACCGATGACGACCAGCACACCGGAGAGCAGGAAGGGAATACGCCACCCCCAGGTCTCGAAGGCCGAGTCCGACAGCACCGCGGTGAGCGCGGAGAGCACCCCGGTGGCGAGCAACTGCCCGGCCGGCGCACCGGTCTGCGGCCACGAGGCCCAGAACCCCCGCCGCCTGGCGTCCCCATGCTCCGACACCAGCAGTACGGCCCCGCCCCACTCGCCGCCGAGGGCGAAGCCCTGTACCAGCCGGAGCACGGTGAGCAGCACCGGAGCGGCGGCCCCGACGGTGGCATGAGTCGGCAGCAGCCCGATCGCGAAGGTCGCCCCGCCCATCATCAACAGGCTGAGCACCAGCAGTTTCTTGCGCCCGAGCCGGTCGCCGTAGTGCCCGAAGACCAGCGCGCCGATAGGCCGGGCGGCGAAACCGACGGCGTAGGTGAGGAAGGACAGGAGGGTGCCGACGAGCGGGTCGGAATCGGGGAAGAACAGCTTGTTGAAGACGAGGGCGGCGGCTGATCCGTAGAGGAAGAAGTCGTACCACTCGATGGTCGTGCCGATGAGGCTGGCGGCGACGATGCGTTTGAGGCTGGCGGGGGGTGGGGGAGCGGTTGCTGTGGAGGCCATGGACGCCACTTCCTCGTGTGCGGTGGGGACGGGTACGTGTCGGCACACGGTAGAAACACGCAGTTCAGGCGCACATGTGGCGGGGTGACATAGTTCGGGGTCCGGCTATGCGCGCGGCCACCATGCCGGGTGCGGGAGGGGCGGTTCAGGGGGGCGGAGGCAGTCGAAACGAGCGCCGTCCGGGACGCGTAGTTCGTGGCGGTTCGACGATGCGGTGCTGACTCCCGTGCTGGTTTGGTGCTGACTAAAAGCCCACCTCATCACCCGTTCTCACCTGTCCCGTGCTGACTACGCTCCGTTGAACTCGGGCATCTTGGGACTGATCGGCCCAGGACCGTTGCGCGGTAGGTGACCTGACTGATAGACCGGCCCGGCTTTGCCGCTCGATTCTGCGGGCACGGACAAAGCGCTGCGCCTGGGTGTGGTGCGCGTTCGGCCCGGCAGATTCTTCGTCGGCTGGTGGTTCATGACTGCCGTTGCTCCTGGCCTGCGGCTAAGGGGGGAATCGTCTACTGCTGGGCCGAGTTGGTCCGCACCTGGTCCGGATCGTGGTGCGTGGTGCGTGGTGCGTGGTGGGTGGTGCGTGGTACGTGGCGCTGAGGCGCGAGCCCTGCGATACGGCATGGCGTGATGACGGCGACCAACGAGGCAGGTGGCGCAGACCGTACCCAGGCACTCTTGTGGGTCTGCCCCGAGGGTCCACTGTCGGCGCCGCCCATCGACACCGGGGCTCAGGTGCTGCCCTTCGACGACCTCCTGGCAGGGGAGCGGTCGGACAAGGCGGCGAGATTCCACTTCGCCACCTCGTCGACTTGCAGGACACCAAGCTGGACACGGCGATCCGCGAGCAGACGGAACGGCTGGCCGATCTCAAGACCACCTTCGTTCCACGGGGGGTCCAGGAGGTCTCCGGCCTTCTTGAGGACCGGCCGCGCATGGACCCTCTGGGTCGGCCCCAACCCGGACAAGCCCACCTGGACCATCGCGACGTCCCCCCACGCCCCCAGCTCGCTCCCCTGGCCGATCTGTCCGAGACCCTCGCCCACGGAGCCTGCCTCCACCGCCCGCGAACTGCGGGCCCGAACCCAGGACAGTCCGCGTCCCCAGATCGCGCCCTCGCGGCCAGCCGTTCATGTCAGGAGCGTGGGTCGGTAACGGGCAAGTGGCCGGGCGGTCGCGGTGGGCGGGCTTGGTCAAGGGCCGCCTGGCGCGTTTCTGCTGGGGTGGGCGGCCGGGGCGTGTCGGCCTGGGAGACGGCCGAAGGCTGAGCTCCGCGTTGCCGCTCAGGCCGTGCTCGTGCCGCCCGCATCAGGGTGGACGGCACCCCTGACATGCGGTTCAGCAGCTGTCAGAACGCTCCAGCTGGCGCCACCGTCAAGGCGTTTCCATGTGGATACAGGGCGGGCTTCCATGGTTACTGTCGCGGTGTTCTGGTCCGTCTCGATAGAGATACTCAGTTTCACCGGATTGGCGAGCGAACTTGCGCAGACGAGGCTGAGCTTCCCGTGCGTGAACTCCTGGACCTCGTCGATCCGGGTGAACGGCGCCTGCTTGAGGGCGTGCAGCACGCTGTCGGTGAGCTGATAGGCGGTGGTTCCGACGGGGACTGATGCGCGGAACACGGTGGTGCGGGTACCGGCTGCGGCGTCGGGGGACAGCGTCAGTCCATGACGGGAGGCCGTACGCCGGGCATGCAATGTGTTGGACGTGGCGATCACGCCGGCCAGGACGACGCCGACCAGGAGGCCGCCGAGCGCCCCTCGCCGCAGTGCGATCGACCAGGCGTTCGAGTCCTCCGATATCAGCACTCCGGCCATGGCCGCCCCGCTGACAACGGCGGCCGAGGCGGCGGCCACTGCGGTGCGACGCACAATCGCGAACCAATAGCGAAACATGAGTGGAGTCCCGGTTTCTGTGTGAAGGGTTGATCAGAATACGTCCGGGCCCGGCGGTCGCGCCGCCGGGCCCGGACAGGCTGCGGGAGGTCGTGAACGCGATCTTCTACCAGAACCGGACGGGCTGTCAGTGGTGCTATCCGCCTCATGATCTGCCGGCCTGGTCGGCGGTGTTCTACTACTTCGCGCTGTGGCGTCAGGACGGGCTTGACCAGCGGATCCAGGAACTTCTGCGCTGTCAGGTGCGGGAGAAGCGCGAATCCTTCGAGGTGGTCGCGTGAACGGCACCGAACTCCTGGCCACCCTCCAGGCCCAGCAGGACAAGGCCACCGCCCGGGCCGGCGAACTACGCGACCGGATCGAGAACCTCACCGCCGGCCTCGCCGAGGCAGACGCCCGTCTCGCAGAGCTGGTCACGGCCAGGAAGGTGATCGCCGAACTCGCGCCGGCCGGGCACGAACCCGATCCGCCCCAACAGGCCACCACCTACCAAACCATCGTGAACGCCTTCAACCAGCACCCCGACCAGACATTCCGAGTCCGCGAACTGCACGAACTCCTAGGCATGCCTACCGGCGACCCAGCCGTCAACGTGGCCCGAAGCCGCCTCGGCCGGCTCACCCGCCAAGGCTTCCTCACCCAACCCGGACGAGGCCGCTACAAGAAACGGACTCAACGCCCTCTCAGGCGGTTCGTGAGTGGTGCGGCGGACGGTGCTGCCGCGTCCGGTGTCGAAGCGGAGGGCGACCGGAGTCGTGATCGTGGCTGCGGACGGTGAGGAAGTCGGTTCGGAGATGCCCCGGTTGATCGGCTGGGCGCGATCCTGACCACGCTTCCGGTCTCACGGGGAATGAGCGCGGGCCCGCCCCGTGGTGGGACGGGCCCGCGCGGTGAGGCGTGGTCAGTGGCGGTTGAGCCACTCGGCGTAGAAGCTGCCGCCCTCGGCCTTCAGGTTCGCCTTGTCCTGCTTGGCGTAGGTGATGCCGTAGGGGCCGCCGATGTTGAAGTACTCCGAGTTCACACGCGAAGCGTCGATCTCGAAGTAGCTGGCGGCGATCTTGCCGGACTCCTCGCCGCCGCGGTCGTGTGCGGCGGCCGGGGCGGCAGCCATGAAACCTGCTACGGCAACGGTGGCCAGGGAGATTGCGATACGGCGAAGCATGGGTCACTCCATGTGTCGTACGTCACGGGTAGTGCGGTCGATTCACCATGACCCGGGCAACGCAGTGACCGGAAAGGACACACCCGTCCCCCGTCACGAGATACACCGAACGGACACCCTGTTGCTCCAGGTGCCTGTGTGCGGAGGCCCGGAAGAGACCTTTGCGGCCGATCATCTCGCCGGCGAGTCAGGGCAACGCACGGGACTGAGGGCGGCGCTTCGGACAACCGCCAACGCGCACTGCGTGATTGGCTGGCAGCCACTGGCCGTGCCGGCAACCACTGGATCAGTGCCGCCATGCGTGGACAGGGTGTGAGACCCGGTGGCGGCTCCGCGTCGACCTGGCGTTCAGCGGTCCACAGCGCACCGGCGGCCCCCGCGCCCCTACCGGTGCGGGCCTGGGCGGTGGTTGGCGCTCTCCTGCCGCGCGGATCCCCGCGTCCCATGGAACCATGCCCCCGGACCAGGGGCGGCCCGGCCTCGCCCGTGTCCTGGACGAAGCCGGGCCTTCACCGGCAGGGAACGGGCAGTGATGGCCCACGATCCGCACGGAACACCGCGGATCGATTGGCCGCATCGAGGTCGCCGCCCCGGGCGCACCGGCCCGCTTGAGGACCTGGAAGCGCGGGTGTTTCCCGACGAGGCGCGACTCAAGCCGGTTCGGGTACCGGTTCCCGTTCGGGATGCCGTGTTGGTGCGGCCTTCGGTTCCCACCGGTTGGTGGTGCGTACGTAGCCGTAGATCACCGAGACCATCGCGAGAATGAGAAGGGGTCCGAACACCCATGGATGGTTGGCCATCTCCACCGGCAGATAGCGGTATGAGACCAGGAGAGCGGCGAAGACGGTTGCGCCGTAGGCGACCAGCTGGATTCCTGAGCGGTCCCAGCCGCGAGCGAGCGAGCGCAGCGCTGCCTCGATCGTGAGCGTGAACACCACACCGGCGATGATGTCCGCCCCGTAGTGGTAGCCGAAGCCCAGAGTTGCCGCGAGCGTGGCAATCAGCCAGAACGCGCCGGCGAGTTGCAGAATCCGTGGGCCCTTGCGGGAATGAATGAAGATCGCGGTGGCCCACGCTGTGTGCAGACTGGGCATGCAGTTGCGTGGGGTGATCTCGTCGAATGACATGTGCTGCGGGGCAACGAGCGGCGGCGGCGTGTTCGGCCACAGGTTGGACACCGCCCAGTGTCCGCCGTCGGCGCCGTAGGCGAAGATCGGTCCGACCACCGGGAAGATCACGTAGATGCCGGGCCCGAGGAGGCCGATGACCAGGAAGGTGCGCACCAGATGATGGCCCGGGAAGCGGCGTTCGGCTGCCACGTTGCGCAGTTGGAACAGGGCGACGACGACCGCGGCCACCGCAAGCTGTGTGTAGACGGAGTCGAGGAAACGGGCCCCGATCGGGCCGGTCGCCGTGACCATGCGGCCCACCAGCCACGACGGGTTGCCCAGCGCGTGATCGGCGATTGCCACGTACTGGTCGAGCACCGCCGGGCGGGTCTTCGAGGTGATGAGTAGCCAGGTATCGCCGGTCTTGCGGCCGGCCACCAGCAGCAGACCAAGCCCGACACCCTTCAGGAGCAGGACGCGTTCCTGACCCGTTCGGCGTGTGAGGGCTATGACCGCATAGGCGACAATCACCCACAACGCGCCGTTACCGAAGGGGTGGCCGTGGGTCGCCCTGGCGTCGGCGGCCCACCGCACCAGGAAGATGATGACGTCGATGCCGATTGCGGCACCGGCCGCGATGAACCGTTGCCGCCAGGTGAGTACCACCATCATCAACGCCATGCTGGCGTACAACAGGAAGCCCGATTGGGGGGCGACTATTACCTCTTGCACCTGGGTGGTCATCGGCCCCGGCAGGCCGTAGCCACGCGCCGTGATCTCCAGTGCGATGAGGAATCCAAGGGCCACGACACCTGCCGCGGCCCATAGTATCGCTCGTGATTGACGCCAGGTGGCGAACGTAGTTCTGTAATTTATTCGCGAAAACACCCGCGATACTATAGGTATCAAGTGATTGGCCGATTTGTTAGATGTTGATTGAGTAAGTCACTCTTCGCGCCGGAAAGTATGGTTTTCCGGTGAAAGACGGGCGATGGGAGTGCTCGTCGTGAGTTCGAACATGCTAGCGGAGGGGGTGGCTGGGTTCGCCGTTCGCCGCACGCTCGCAGCAAGACCCTGCCGGCCGGCGCGGGCCCGGACACTACGGCCAGGCGGCGTGACCACTTGCCACCACCCCGGTCAGGTCTGCACGGGGCGTGGTTGGGGGCAAGCGAGGCTTCCGGCGGAGTGGGAGGTACCTGTTCCGACAGGCGCCCCGCTGCCGGAACGGGCCCGCTCTCGTGCCGGTGCTGCGAGGCAGCGACCGCGTCAGATCACGCGGAAAGGGTCGGCGGCGGATAACCGGATGCCGGTGAAATCACGCCTTGCGTGGCGGGCCTCCTCGTCTGTGAGGCCCTGTTGGGCCGGCGAGGCGGCTCTTCCTCCGACGCCCGGACAGCACGGAGCGCGACTCACCGTGCCGGCGCCCCCTGCCCGTATGACACGGACTGACGCCGTGTCTCACCACCGGCGCCGGAAGGCGGAAGCCCTGGCGGCAGCGGACCGCGCGCGGGAGCTGTCGTACAGACCGCTGCCGCTCCACACCGCGGGGAGGTTCCGACGTTCAGGTGACTGTCCTCAGTCGTCCCAGTCCCATGAGTCGAAGAATGCCGCTGTTCCTGACCGACGAGCCTCCATCACGGCTTCCAGCCGGGCGAAGTCCCGCTGCGGCATGAGCTCCTGCCACTCAGGCAGGGGCAGGACGCGCGCCTCGTCGTGCTCGGCCGGGTCCAGGGCGAGGGACCGGATCTGGTCGCAGGTGAGTCGGCCGCCCTCGAAGACGAAGCCGATCGTGGCGTAGGGCCATTCCTTGCCTGGACGGCCGAAGACGGACGCGAGGAGCGTGGTGGGGCCTTCGAAGGCGATCCCGGTCTCCTCCTGGCACTCTCGCAGGGCCGTATCCCACGGCCGCTCGCCCGGATCCATCGTCCCACCGACCAACTGCCACGGATGAGTCCGGGAGTACACCGCCCTCAGCTGCAGCGGGTTGTCGTGCTCGTCGGTGAAGAACAGGCACGCGAAGGCGGTCGCCTTCAACACCGTCTCGGCGTACTGCTCGAGCGGCAGCCATGTCGGGCTCGCACTCCGGCCGCCGCCTTCCACCTGAGACTGGTTCTCATTGGAGTGAAGGTGGGGTTGCTCATGAACCGGGTCAGGGGTCAAGGGTTTCTGATCCTTCGCGATGATCACGTAGAGGTCGAGGGGCTCGATGTGCCGCGCCGGCCTGCTCAGGTGCCGCTCCCCGCGCGGTCAGCCGCGGGCAAGAGCGTGTTCTCGGAGGCGGCCCGTTCGGAGTGGTGGGCGAGGATCATCCGGTGTGCCCAGGTGCACATGTTCAGCTGTTCCATCGTGTCCACGTCGAACCAACGGAACATGATTCCCTCGGTGACGGGCAGGCTCTCGGCGTCGCCGTCCCAATATCCGACGTAGATCCGGATGTGCCCTTCGGAGACGTGCGGCCCGGCGGTGCGGGCGCGGGCGTAGGGCACCAGATCGGGGATGACCAGCCCTGTCTCCTCCCGGATCTCACGGACGATGGTCTCGTCGAGCGACTCCGCCCCCTCCGGGCCGCCACCGACCAGGGACCACGCGCCCGGGTCGCAGATCCGTTTGTGTGCGTCCCGTAGATGCAGCAGGTACTGACCGGAGCTGTTGACGATCAGAACGGCAGCGCTGTCCCCCTCAGTGGAGTCGGGCTGTTCCAAGGGGGACCGGCGCTCGTCGGCGACCGGGCGGGTGGGTGCCCGGAGTGCCGGGGCGAAGGGGGTGAACGCGGCCGGAGGGCGGTCGACGGGGAGTTCCGGGCGCCAGGCGGTGATGGCCTGGGCGCTGCACTCGAAGAGCCCGTCGGGGAACTGCTCCGGCGGGTACCAGCGCCAGGAACCCATGCTCTCTCCCGGTTGGCCGGACGGCTCGCCCTCCCACCCGGTCACGACCGCGGGCACGGTGATCCGCAGGGTCCCGCTGACATGGTCGAGCAGGGTGCCGAGCAGGACGACGTCATCCGGCCGAGCCCGCAGCCCCGTCTCCTCACGCAACTCGCGGACGACCGCCTGCACCAGTGTCTCGCCCGGTTCCACGCTTCCCCCCGGCAGCTCCCAGGTGCCCCTTCGGTGCTGTCCGAGCAGCAGTCCTTGCGGGCCGTGGACGATCGCTGCGACTCCCAGAGCCGCGTGCGCCACGGGAGGCCGGGAAGTGCGTGGCCGCGAGGAGACACGGGTGCGTCGACGTGCGCGGAACAGCCGGTAGGAGACGCGGTCGTCGCCGGCGGAAGGTTTGAGGAGATCGATGCCCTCGACCAGGAACCCGTGCTCGACGAGCAGGTCGGCCCAAAGCTCAGGGGTGGGTACCCACATCTGCACGGTGAGTTCGCCGCCGCCGGTCAGGGGCAGAATCTCGGGACGGGCGCTCATGGACGGGGAGGGTCCGTCGCCGAGGCTGTTGGTCTCCAGGGTGGTGAAACAGAGCGTCCCGTTCGGCTTGAGCGCCGCGGCGAGTGCCGGCAGGAGGCGGTGGGGGTCGATGTAGGGAACGCCGCCGATGGAGTAGATCACGTCGTACGGCTCCGCGGACTTGAGGTGCTCGACGGCATCCCCCAGGACCAGGCACAGACCGCTCAGCTCGCCGTACCGGTCGCAGGCGCGTTGGTACTGGCCCGGTGAGGCGTCGACGGCATCCACCGCTGCCCCGTGCTCGCGTACGAGATGGGCCGCATGTTGCGCGATGCCGGAGCCGAGGTCCAGCACGCGCTTTCCGGACAGATCTCCCAGTACCTCGGCGCCGGGGGCAGCACCCGGGACTCCCCAGTCGATGCGCTCCACGTCGGGGACGGGAGTCCGCCGGCCGATGTGGTGAACTCCGTACCTCTCCCAAGCTTCGATGTTCGCCTGCTCCGGTTCCATCTCTGACTCCGTGGGATTGATCGGTGAGTTCATGGGCGTACCCCCGGACAGTGGAAGGTGCCCGGCGAACAGAGCTGGACGGAAGACCAGTTGGCGGTCATGGCGAACACACCGTGACGCCGGTTTCCTTCAGTAGCTTCCGCGCAGCGTCGGCGCCCAGGACCTCTCCCGTGTCGGGCTTGCCTGACGGCAAGCACCACTGCCCGTAGCCGGACGGTCCGCCCCGCCCGGAGAGGGGAGCCCGGTAGCCGTCGCGGAGGATGACACGGGTGTCGATCACACGTTGTGCGAGTTGCGGATGCATGTCCCCGAGTGGTGGTTGGAGGCATTGAGGCAACCGACGCTACCGACTGATCGAGGAACGAGTCGGTGATTCCGGATGCATCCACCGATGGGGTGATGTGGTGCTGCCGTTACGGCCGCATACCGGGTCGCGTACCGCAAGGTACGGCTGGGCATGTCGAGCGATGACCGACGGGCAAGCATGTGAAGCTGCCGTCGGGTTGGAAACCGCTCACGCATCCACCGCCTTGTCGGCGGGTTCGGCGACGCCGCCGCGCGGCCGTGTGGCCCGGTCGAGAGGGGTTCGGCCAGAGTCCCTGGGGCCGAAGACGGTCATGCGGGGGTCCGGGATCGCCGACTCGACGAGCGGGGTACAGGGAATCCCTCAGCGGGCGCGCCTCTCCTTCTTCCAGAAGGCCCGTGCGGCGGGATTCGAGGAGGCCCGCCGCACGGGACACCGCCGCGCGCTGCACGACGGTCTGGCCGACTTGGAACGTTTGCCGGTACAGCGCGTGCACGGCCCTCTCCGCACCACCACCGCAGACCGACCCGATGGCGGCACCATCGGCTGCCGAGGATTCGCGCAGGCCGAAACCTGGCCCTCTCGGGATGGGCGTCCTCAAGGGGCTTGCCGGTGTCAGCCCTGTTCCGGCGGGTTCGGCACCGAGGCGCCCGCCGGAACGGGCGCCGCGAAAAGCTGGCTCATCACCAGGAGGGAACGGGTGCAGGAGACTTCGCGAGAGAGGGGGGTTCCCGAAGATGTGGAGCTCAGGCGCCGCGCTGAACCGGACCGACGAGGGTACCGGCTGCCACCTTGAGCTTGCCTTCGGCCACGGACGTGCCGGGGATCTCCCCGCCCGGCGCCTGAAGCGTGAAGGATGCCGCGTCTGCGGAGATGCCACGGACGTTGTTGGGAACCTGGATGTCGAAGTGCACCGGGTGTCCCGGGCCGAAGGTCACCCCGGTCCGCTGGTTGCCGTAGCGGCCGGCGGTGATCCGGTTCTCCGACCCGTGGTTCGAGAACCGCATGCCGGTGGGTGAACCGGCCAGCCGGCACGAGTCGTACCCACGCGGCGCGGTCAGGGTGACGCGGTAGTGGCGGTGCCCCGCGCTGCCGGGCGCATCGGTGATCTTCGCGGTGTGGTTGGCCGGACGGCAGGCGGAGGGTGCAGGGCCGCCGGCCCTCACCGGCGCGGCCTGCGCCACTTCCCCACCCGCGGCGCCCAACAGTGCGGTGGCGGCGATGGCGACGACGATCTTCCGGGTGATACGCATCATGAAACCGTCCCTGCTTCGCTTGATGGCCCTGAGGGTGATTCTCTCGGTCAAGAGCATGGGAAGGAGGGCTTTTGACCTAAATCTCACCCCCACCGGGGGTATCTCAGGGCTATCACGGCCGCGCCACCACCATGCGTAACCCACACCTACCGTTGTCGTTCGACCACGCGCCCGGCGGACGGGCCGCAGGCCGCGTCCGCCCCGACCGTGGCCCGGTTCAGCGGCACGGGCGGCGACCAGGGACATCGTGCCGTCGGCGCCGTCGTTCAGGGAGTGTTCAGGGAGTTGGGCGGCGAGGCGATGGTCCGGGACTGGTCCGGATCCTGCTCCGAAGCGGCCGCCCGCGATCAGCGGCGCCTCGTCCCTGCCAAGCGTGCTCGGCCGTACGGTTCAGGTGGCCGGGGACGGTGCGAGCAGGGACAGTTGGGACTCGGCGGCACGCGCGACGGCCGCCTGCACGAACGCCACGCTGCGCGGGTGCGCGAACCGGTTCCCCCCGTGATGTCGACCGCGCCCGGTACGCGGGTCATGCCGTGGCGGCGTACGACCACCCTCGGAAGGGCCGGACCCGGTCGTGGGTCAGCCCGCGCCGAGCAGGTTGACGAGGCGGAGGTAGCGGACCCAGTCCCAGTTCGGGCCGGGATCGGTGTGGTCGGTGCCCGGGACCTGCGCGTGGCCGAGAATATGCGTGCGGTCCTTGGGGATGCCGTATCGGTCGCAGATCGAGGCGGTGAGCAGCGCCGACTTCTCGTACATGGCATTGGTGAAGTACGAGGGCTGGTCCACATAGCCCTCGTGCTCGATACCGATGCTGCGGGTGTTGTAGTCCCAGTTGCCCGCGTGCCAGGCGATGTTCTGCTCCCGGACGCACTGGTCGATGTATCCGTCCACCGACCGGATCACGTAGTGCGCGGAGACCTGCTTCGCCGGATTCTGGAAGATCGCGACCGCGTCGGAGAACGTCTCCTGGGTGACATGGATGATCACATACTGCACGGGATACGCCGAAGGGCGCTTCGAGACCGTGTAGTTGGACGTAGATGCCGGTGCCCAGTGGGCCGACGGATAGTCCGTGTCGCCCGCCACCGCTGCGGCGGCCTGTGCGGAGGCTGGAAGCAGAGCGGCCGCGGCGGTGGCCGCGGCCCCCTGAAGGATCCTTCTCCGGTGCATGTGTACTCCTGCTGTGTGTGGGGGGAAGGGGTGGGAGTGGGGGGTGTTGGTCGGGACGGATTCAGGACCCCGGGAAATCAGTGACTCCCTCTTGTCCGATGACCGGAATGGGTGTCCGATGTACGGTCGAGCGTGTCGCGGGCCCTACCGTACGGGCGTCGCGAGAGTGGCGGAAGACGGTAGGAGTCCGAAATCGCTCTCGTTCAGGGGGAGTTCGGTCATTCTTTGGACACCGGAAAGCCGGTAAGTCCGGCCCGTCACCGCCATACCCTCGATTGTGCCGGGCATGCCCGCGACCTTCCCGGGGTGATGGCCAGGCTCCTGTGCGGAACGGGGACGCCCGATGCCGCCGGGGCGGTGAGCTCATCGCAGGGACTGACGGCCGCCGGGATCCGCCCCCGGTCCGCAACGCCCGGTGGGATCGAGCTGCACTCCTGGGCGCACTCGTGACGGCGGGCGGGGGCGAAGAGCTCGCCCCCGCCCGCCGGTGAACTGCCGTCAGACGCCGCTCAGGCCCGGGCTGGTCGGACCTGCGTCGGTCAGCGCCGCGTCGACCAAGGCCGCCGCGGGGTCGTCGTCGGAGGGGCCGGCTGGGATCCACCGCCCGCTCTCCTTGCGGTACGGATACCAGCGCCCGTCCCGTCCGTAGCGGAGCTGAACCGTCCCGTCCACCGAGGTCCAGCGGTTGCGCTCGGCCCGCAGCCGGGGTGCCTCGTCCTCCTCCCAGGCGTCGGCGAGCTGCGTCCTGGCGTGGGCCAGTGATGCCGCGTCCGGTGTCCACTCCTCGTCGAGTACGGAGAGCGCCGCGGTGCCGCCGTACTGCCAGGCGCGTACCGCGGCCTGCAGACCGGTCGGGCCGCGCCCCGATCCGGTCGCCAGCCGGGACGCGATCCATGGCTCGGGGCGTGCGTCCGCGGCCAGCCGCACCGCATCCTGCTCCGGCGTCAGCCCGACCGGTAGCGCCTGCCGTTCGTGGCCCGGCGCCAGCGCGTCCGCGAGCATCCGGTGCGCACGCGCCGCACTGTCCGTCGCCAGCATCTCCAGCGCCGTCGGGTCCACCCCGGGCTCCGGATCGGTCTCCGTGTCCAGCGACGGCGACACACCGGACTCGGCGGGAAGCTCCGGGGGAGCGGGCAGCGCAGGGAGGACGTCGCCCGCCGCGTGGGTCTCCGCCGCCGGGACCCCGCGCACACCCCGGTCCCCGGGCCCCGCCGCGGAGGCATCGGCGGGCTCGGACGGTTCGTGCCCCGCGGCCCGGGCGGTGATCCGCACCTGGAGCTCGTCGAGCAGCCGGCGCTCGCCGCGTCCCCGCATCAGCAGCAGGACGAACGGGTCCTGGTCCAGCAGCCGCGCCACCTGATAGCAGAGGGCGGCGGTGTGCGGGCAGTGGTCCCACGCCTCGCAGGTGCACTCCGGATCGAGGTCACCGATGGCGGGGAGCAGCTCCACACCGGCCGCGGAGGCGTCCTCGACCAGATGCGGCGGCATCTCCCGGTCCAGCAGCGCCGCGATGTGCCCGGCCCGGTCGACCGCCATATCCAGGAACCGGTCCCACTCCTCCTCGCTCAGCTCCTGGAGCAGCACGTCGCTGCGGTACGCGCTCGCGTCCCGGTCCTGGACCAACGCGGTGATCCGGCCGGGCCGTACGGACACCACACCGACCCGGCCCTCACGGGCGAACCGGCGCCCCTTCTTCAGCTGCTGGCCGTCCAGCGCGGTGTCCTCCAGAGCCTTCAGCCACGCCTGGCCCCACCAGGACTCCGCGAAGCCGCGGCCGCTCGCGGGCGGCAGCGCGGCAAAGGTGCGTTCCTGCTCGGGCGCCGAGGGTGCCGTGTCGTCCTCCTCGTCGCTGTCGAAGCTGTGGAGGCGGTCGAACGGGTCGGCGTATTCGTCGGGCTCGTACTCCTCGCGCCGGTATCCGTCGCGCTCGTATCCGTCGCTCATCGTGCGCCCCCTCGCAGCTCCACCAGATCGGCCAGTTCCGCATCGCTGAGCTCGGTCAGGGCGCTCTCCCCGGAACCGAGGACCGCGTCCGCGAGCCCCTGTTTACGGGCCAGCATGTCGGCGATCCGGTCCTCGATCGTGCCCTCGGCGATCAGCCGGTGCACCTGCACCGGCTGGGTCTGCCCGATGCGGTACGCGCGGTCGGTCGCCTGGGCCTCGACCGCGGGGTTCCACCAGCGGTCGAAGTGCACCACGTGGCCCGCCCTGGTGAGGTTGAGGCCGGTCCCGGCCGCCTTGAGCGACAGCAGGAAAACCGGGGCCTCGCCCGCCTGGAAACGGTTCACCATCGACTCACGTGCGGCGACCGGCGTGCCGCCGTGCAGGAACTGGGTACGGACCCCGCGCGCCGCCAGATGCCGTTCGAGGAGCCGGGCCATCTGCACGTACTGGGTGAACACCAGGACAGCCGCGCCCTCCGCGAGAATGGTGTCCAGCAGTTCGTCGAGCAGCTCCAGCTTTCCCGAACGGCCGGCGATGTGCGGATCCTCCTCCTTGAGGTACTGCGCCGGATGGTTGCAGATCTGTTTGAGCGCGGTCAGCAGCTTCACCACCAGGCCCCGCCGGGCGATGCCGTCGGCGGCGGAGATCGCCGCCAGGGTCTCCCGTACCACCGCCTCGTACAGGCCCGCCTGTTCGGCCGTCAGGGAGACCGCCCGGTCCGTCTCGGTCTTCGGCGGCAGCTCCGGAGCGATGCCCGGATCGGACTTGCGCCGGCGCAGCAGGAACGGACGCACCAGCGCGCCGAGCCGCTCGGCCGCCGCGGGGTCGCTGCCGCCCTCCACCGCGCGCGCGTACCGGGTACGGAAGGTGCCGAGCCGGCCGAGCAGGCCGGGGGTCGTCCAGTCGAGGATCGCCCACAGTTCGGAGAGGTTGTTCTCCACGGGGGTGCCGGTGAGGGCCACCCGGGCCTGCGCGCCGATCGTACGCAGCTGTCTGGCCGTTGCCGAGTACGGATTCTTCACGTGCTGCGCCTCGTCGGCGACGACCATGCCCCACCGGGTGGCCGCGAGTCTCGGGGTGTCCAGCCGCATCGTCCCGTACGTGGTGAGGACGAACTCGCCGTCCGCCAGGTTGTCCAGGTTGCGTGCTCCGCCGTGGAAGCGGCGCACCGGGGTGCCCGGCGCGAACCTCTCGATCTCCCGCTGCCAGTTGCCCATCAGTGACGTCGGGCAGACCACCAGGGTGGGGCCCGCGGCGGATTCGACGGTCTGCCGGTGCAGATGCAGTGCGATCAGGGTGATGGTCTTGCCGAGCCCCATGTCGTCGGCGAGACAGCCGCCGAGCCCGAGTGAGGTCATCGTGTGCAGCCAGTTCAGGCCACGGAGCTGGTAGTCACGCAACGTCGCGGTGAGCGCCGCGGGCTGACCGAGCGCCGGTTGTTCACCCTGCGCCCGCTGGCCCTCCGGATCGGCGAGCCGCTTCCGCAGCCCCTCCAGCCAGCCGGTCGCCCGTACCTCGACGCGGCGGCCGTCGACCTCGGTGGAGCCGGTCAGCACCGCCCCGAGCGCGTCGATCGGCGTGACCTTGCGGTCCTGGGTCTCCCGGGCGCGACGCGCCTCGTCGGGATCGATCAGCACCCACTGGTCGCGCAGCCGCACCAGCGGCCGGCCTGCCTCGGCCAGTCGGTCGAGCTCGGCGCGGCTGAGCTTCTGGTCACCGAGCGCGAACCACCAGTTGAACGCGAGCAGGGCGTCCGCGGACAGGAGCGGCGCGGTGTCCGACGCGGTACGCAGAGGCCCCCGGGAACCGTCCGGCTCGTCCTTGCCGTCCTCATCGTCGGGCGGGCCGATCACCGCGCGCGCCGTGAGTTTGCGGGCCAGCTCCCTGGGCCAGTGCACCTGCACGCCCGTCGCGGCGAGGGCCCGTGAGGCGGTGCCTAGCAGCTCGGCGATCTCCTCGTCGGCCGGTTCCACCGAGTCCGGAACGGCCGCCGAAAGCAGCGGAGTCAGGGGCGGCCAGGCGCGGGCGGCCCGGCGCAGCATCAGAAGGGCGTCCATCCGAACCCTCGGCCCGAGGGCGGCGGCAGCCGGCCCACTGCCCGTCCAGATCTCGGCGGCGTCGGTGACCAGGGTCGGATCGCTGACGCTGTGGATCTGCGGAACCACACGGAAGGAAGGGCCGGACAACTCTCCCTCGGACGGCTCGTCGACCAGGTCGAGCCCGGACACCTCCACGCGCAGCGAGAGCCGGACACCGGCGTCGTGCCCGGCCGCGACATCGGCGACCCAGGGCCGCTGATCCGGCAGCCGCTGCGGAGCGTCCGCGGTGAACGCCGGGCCCCCGGCGGCGAGGGCCGCCGCCGGCGTACGCGGCAGCCCGTCGGCCACCGCGTCGAGGAACGCCCTTACCAGCCACTCCGGTTCGGGAAGCAGCAGAGGCTCGGCCGTCGCATCGAGCGGCACCGCATGGGCACTTGGCGGCATCGACGCGGCCAGCGTACGAATCCGGTCCTGATCGTCCGCGGTGAGCGGTCCGACCCGCCAGGCGTCGTGATCCGTGGCGCTCAGCCCCGGCAACAACAGCCCACGCGCGGTGAGCTGAAGGGCCAGCAGCCCCGCCGCACCCCAGAAGGCGGCCGCCGGGGATGCGTGTGCCGAGGCTCGTGCGCGGGTGAGTACCGGCAGAGCGTCCCGTACGGGAAGCAGCCGCGCCGGTACCTCGTACGGCAGGGCGTCGGAGCCGGTCACGGTCAGGTCCTCGACGGTCCCGGGGGCATCGGGCGGACTGCTACCGTCTGGGCACCAGAAGGCGACGCGTCCGGTCCGGGAGGGATCCGCGGGCAGGAACACCACGGAACAGCCGGCGAGTGCGGAGATCTCGGAGAGCGTTGCTGCGGGGAGGCTGTGCACAGCGATGTCAGATTCCTCAAATTTGACTAGTTGACTGAGGTCGCCGAGGGTACTCCATCACGTCCCGTGCGGGGGCCGGCCTCCGCATGATTCACGTCACACGCCTGTGTCTGTTATGTCGGCCAGGTGTAGTCAGCCCCCTCCGGAATGTGGGGGTTGGCACCAGGAAACCTCGGGTGGTGGCTCCATGGCTGCTATACATCTGCGACTCGTACGTTTCATCAGGTCAGCGCACCTCTAAGACCGGAGACACAATGCCTCAGGCCGCAACCACCGTCGCGGAACGAACCCGTGACAGTGACATATGTGCCGGAAGTACAGGAAGTGACTTCGCGCCACTGCTGCGGGCCGTCAAGGGGCAGGGACTCCTCGAACGCCGCACCGGTTGGTACGCGGCAGGCATCGCCGTCAATCTGCTCGCCCTGGGCGCCGTGCTCACGGGAATGTTCCTCCTCGGCAACACGTGGTGGACCCTGCTGCTCGCTCTGCCCCTCGCCATCTTCTGGTCCCGCACCGCGTTCGTCGGACACGACGCCGGCCACGCACAGATATCCGGTGACCGCAGGGCGAGCCGCGCCATCGGCCTGGTGCACGCCAATCTGCTCCTCGGCATGAACGAAGCCTGGTGGAACGACAAACACGTACGCCACCACGCCAACCCCAACCATGTGGACAAGGACCCGGACGTCGGCGTCGGCGCCCTCGTCTGGACCCAGAAGCAAGCAGCGCAGCGCGAAGGCTTCGCCCGCTGGCTCACCCGTAATCAGGCCTGGCTGTTCTTCCCGATGCTGCTCCTGGAAGGCATCGCGCTGAAGATCTCCGGCTTCCAGTACCTGCGACAGCAGCCCGCCCGTGAGCGCGCCCTCTCCGCCCTGCTCCTGGTCGCCCACCTCGGCCTCTACGCCACGCTGCTGCTCACCGTCATGTCGCCCGGGAAGGCCGTCGTCTTCGCGCTCGTGCACCACGCGCTCTTCGGCCTTCACCTGGGCATGGCCTTCGCCCCGAACCACAAGGGCATGGAGATGCCCGACCCCGACGGCGACCGCTGGGGACACCTGCAGCGCCAGGTCCTCACCTCACGCAACGTGCGGGGCGCCGTCCTCACCGACTGGTTCCTGGGCGGGCTCAACTACCAGATCGAGCACCACCTCTTCCCGAGCATGCCCCGCCCGCATCTGCGGCTGGCGCAGCCACTGGTCAAGGCTCACTGCGAGGCGCTCGGAATGCCGTACGCGGAGACCGGACTCATCGAGTCCTACCGCCAGGCACTCGACCACATGCACGAGGTCGGCGCGCCGCTCAGGTGACCGTCGTGGACGGGTTCGGGGCAGGCTGGAACCGATGGGCACGCACATGCGTTCTCACTGCAGGAGCGGCCACTGGCCGCGAAGGAGGCGTGGACGATGTCGAACAGCGCAAAGATCGCCATTGGGGGAGTTGTCGTCGCAGTCGTCCTGATGCCGTTCATCGGGTTCTGGCTGTCCCTGCTGGTGCTCATCGGAGTACCCGCGATCGCCTATCTGGCACTGGATCCCAGCCAGCGGCGCAGGCTCCGCAGGATCACTCGTAAGGAGATCGGCCGCTGAGCCGGTCGACGGTCAAGCACCGTGCAAAGGCCGTAGAGGGCCCCGTCCTGCCCAAACCGTGCCGGTTCGACCCCGCGCGCGCAGATGTTTGAGCTCGTGCACGACGACATTGGGCCTCGTGCCTGAAGACGGTCGGCGGGGCCCGGGATCTCAGGATCCCGGGCCCCGCCGACCGTAACGGTGTGTGCCGGTTGCGCCGCATCAGCCGGGCCGCCTCCGGAGCCTCGTCGAGACCGTACGTCGCGGAGGGTGCCGGCCGAAGATGGCCATCGGGCAACCGCCGACTGCTCCTCGCCGCTGGCCACTCCCAAGGCGATGCCCTCCCCTCACGGGCGAACCGTGCCGCGTATGAGCCCGGACCGCCGGCCGAACCCCGCGCCGGAAGGCGCCATGCTCAGGAGGGCCGCACCGCCAGCGCGTCCAGGGCTTTGAGCAGACCGGGCAGTTTGGTGCCGCGCCTGACCGGCACGATCTCGCCGGGTATCTCGTCCAGCAGCAGGAAGGCGATGTCGTCGGTCCTGGCCACCATGGACCAGCCGGTGCCGTCGGCACGGATCATCCGGGCCTCCCCGGTGGCGAAGGACGAACGGACCCGGCCGGGCGGCGGCGGGGTATCGACATAGGAGTGGGCCTGCGCGAGAGCCCGCCGGACGCCGGGATGCGTGCCGGAGAGGGCGCCGCGCTCTGCCGCGACGTCGCCCTCCGCGGCGCCGCCGTCCCCCGCGGCAGCGCTGTTCTCCGCGGTGCCGGAACCGGCGGCAGTGTCCGTACCGGAACCGGCACCCGCGCCGGGCTCTGTACCGGCGTCCGCCCCGGCGCCCCCTGCACCGGAACCGGTGCCCGAACCCGCGTCACCATGCGCACCGGAACCGGCATCCGGGGCGGTCCTGCCCGTGCCTCCACCGCCCGCTGGGCCGAACGCGGTCTCGTCGTCGATCTGTTCGCGCCAGACCGCCCACTGCAACGCGATCGCGTCCGCGCCGAGGCGACGCTGAGCCGGCCCCCACGCCTGGGTGTCGGGCGGAGCCAGCGGCGGCAGATCCTCGCCGTCCGCCTCCGGATCAGGCGACGGATCGTGCGGGGCCGCCACGCCCGGAGCGGCGACCGCCACGGCGAGCGGCCAGCCGGGGAGTGCGCAGACCACCGTGCGGTCGTCGGGCGACAGGTCGTACTCCATGCCGCAGTCCCAGGACGCTATCGCCACGGCCACCAGGGACACGTCATCGACGACGACGGTCCACCTGGCCCCGTCGCTGTCCTGGCCCATGATCAGACCGTACCCGTCGGCATACGGTTCGAGGCCGAGCGCCGCACACGCCGCCGGGTAGTCGTCGCCGAGAACGCTCGGGAACTGCGCAGGGGTCAGCAGGACCGCGGTCAGCACATACAGTGCGTCATCGTCGGCGACTGCGTTGTCCGTCCCGGTCACCGCACCCTCCTCGTCCGTCATGGTTGTCGTCGGCGCACCTTAACCAGTGAGTAACCCGCTCGTCGAGGCCCTGACAACGCAGAAGACCTCGCTCCGGTGTGCCGTGGACGGGCTCTCACTCGGCGGCCAGGCCGAGCAGCGTACGGGCCACGACATCCGGTGATTCGTCGCGTTCCCGGGCGAGTGCGATGACCGCCCGGCAGGCCAGTTCTCCGACGCCGAAGGAAAGTGCCTCCGGCGACACCCACCCGCTCGCCTCGTCCATCCGCTCCTGGTCGTCCTCCACCGACGCCGCGACGAACGTGGCGGCCGCGTCGAACAGATTGTGCTGCCGGTGCTCCGGCGCCCTGGTGGGAACGCCGGGCCGGCCGTCCTTGCGGCCGGGGGCCACGGCTCTGCGGAGTATGCCGAACATGTCGGCCATGAGGACCACCCTTCCTGGATGCGTGTGTGTGCGACCGGTACCGTGCGCACGCGAGGGTCCGTGCCGAGCGCGCGTGCCGTCCCTGTCCGCCGTGCTACTCACCGTCATGCCCGCAGACGTAGGGTTGGACACTCGACCTGGACAGGACGGGGGACAGTGCGGTGAAGCGCTACGACCGGCTGAAGGACATCCAACGCCTCGATCCGGAGCGGGACTTCCTGGAGATCTACCGGATCACGGCCACGTACGAATTCCCCTGGGACATCACCCGCGCCCTCGAACTCGCCCTTTACCGCACCTATGCCGTCCCGCGTATCGGCCGACTCCTTGCCGAAACAGCTCAGCTGACGGAACGTGCGCAGAAAAGGTACGACGACACCGCGCTGCTCCTGGACGCCGTCGTCGAGCACGGGTTCGACAGCGACCCGGGGCGTACGGCCATCCGCCGGATCAACCAGATGCACCGCAGCTACGACATCAGCAACGACGACATGCGTTATGTGCTGTGCACCTTCGTCGTCACCCCGAAGCGCTGGCTCGACTCCTATGGATGGCGTCGGCTGTGCGGGCACGAGTTGCGGGCCTGCGCCGCCTACTACCGGACCCTGGGCGCCCACATGGGCATCAAGGACCTGCCGCTCACGTACGAGGACTTCGAGCGCACCCTCGACGCCTACGAGAGGGAGCACTTCGGCTGGGACGAGGGAGCGCGGGCGGTGTCGGACGCCACGCTGGAGCTGATGGCCTCCTGGTACCCGCGGCCCCTGGCGCCGGTCGTGCGCGGCGCGAGCCTCGCCCTCCTCGACGACTCGCTGCTGCGGGCCTTCCGGTACGAGCGTCCGGGGCCGGTGGCACGGGGCCTCACCCGGGGCGCTCTGCGCCTGAGGGCCCGCGCGGTGCGTCTGTTGCCCCCTCGCACCACCCCGCACTACGCCCGCCAGAATCCCGAGATCAAGAGCTACCCGGGCGGCTACGAGGTGTCCGCACTCGGCACGTTTCCCACACTCGGCACGGGAGGCTGTCCGGTCCCGCACCTCCGTCGCCCGGACACCCCGGCCGGGTGAGGGGGCCGGCCGGTGCGGTGCGTGCGCCACCGGGGGTATGAGCCCGTCCGGCACCGTGCGTGCGACACCGAGGGGCCATCAGCCCATCCGTTCGGCAAGGACGAGGAAGCGGGCCTCCTCGTCGATGTACGTATCCAGCCGCCAGCCCGAACGGGTCAGTAGCGGGCGGAGGTTGTGCTCCGCCCGCAGATCGGCTTCGGTGAGGTTGCGGCCGTGCCGCGCGGCCAGTGCCGCCCTGCCGATGGGATGGAAGAGTGCCAGCAGCCCGCCCGGCCGCACCACCCGGGCCAGTTCCGCCAGATACCGCCCCGGTTGCGGCAGATGCGAGATCAGCCCGGCCGCGAACACCGCGTCGAGCGCATGCGACCGCAGCGGCAGCCGGGCGGCGTCGGCCTGGAGCAGCAGTCCGCTGCGGTCGCGGCCCGCGCGTGCCGCGGACTCCAGCATGGCCGTGGTGAGGTCGGCGCCCAGCACCGTGCCCCCGGGACCGACCGCATCCCGCAGGGCGGGAAGCGCCCGTCCCGTACCGCATCCCGCGTCGAGCACGGCGTCGCCCGCGCGCAGTCCGAGTGCGGAGACCGCCGCGGCGTAGGCGGGACCGTCGTCGGGGAAGCGGGCGTCCCAGCTCGCGGCGCGGGCGGTGAAGAAGTCCTGGACGTGTGTGTGGTCATCGGCCATGCGGACATGATCGCGCAACGGCCGCTCGAACGAATCGGCATGGATCGGGGTGCATGTTCGACCACGGTGTGATCGTTCGGGAGTGTCTCTCTGTCATATTCCGGCAGCTTTCGAATGCGCCCGGGGCGCGCACCCCGGCCGCGACTAGCGTCTGGGAGTCATGGGACACCTGGACCACGCCACCTTCGGCTGGCTGACACCTCTGCTGTCGTACGCGATGGCCTGCATCGGCTCCGCACTCGGACTCAGCTGCACCGTGCGCGCGCTGGAGGCGACCGGGCGCTCGCGCCGCAACTGGCTGATCACGGCCGCATCGGCCATCGGGTCGGGCATCTGGACCATGCACTTCGTGGCGATGCTCGGCTTCGGCGTGTACGGGACCGACATCCGCTACAACGCGCCGCTGACCTTCCTGAGCCTGCTCGGCGCCATGGTCGTGGTCGGCGGCGGCGTCTTCGCGGTCGGCTACAGCCGCGACCGGACCAGGGCGCTGCTGCTCGGCGGCTTCGCCACCGGGCTCGGCGTCGCCAGCATGCACTACCTCGGCATGACGGCACTGCGGCTGCACGGCACCATCCACTACGACCCGCTGCGGGTCGTCCTCTCCGTCGCCATCGCGGTGATCGCCGCGACAGCGGCTCTGTGGGCGGCGCTCAACATCAAGTCACCGCGTGCGGTGGCCCTTGCCTCCCTTGTCATGGGTGCGGCGGTCAGCAGCATGCACTACACCGGAATGTTCGCCGTGACGGTGCGGGTGACGCCCTCGGGAAGCGAGCTCCAGGGGGCCACGGCCATGCAGTTCATCTTCCCGCTCGCCGTCGGCCTCGGCTCCTACCTCTTTCTGACCTCGGCTTTCGTGGCCCTCTCGCCCACGGCCCGGGAACGCGCCGCCTACGTCTTCGCCGAGCGCGCCGGGACTCCCGCCGACGCGGAACCCGCATCCGCGGCCGGACCCGTCCGGCGGGGACCGGACACCCGCTCACGTCGCACGGTCCGCAGCCCTGATGCCTCACCCGCAGGCACCCGCTGACGCACGGTCCGGCCCGCCCGACAGCGCCGCACCCAGCCCATGAACTGGAACGAGGAGGCCATGCGCCCACCCCGCACGATCCCGGACGCCGGCGCCGCCGACGCCCGGCCCGGCACCCCGCCGGTGCCCGCCCGAGGGCGCCGCGCACACGCCGGACCACCGGCCGACGAGACCACCGAGTACGACGGACCGGCGCCGGCCGACGGAAGGTCCGTGCCGCGAGGACGCCAGACCCTGCGCCCCAGGACGGTCCGCGCGAAGATCATCTCGCTGCTCACGGTGCCGGTCGTCTCACTGCTCGTCCTGTGGGGTTTCGCCACCGTGTCGACATCCCAGGATGTCGCCCGGCTGCGCCAGTTGCAGCGGGTTGACGAGGAGGTAAGGGCGCCGGTGGCGGCCGCGGTCACGGCGCTGCAGGACGAGCGCGCGGCGGCCATGCTCCAGGCTGTGGACCCCAGCGGTACCCGCACCACCGCGCTGGAGGAGCGGGCCGGGCACACCGACACGACACTCGCCGCCCTGCGGCTCGACGACAGCCACACCATCGCCGAAGCGGGCAGCCTCCCAGGCGGCGTGGCCGGCCGCCTCGAACACTTCCTGGATCTCGCCAAGGAGCTTCGCACCGGCGCACGGGCAGCGGACGGCCCGGCCGGCGGAGGCGACGAGGAAGCCGTGTACGACCGGTACACCGAGACCGTCACCGCCGCCTTCGCCGTCTCAGGCGCCCTCACCGGGATACAGGACGACGCCCTGGGATCCGACGCCCGGGTCCTGCTCGAACTCGCCCGCGCCGACGAGATGCTGGCCCGTGAGGACGCGCTGCTGACCACGGCCGGGCATACCGGCACCCTGAAGGACGGGCCGCTGCGGCTCTTCGCCGGGGCGGTGGCCACCCGGCGCAGCCTCACCGAGACCGCGGGCGCCGATCTGCCCGCCGCCGAACGCGCCGCCTGGAAGAAGTTCGCCGTCCATCCCTCCTACCGCACGATCCAGGCGGCCGAGGACACCGTGCTCGCCGCCGCACCCGGCCGGGAGGCGGCCCGTGCCGTGCCCGCCGACGACTGGCAGCCGGCCGCGGCCGATGTACGGGGCGAACTGAGCCGCATCGGCACCGGAGCCGGGGACCGCGCCGACCCGCTCGCCCGCGCGCTGCTCAGCACGTCCGGGGCCGCCGTGATCTTCGGCTGTGTCGCTGTCGCCGCCTCCCTCGTGATCTCGGTGCGCATCGGCCGCGGGCTCGTCGTGGAACTGGTCAGCCTCCGCAACAGCGCCCTGGAGATCGCCCGGCGCAAACTGCCCCTGGCGATGCGGCGGCTGCGCGCGGGCGAGGAGCTCGACATCCAGGCCGAGGCCCCGCCGGGGCCCGCCTCCCACGACGAGATCGGGCAGGTCGGAGAGGCCCTCGGCACCGTCCACCGGGCAGCCCTCGGCGCCGCTGTCGAACGGGCCGAACTCGCGGACGGCATCTCCGGCGTCTTCGTCAATCTGGCCCGCCGCAGCCAGGTGCTGGTCCACCGTCAGCTCAACCTCCTGGACAGCATGGAGCGCCGGGCCGACGACCCCGACGAGCTGAGCGACCTCTTCCGCCTCGACCACCTCACCACCCGGATGCGCAGGCACGCCGAGAGCCTGATCATCCTGTCCGGCGCCGCCCCGGGACGGGCCTGGCGCATGCCCGTGTCCCTGACCGACGTCGTGCGGGCCGCCGTCTCCGAGATCGAGGACTACGCCAGGGTGGAGGTCCGCCGGCTGCCCGACGGCGCGGTGAAGGGGACGGCCGTCGCCGACCTCATCCACCTGCTCGCCGAACTGGTCGAGAACGCCGCACAGTTCTCACCCCCGCACACCAGGGTGCACATCACCGGCGAACCCGTCGGCAACGGGTACGCGCTGGAGATCGAGGACCGTGGTCTCGGTATGGGACCCGAACTCCTCGCCGAGGCCAACCGGCGCATCGAAGAGGCCGAGGCGCTCGACCTCTTCGACAGCGACCGGCTCGGCCTGTTCGTCGTCAGCCGGCTCGCCGTGCGCCACCGGATCAAGGTCCAGCTGCGTACCTCGCCGTACGGAGGCACAACGGCCGTGGTCCTGCTGCCGACCGCGCTGCTGCAGAGTGCGCTGCCACCGGCCGCGGAGCAGACCGCACTGCGGAGGGACCCGGCCGGGCGTAGCGACGAGCACGAGGGGATCTCCTTCCCCTCTGCCCCGGGCGCGCGGCCGGAACGGGCCCGGACCACGGCCTTTCCCGCGCCCGTCGCCGTTCCCGCACTGGAGTCCCACACGGGCCCGGAAACCCGGGTGACCGCGTTGCGCCCGCGGCCCCGCCGGGCGGACGAAACAGGCGATGCCCCGCCTCCGGACGCAGAGCGGGGCGAGGACGACGCCCTGCCCCGCCGGGTGCGCCAGGCCAGCCTCGTGCCGCAACTGCGCGAGGAGCCAAGGCCCGAACCGCCCCCGTCGGGCAGCCCGGCCGAGGACGCATCCGCAGAGCGCACGCCCGAACAGGTCCGGGACCGGATGACCGCCTACCGGGCCGGCTGGGTACGCGGCGGCGGCTTTGGCCCGGAGACACCGGCGCCACCCCCGCGTACCACCGAACCCCGCCCGCTCACCGAAGGAGACCCCGCATGATCGCGAACGAGAGGGCCGGGGTCCGCGGCCGTTCCGGCGAACTGGACTGGCTGCTGGACGATCTGGTGGCGCGAGCCGGCGAGGTACGGCACGTGGTCGTGCTGTCCGGCGACGGGCTCGCGGTCGGCGCGTCCAGCACGCTGAGCCGCGAGGACGCCGAACATCTGGCCGCGGTCGCCTCCGGGTTCCACAGCCTCGCGAAAGGCGCCGGACGCCACTTCAGGGCTGGAGACGTACGCCGGACGATGGTGGAGATGGACGAGGGGTTCCTGTTCGTCGCCGCCGCGGGGGAGGGGTCCTGCCTCGCCGTGTTCACTACGGCGTTCGCCGATATCGGCATGGTCGCCTACGAGATGGCCCGGCTCGTCAACCGGGTGGGCGAGCACCTGCGTACCCCGGCACGGTTCGCCGGACACCCGTCGGCAGCTGACTGAAGGAGGTTGGGACACCTTGTCCGGTACCGACGAGGCCCGGGAACACCTCCCGGGCGCCCCCGAGCCGTACGAACTGCCCGGCAGCCAGTGGTACGACGCCGACGCGGGCCCGCTGGTCCGTCCGTACGCCATGACCGGCGGCCGGACGGAACCGGGGCCGGGCGGCGCGCACTTCGACCTGATCGCGCTCGTCACCTTCGACGACACCGCGTCCAAGAGCTCGAAGGACGCGCTGCTCGGGCCGGAACACCGGACCCTGCTGACGCTCTGCCGGACCGAGACCCAGTCGGTCGCGGAACTCTCCGCCGACGCCGATCTGCCGGTCGGCGTCGTTCGGGTGCTCCTCGGCGACCTGCTCGAATCGGGTTACGTACGGGTCAGCCGCCCCGTGCCGCCTGCGCAGCTGCCCGACGAACGCATCATCCGCGAGGTGATCACCGGCCTGCGGGCACTCTGAGCACCGTCCGACCGGACGCCCCCGCTCAGGGCTGCCGCCCGTCCTTGCGCAACTGGGCCAGCTCGTCGTTCATGGCGTCCAGGAAGCGCACCACGACCGCCAGTTCGGCCTCGTCGAACTGGCGCCGGGCCGAGTCCGTGCTGTCCGCCAGTGGCATGAAGAAGTCGCGGGCCACCGCCTTCGCCGCGGCGGCGTAGTGCAGATGCACCATCCGACGGTCGCTGTTGTCCCGGACCCGCCGGATGTGCCCCGCGCGCTCCAGGCGGTCCAGACACGCTGTCACCGCGCCTGAGGTGAGGTCGAGCTGTTCACGCAGTCTCCCCGGAGTCATGGCCGCCCCCGTCCCGGTGCGCTCGGCGTCGAGGATCGCGATGAGCGCCTGCACATCCGTGGGATGCAGGCCCTGGGACTGGGCGAACTCGTGGGCGATGCGATTGAACTCGCTGTTCATCCGGCGCAGCAGGACAGCGAACGACTGGAGCCCGGTGGGTCCGTCGTCCATGCCTCTGTCCGGGCCTCTGTCTGCGGTGCGCATACCTCCAGAGTAATATCTCTCAATCATTGAGATAATGAATGATTGAGAGACCGTGATCGTGCACCGACCTCTGGGGAAGCAATGAAGCCCGTACCGCGGCACCGCATCGTCCGTTGGCTGGTGCCCGTGGCCCTGCTCGTCGTCTGGCTCGGCATCGGCGGGACGCTGGGCCCGTACGCCGGAAAGCTCGGCGAGGTGTCCACGAACGACCAGGCCGCGTTCCTGCCGCGCAGCGCGGAGTCGACGAAGGTGTCCGAGGCCCAGAAGGAGTTCCAGCGGTCCGGAACCGTACCCGCGATCGTCGTCTGGACAAGCGAGCGGGGCCCGCTCCCGGCGGGTGCTCAGGCCGCGTCCACCCGGGCACTCGCCTCCCTGGCCGGGGTGCCGGGAGTCGTCGGAACGCCTTCGCCCGCACTGCCTTCCGAGGGCGGCGAGGCGCTCTCCGGTGTCGTGCAACTCAGCTCCGGCCTGGGGGACGCACTGCCCGGCACGCTCGACCGGGTACGTGAGGCAGCAGGTACGGTGGCGGGCACCACGGCAGGGATCGCCGGACCCGCGGCCAGCCAGGCCGACCTCAAGGACGCCTTCGCCGGGATCGACGGGCTGCTGCTGGGCGTCGCACTCGCCGCAGTGCTGGTGATCCTGCTTCTCGTCTACCGAAGTCTGCTGCTGCCGTTCCTGATCATCTTCAGCTCCGTCCTCGCCCTCGGACTCGCCTGCGCGATCGTCTACGTCCTCGCGGACCACGACGTCGTGCGTGTGGACGGCCAGGTCCAGGGCATTCTGTCGATTCTGGTGATCGGCGCGGCCACCGACTACGCGCTGCTGCTCACCGCACGCTTCCGCGAGGAGCTCACCCGGCACGGCGACCGCACGGCCGCGGCCGTAGCCGCGCTGCGCCGCTCCTTCGGGGCCGTCACCGCGAGCGCCGCAACCGTGGCCCTCGGCCTGCTCGCGCTGCTGCTGAGCGATCTGACGAACAACCGGGCGCTCGGCCCGGTGGGGGCCATCGGCATCGTCTGCGCGGTGCTGAGCACACTGACCTTCCTGCCGGCGGTGCTGGTCCTGTGCGGCCGGGCCGCCTACTGGCCGGCGAAACCGCGCCCGGCGGACGAGGCGGCCGGGGGACACGGCATCTGGCGACGGGTCGCGGCCCGAGTCGACCGCACCCCGCGCAAGGTCTGGATCTCCACCTCCCTGGTCCTGGTCGCCTGTGCGGCGTTCGCGCCCACGCTGAAGTCGCAGGGCGTACCGCTGGACGAGATCTTCGTGAACGACGCCCCGTCCGTCTCGGCGCAGGCCACCCTGGGGAAGCACTTCCCGGGCGGATCGGGCAACCCCGCGGTCGTCGTCGCCAACAGTGCCCGCGCCGCCGAGGTGACCGCTGCGGCCGAGGGGACGCGAGGTGTCGCCTCCGCGGCACCCGTGACGGCTTCCGGACGGCCGGGTGGCGGTCCGCCCGTCGTGGTGGACGGCCGCGTGCGCATCGACGCAACGCTGACGGACGCCGCGGACAGTGATGCGGCCAAGGCCACGATCCAGCGCCTGCGCACCGCCGTGCACGCGATCCCGGGAGCCGACGCGCTCGTCGGCGGTTACACCGCGCAGCAGTACGACACCCAGCAGACGGCCGGGCACGACCGCGGCGTCATCGTGCCGGTGGTGCTCGCCATCATTCTGGTGATCCTGATGGGGCTGCTGCGATCCGTGCTGATCCCGGTCCTGCTGGTGGCCACCGTGGGGCTCAACTTCCTGGCGACCCTGGGCGTTTCGGCGCTGGTCTTCAAGCATGCCTTCGGGTTCAGCGGAACGGATGCCTCCGTGCCGCTGTACGGGTTCGTCTTCCTGGTGGCCCTTGGCGTGGACTACAACATCTTTCTGATGTCGCGTGTCCGGGAGGAGGCGTTGGCGCACGGGGCCCGGCAGGGCGTACTGCGCGGACTGGTCAGCACGGGCGGGGTGATCACCTCGGCGGGGGTGGTGCTGGCCGCCACGTTTGCCGCGCTGATCGTCATTCCGCTGGCGTTCCTCGCTCAGATCGCCTTCATCGTGGCCTTCGGCGTGCTCCTGGACACCCTGGTGGTGCGTTCACTGCTCGCGCCGGCGCTGGTCGTGGACATCGGTCCGAAGGCCTGGTGGCCCAGTGCGATCAGTCGCAGCGGGACGAAGGCGCCGGGAGCCGCCGGGCTCCGGTGAAGCGGAACGGGTCCCGGTCCGCGCTCCGTATGCCGGAGTGCGGACCGGGACCCGTGCAGATCCGGTTCACGGCAGCGATAGGTCAGACGTTGACGCCGTAGTCGGACGCGATACCCGCCAGGCCGGAGGCGTACCCCTGGCCGACCGCGCGGAACTTCCACTCCGCTCCGTGCCGGTACAGCTCGCCGAACACCATCGCCGTCTCCGTCGACGCGTCCTCGCTCAGGTCGTAGCGGGCGAGCTCCACGCCGTTGGCCCGGTTCACCACACGGATGAAGGCGTTGCGCACCTGGCCGAAACTCTGCCCCCGGCTCTGCGCGTCATGGATGGAGACCGGGAAGACGATCTTCGCGACATCCGCAGGGACGCCCGCCAGGTCCACATTGATGGACTCGTCGTCGCCCTCGCCCTCGCCCGTCAGATTGTCACCGGTGTGCTGGACGGAACCGTCCGGGCTGTTGAGGTTGTTGTAGAAGACGAAGTGCTGGTCGGAGAGGACCTTGCCGCTCTCCGAGCACAGCAGTGCGCTGGCGTCGAGGTCGTGATCGGCGCCCGTCGTCGTCCGTACGTCCCAGCCCAGGCCGACCGTCACCGCGGTCAGGCCGGGCGCCTCCTTCGACAAGGAGACGTTGCCGCCCTTGGCCAGGGTCACACCCATGAACTTCCTCCAATGATTCAATGATCCGCCGATCGGCACTACTTCTGATCAGCGCTTCTTCGGCCGTCACCGAGTTGAACGACGGCCCTGCCCTCAGGGTTCCCTGATTGCGCAAGCCATGAAGTGGCGAGCCGGTGCGGCGATTGCGGCCGCGCCGCTCACCGAGGAGACTCCTCCTTCATGGCCTTCGCCTCACTCTTCAGGATCCGCATGGATTTGCCCAGGGCGCGGGCGGTGTCCGGCAGCTTCTTCGAGCCGAACAGCATCAGCACGACGATCGCGACGATCACCAGGTGCCAGGGTTCGAGGCCGTTGCGCAGCATGCGCTTCACGCCCTTTCTTCGGGTGTCTTCCGGTCAATGTTTCCGGCAGGCATTTGTGGACAGCGGATCGGACCGACGATGGACGGGTCCGGTGATCCATCCGGGCGAAAACACTTGCTACATTGCGCAACTGTACAACCATGTGTGTGCGGTGCGAGTCCGACTGCATGGAAGCCGGACGAACGGGGTGGCCAATGGCAGGCAGTCACAAGGCGGCAGCGGCAGGGGGACGGAGGAGTCGTCTGCGGCGGACGGCCCTGTTCGGGCTCTCCTTCCTGGTACTGCTGGTCGCCGGAGTCGGTTGGGGGTACCTCAAACTGACCGGCAGCATCGACACATTCAGCGCCGACGGAGTGTCGGGCGACCGGCCGCCCGACACGTCCAAAGGACAGAACGTCCTTGTCATCGGGTCGGACTCACGATCGGGCGCCAACAGCGGGCTCGGCGGTGGCACGGGCGACGTCGGGCGCTCCGACACCGCGTTCCTGCTGCATGTCTACGCCGACCACAAGCATGCCGTCGCCGTGTCCATCCCCCGCGACACACTCGTCGACATTCCGGCCTGCAAAATGCCCGACGGCAGCTGGACGACCCCGCAGCACCACACCATCTTCAACGCGGCGTTCTCGGTGGGGGAGACGGCCGAGGGCAACCCCGCCTGCACCCAGAACACGGTCGAACACCTCACCGGCCTGCGTGTCGACCACACCATCGTGGTCGACTTCGCAGGCTTCTCCGCGCTGACCTCGGCCGTCGGAGGAGTGCCCGTCTGTCTGCCGAAGGACATCTACCAGCGCGATCTGAACCCCAAGCGAACCACCCGGGGAACCCTGGTCCTCGCCAAGGGCCCGCAGTCGGTCTCCGGACAGCGGGCACTCGACTACGTACGGATCCGGCACGGCATCGGCGACGGCTCCGACATAGGGCGCATCAAGCGGCAGCAGGCCTTCGTCGGTTCCCTCGTGAAGGAGGTCAAGTCCCGTGGCCTGAGCCCCACCACCCTGCTGCCGCTCGCCAACGCGGCGACCGACGCGATGACCGTGGACCCGGGGCTCGGATCGGCCGACCGGCTGCTGTCGTTCGCCATGTCGATGAAGAACGTCGACCTGCACAACACGAAGTTCGTCACCGTCCCCTGGCGCTACCAGGGCGCCCGCGTCGCGATCGTGGAACCGGACGCCGGCGCGCTGTGGGCGTCCCTGAAGGCCGACCGCACACTCGACGGCCAGAACGCCGCAGGCAAGGCGGGAGGAGACGGCCCGGCCACCGCATCCGGCGGGGCGTCGCCCTCTGCCACCGCTCCCGTCTCCGGCACGGGCATCGACGTGGCCGTCTACAACGGCACCACCGTGACCGGACTCGCGGCCGACGCGGCGAAGCTCCTGCGCTCGCACGGCTTCACCGTCACCGGCACGGCCACCGCGAACTCCCAGGACCAGACCCACACCCTCGTCACCTACGGCCCGGGCCTGCGGGACAAGGCCGAGACCACGGCCCGGCTCTTCGCGGGAGCGCGGACCACGGAGTCGGCCGCCGCCGGAATCCAGGTGATTGTCGGCAGCGACTACGCCGACAACCCCGCAGCCGCCCCCGCGACATCCGACGCAGTGCCGTCCGCCGTAGCCGACGAAGCCCGCTCGGCCGACGACGACCCCTGCAGCAACCTGTCGTACGGCTGAGCCGCTGCGGACGGCTCAGCGGCTGTCGGGTGACCTGCGATCCGGCGGACGGAGGCCACCGGCAGCCTCTCAGACCGACGGCCCGGCCGTCCGCAGCTGCAAAGAGGGGTGGTGCCGGGGCGGCGCGAACCCGAACGACTCGTACAGACCTGCCCCGTCCCCGGTGGCGTTGAGACTGACCACCGCACACGCGTCTCCTGCTCGAACCAGGCGAGCAGCGCGTCAAGACAGGCCCGGGCATGGCCCAGCCGGCGCCGCCGCGGATCGGTGCTCACGTTGGACACGTGACCCTGCAGCCCGCTCGAGCCGACCGCGCACGACACCACGCCCAGTTCGGTGTTGTCGACCAGGAACGCGGCGAACTCATCCGGCCGCGGCATCCGGTCGGCGAACCACTGCGCCGAGGCGGCGCGCCACGGAGCGCGGTCGTCACCGGTGGCCATCCCCCTGTCGGCCGGCATCAGCGCGCATCCGCACCAGCGCCGGAACATCGTCGAGGGTGGCGCGGCGTACACGTACCGGCCGGCCGTGAGCGGTTCCCGTGCCGGAATCCGCGCGGTCGTTGTCCGCCGTGGCCATCAGAGCTTCCGTTTCCGTTCATAGCGGTTGCGCGCCGCTGCGAGGCCGTATGCGTACAACGCGAGGACGCTGGCGAGCAACAGGTAATAGAGCGGCGGCAGTGCGCTCATACCCAGCGGCGGGCCGAGCGGGGTGAGCGGCAGCAGGACGCCGACGACCGCCAGACCGGCCGCGGCCGCCCGCAGCGGTCCACCTGTGCGGCCCTCCGCGGCCCGTCGGCCGGTGCGCAGCAGCAGCATCACCAGGGCCTGGGTGAGGAGGTTCTCGGTGAACCATCCGGAGTGGAAGGCCGCCTGGTCGTCCGCCCGGGAATCGTGCAGGGCAAGGGCCAGCACGGCGAAGGTCGCCAGGTCGGCGGCGGCGTTCAGCAGCCCGAATCCCGTGATGAACCGGAGGAAGTCCCGCGGGCGCAGCACCGTCGGCCGTCGCAGTACCGAGGAAGCGGGACGGTCGAAGGCGAAGGCGAGCTGCGCCGCGTCGAAACACAGGTTCTGGACCAGGACCTGCGCCGGAAGCATCGGCAGGAACGGCAGCAGCAGACCTGCGGCCAGCATCGCGATCACGTTTCCGAGATTCGAGGAGAGCGTGATGCGCAGGTACGTGGCGATGTTGCCGCTGCTGTGCCGGCCCGCGGTGATCGCGTGGTCGATCGCGCCGAGGTCCTTCTCCGCGAGAACGACATCGGCGGTCTCCCGTGCCACGTCGACCGCGTTGCGAGGACAGATGCCCACATCTGCGGCGTGCAGGGCCGGCAGATCGTTGACACCGTCACCGAGGAACCCCGTGGTGTGTCCCGATGCACGCAGCGCGGCGACGATCCGGGCCTTGTGCCCAGGGGTGCAGCGGGCGAAGACGGTCGCCCGGTCGGCCGCGCGGGCGAGCTCCGCCGCGGACAGCGCGTCCACCTCCTCGGCGGAGACGACCTGCCCCGGATCCAGCCCGAGGTCCCGGCAGGCACGGGCCGCTGTGCCCGGGTGGTCCCCGGTGAGGACCTTCACGGCGACACCCCGGCGGGCCAGCACCTCCAGTGCGTCGGCGGCGCTGGGCGTGAGCGCGTCCCGCAGGGCCACGAAGCCGAGAAAGGTCAGCCCGTGTTCGTCGGCCGGGTCGTACGTGCCGAACCGTGCGGGCCGCTCGGTACGGGCGACGGCGAGCAGCCGCAGCCCATGGGCGGCCTCGTGCGCCGCCATACCGGCCAGCCGCTCCCGTTCCTCCGGCTCCAGGTCGCACCGTTCCAGGACGGCCTCCACCGCCCCCTTGGTCACCAGCACATGGGTGCCCAACCCGCCGGGGAGCCGGACAACCGCGGTGGAGAGACGCCGCACCGGATCGAAGGGCAGGGCGGCCACCGCGTCGTACGACCCGACGGCAGTGGGGGGCGTCCAGTCACTGGTCCCGGACAGCGGGCCGTCCTGCTGTTCCCAGGCGTCCAGCACCGCTTCGTCGAGGGCGTCCGGCGCCGGGAGGTCGGCGAGCTGAAGCGTCCACAGGGCGTTGACCGCCGCCCAGTGCAGCACCCGTGGATCGGGATGCCCCGTCCGGTCCAGCGAGCGGTCGACGACGGGCCGGTCCTGGGTGAGGGTGCCGGTCTTGTCCAGGCAGAGCACATCGATCGCGCCCAGGTCGTGCAGCGCGGGCAGCCGCTTGACGATCACCCCGTTGTTGCGTGCGAGTTGGGAAGCACCCCGGGCCAGCGCAGTGGTGACGATGACCGGCAGCATCTCGGGCGTCAGCCCCACCGCCACCGCGACGGCGAACGGCAAGGTCTCCAGACCCCGCCCGCGCAGTGCGGCATTGGCCATCAGGACCAGCGGTGGGGTGAGCAGCATGAACCGGATCAGAGTCCAGGAGATCCCCTGCACCGACCGGTCGAACGCACTCGCGCCGCGGCGGTGTGCCGACCGGTCGTGCGCGGCGGCGAACCGGGTGTTCCCACCGGTCGCGACCACCACTGCCGTACCGCTGCCGGACGCCACACTGCTGCCCTGGAAACACAGCTGACGCTGGGCGAAGACGCCCGCCCCGATGCCGGGCACGCTGTGCAGCGCGGTCGTGGCCCCCTGCCGCAGCCCGGCGTCCGCGGGATGTTTTCCGACGGGAGCGGACTCCCCGGTGAGGGCGGACTGATGCACGGTCAGACCGCTCGCGCGCAGCAGCTGCACATCGGCCGGCACGAGGTCTCCCGGGCCGAGTCTGATCACGTCACCCGGGACGAGCTCGCCGACCGGTACCTCGCGGGCCTGTGGGACCGTGTCGGGGCCGCTGCGGCGCTGCACCGTCGCGGTCGTCGCCACCAACTCGCGCAGCGCCGCCGTCGCCCGGTGGGCCCGATGCTCCTCCGAGGACCGCAGCACACCGCTGACCACCGCCAGGACCAGGGTGACGGACGCCGTACCCCACGCGTCCACCACGGCCGAGATCAGCCCGAGGCAGAGCAGTACGGAAGTGAAGGGGTCTCGCAGGGTGCGCAGGAAGCGCAGTGGCCAGGGGACCGGGCGCCAGGCGGGGAGGATGTTCTCGCCGAACCGGGCCAGCCGTTCCTCCGCCTCCGTCTCCAGCAGCCCCCGCGGCCCGCTGTCCAGCGAACGCAGGACCTGGAGCGAGGTCGGTGCGGCGGGCGGTTGCGCGGTGGCCGCGGGGCCGGCGGTGGCGCCGGGCATCGGCACGACGACAGCCGACCGGTCTGCGTTCTCCGCCGCGGCAGCGTTCTCAGGCGCCGAGTTCATGGAGACGTGCGGGTTGCGTGGACGGGTACCCGGCCCGCTCCGCGAGCTGGCTGACCATGAGCCGTACGACTGTCACCACATCGGGATCGTCGACCAGGTACACCTGACGGCGGCCCTCGCGCCGGGAGCGGACGAGGCCGGCCAGCTTGAGCTTCGTCAGATGCTGGCTCACCGATGGAAGCGTGCCGCCCACCCGCTCCGCGAGGCCCGTCACATCGCTCTCGCCCTGGGCCAGCGCCCAGACGATGTGCAGCCGGGCAGGTGTCGCCAGCAGACCGAAGGCGGCAGCCGCCTGGGCCAGCACCTCCGCGGGCGGATCCTGGAAACCGCCGCCGGCACCTGTCGACACTCTTGTACTCCCGTCCGCGTGGGCCGACTCCTCGCACCCGAAGGGACCAGTGTAGGCGCCGGACGTGGAGCTTCCGTGGTGAGTCGTCATCGACCAGGAACAATCGGAGGGCTGACAATCACACCGGAATGTGGGCTTTTCCAGGCGGTGAACGGCCTGAAATGGTCATATCCCCAAGAATGCGGTCCCATCCCACGGACCGGGTTCCTGTTTGCCATGCTGTCGCCGTGCACCTGCCGAGGATTCACTGGATCCAAGCCCGGCAAGATGGCTCTGACCTGCGCATTCGACATCCTGGGACTCATTGGTGAGAGAAGTGATCGATGCCACCCGAGCACACTGACAGCACCTACGAGGCCGGCACCGGGGCGGCCCCGCAGAGCGATGTCATGGCCCTGAAGATCTTGGTCGCCGGCGGATTCGGGGTCGGCAAGACCACGCTGGTCGGAGCGGTGAGCGAGATCCGGCCATTGCGGACGGAGGAACTTCTCAGCGAGGCCGGTCAGTCGGTCGACGACACCGATGGTGTCGCCCGGAAGACCACGACGACCGTCGCCATGGACTTCGGACGCATCACCATCCGGTCCGGCCTCTCGTTGTACCTGTTCGGTACGCCGGGACAGGACCGTTTCTGGTTCCTCTGGGACGAACTGTCCCAAGGCGCCCTCGGGGCCGTCGTCCTGGCCGATACCCGGCGGCTGGAGGACTGCTTCCCGGCCGTCGACTACTTCGAGCACCGGCGGATCCCCTTCGTCGTCGCGGTCAACTGCTTCACGGGGGCGCGCTCGTACAGCGAACAAGAGGTCTCACGCGCCCTCGACCTCGACCCGGGAACGCCCGTGGTGCTGTGCGACGCCCGCGACCGGGACTCCGGCAAGGAGGTCCTGATCCGCATGGTCGAGTACGCGGGCCGGATGCACACGGCCCGGCTCCTCGACTCGGTGAGCTGAGAAGGCATGTCCTGATTTCGCCCTGTCCGATGCGTGGAGGGGAGGTTGCCCGGACGTGACCGGTGCGCAAGGCTTACGCGTACGGGGGCACGGGGAACGTATGAACGGGGAGGAACAGGATGGCGCTGGACAGGGGACTCGACTGGCTCCTCGACGATCTCACCAGCCGGGTGGAGCACATACGGCATGCCCTGGTGCTCTCCAACGACGGTCTGGTGACAGGAGCGAGTACGGGTCTGGCGCGTGAGGACGCGGAACATCTGGCGGCGGTCTCGTCCGGCCTGCACAGCCTTGCCCGCGGATCGGGACGGCACTTCCGCGCCGGAAAGGCCCGGCAGACCATGGTGGAGTTCGACGAGGCGCTGCTCTTCGTGACGGCCGCCGGGGACGGCAGCTGTCTGTGCGTGCTCAGTGAGGCCGAGGCCGACGTGGGTCAGGTGGCGTACGAGATGACGCTGCTGGTCAACAAGGTCGGGGAACATCTGGGTGTGGCGGCGAGGCAGGACGGAAGCGCCGGAGACAGCCTGATCTGACGCGTCCTTCGTTCAATGTTGCCGCCCGGCCGGGGAGTTATCCACAGGCCGGGCGGTGGTGGTTCTCCCCGGGCTACCGTGGTCACAGAGAGTATTCGGATCTCATGGGGGAGGATCGTCATGCCGGTGACGGATGCGGTACGTACAAGCGGTGCACCCACGGTCGCCGTAAGCCGGGCTGCTGCGGAACTTGTTTTGAAACGAGGTGAGTTCGAGCTGGCGGTGCACCTGGGCATCGTCCGGGTCGAAGCGCAGCGCAGCGGCGGGCGGCCCAGGGTCCGCCAGGAGGAGATCGACCGGCTGCGGTCGGAGGACGGCTTCCCGGAGGCTCTGCGGGAGCGGGTGCGCACGGTAGGGACGGCGGAAGGCGCGCGGCTGCTCGGAATCAGCCCGGGCCGCTTCACCCGGCTGGCCCGCGCGGGATGCGTCACACCGGTCGCGTTCTATCTCAATCGCTACCGAGTGGTGGTGTGGCTCTATCTCGCCCAGGAACTCGGCGGGTTTGCCGCCCGCTCGCCCGAACTGCTGGTGGGCAACAGCCCGGCCTGGATGCGCAGCCGGCTGGACTCCGGCATGGACTGCCGCCCGCGTAACTGGCGTTCGCGGAGGATCGAACGGCTGCTGACCCGCACCGAGGATCCCTGGGCGCGCGCGGCGATCGCGGCCCAGGCACTGGACCCCGCCCAGTTGGCGGAAGTGGTCGACGACCCCTACGAGCGCGCCCACTTCGCCAGGGTCCGGCCCGAGCCGGTCTTCGGGCAACGGGGGCCGTCGGCCACGGGGCAGGCGATGTGCCGCCTGATGCACGCTGATGAACCGGACGAGATCCTGTGGCGACGGGTCAACCTCATCATGGAGCTGGACAGTGCCCGTGAGCACCGCCAGGCGCCACGCCCCGGAGACGAACAGCGGCCGCGCCGGAAGGAACTCGGCCGACCGCGTGTATCGGCCGAGGCGGTTGAACTGACCGATCCGGTCGGGCCGGCCGAGTCGGTCAAGCCGGTCGAGCCGGCCGAGGCAGTCCAACTGGCCGGGCCGGTCGCGTCGGCCGACGATCTGGCCGAGCCTGCTGAACCGGTGGAACAAGGAGGGCCTGTTGGGCTCCTGGCCCGGCTCGGGCTGCGCAGGGTGCGCCGAAGTCGCCGTCCTCGGGCGCATGACGTCCATCGCGCGGCCACTCGTGCTGCCCGCTCTGCCGGGCACCGTCCACCAGGTACGCGCCGCCCGCTCGCCGGCCCGCGGGGAGGCTCGGTGCGGGAGGACGCCTCGAACAGGAAATAAGGGCTCGCGAGCGGCGGCCGGAGCGGGCAGTCTTTGCGCCATGTTGATCAGGGAAGCAACCACTGGGGACTGGCCGGCCGTATGGCCGTTCTTCCACCGAATCGTTTCCGACGGCGAGACCTTCACCTATCCCCTCGACCTGGGGGAGTTCGACGCCCAGGACTGGTGGCTCCTCGAGCCACCCAACCGTACGGTCGTCGCGGTTGCCGACGACGGGACGATTCTGGGTACGGCGAAGATGAACAGGAATCATATGGGAAACGGCTCGCACATCGCGAGCGCCAGTTACATGGTCGACCCCCGGCACGCCGGACGCGGCGTGGGACGGGCCCTGTGCGCGTACACGATCGACTGGGCCCGTACCGCCGGGTTCCGCGCCATGCAGTTCAACGCGGTGGTGGAGACGAACACCGCCGCGGTCGGGCTCTACCGCTCGCTCGGCTTCCAGGTCCTGGGAACGCTGCCCGAGGGCTTCGACCACCCGAAGCAGGGATTCGTCGGACTGCACATCATGCACCGACCGCTCTGACAGCACCGGTATCCGGTATTCGGCAACCGGTGTCCGATGTTCGGTGTCTCTCGGTCGGCGCGGCCGGCCTGCACGGTCGGCCGACTGGCCGAAACGGCTCGATCGGCACGTTCCGGCGTCATACGCTCACTTCGCGCCACCGCCGGTCCGGCCATCACCCCGTCAGCGCTGTCCGTCATGTCCCAACTGGTGATGGTGTGCCGCCAGTTGTGACGTCGAACGGTGTGTGGGCCGGGTGCACATACGGGGGACGAGGGCAGTACTGTGCGCCCCACCGCCATTCGGGCGATGAAACATTTGCGGAGGAACATTCCATGACCATACCCAGGAGATCGCTGCGTGCTGCGGGAACCCTCGCTGCCGCTGCGGTTGTCGGCCTGACCGGCGCGGTTCTCACCGCCGGCCCGGCCGCAGCTCACACCCCCACCTGGGACGTGACCTGTACCGAAGTGAGCCTTCACCTGACCGCGTACAACGACAAGGTCACCAACCAGGTGACCGTCACCGTTGACGGGAAGGACCTGCTGCCGACGGAGACCTTCGGCAGGGGGCTCGACAAGACGATCGAACTGCCCGCGCACGACAAGGTTCTGACGGTGCATCTGGTCGTCAAGGCCGGTGACGGCGCCCAGTTCTCGAAGGAGGACACCAAGCAGGCACCGGTCTGCGAGGGCGACACCCCGACGCCCACGGTGACGCCGTCCGAGACGACACCGTCCGAGAAGCCGTCGGAGAAGCCGTCGGAGAAGCCTTCCGAGTCGCCCACCACGGCGACGCCGGCCCCGAGCGACAAGCCCAGCGAGACCGCTTCGTCGTCTGCGCCCGCCGCAGCCGCGCCGAGTTCCAGCTCGCCGGATCTGGCCGAGACCGGTTCGTCGTCGGCGACCCCCATCATCGGTGGTGCGGCTGTTGCCGTGCTGCTGGCCGGTGGCGGCATCATGTGGTCCGTGCGCAAGCGTCGCACCGCTCAGCACTGACGTAGTCCGGCGGTCCCGGGCGCGTAGTGCGCCGGGGGTCCGGCAGGGGGCGTGCCGCATCGCTTTCGGCGGGGCGGCACGCCCCTCAATGCTGTCCGCTCGTCCTCCCGGTTCCGTCCGTCCCGCCCGCGGGTTTCACCGGCTTCCGGGCGTCCCTGTGCATGGGAGCGGACGTGGGTGGCGCGGCCGGGCCGATCTCGCACCACACCGCCTTCCCCTCGCCGCGGGGTTCGATGCCCCACCGCGTGGCGACGGCGTCCAGGAGAAGCAGACCCCGCCCTGAAGTCGCCGTCTCACCCGGTGTCCGGCGCCTCGGCCATACGCTGGAGCGGTCCTGCACGGAAAGCCGGACCCGCCGCACCGGTTCCGGCAGCACCTCCAGGGTGAGCACCGCGCCGCCCTCCGTGTGCAGCAGCACATTCACCAACAGCTCCCCGGTCAGCAGTTCGGCGTCGTCCGCGAGTTCGGCCATGTCCCAGTCGGCCAGGGCCTGGCGCACGATCGTCCGTGCGTCGGAGAGCCCCTGCGGGTCGGCCTGGTGGATGTACTGATGCAGCCGCGGGGCCCGCGGCGACCCGGGATCCGGGCTGCGGCGCAACACCAGCAACGCGACGTCGTCACCCGAACCCCAGCGCTCCCACAGCCGTTCCGACAGATGATCGGCAAGCGCCTCGGCCCCCGCCGGACCCGCACTCACCTCATGGATGAGCGTGCGCACCCCCGCGTCGATATCGGCGCCGGGCTCCTCGACCAGCCCGTCGGTGTACAGGACCAGTGTTTCGCCGGGGACCAGATCGAGCCGGGTCTCGGGGAACTCCTCGTCCCCGAAATCGGTCGAGATCCCCAGGGGCAGACCTCCACGTACCCGCGGGCTGCCGACCCGGCCGTCCATATGCCGGATCAGCGGAGCGAAGTGGCCGGCCCGCACCACCCGCACCGTTCCGCTACCGAGATCGACCTGGGCATACGTACAGGTGGCGAACCGGTCCGTGTCCAGTTCGGCGAGGAACCGGGACGCCCGGGCCAGTACCGTCGACGGCGGATGGCCCTCCCCGGCGTACGCACGCAGCGCGATCCGCAGCTGGCCCATGATCGCGGCCGCATGCGTGTCATGGCCCTGTACGTCGCCCACCACGATGCCGAATCGGGACTTCGGCAGCGCGATCACGTCGTACCAGTCGCCGCCGACCTGACGGCCACTCCACGCCGTGTGGTAGCGGACGGCGATCTCGCCGCCCTCGATGTCATGGATCCGCCGGGGCAGCATCGCGGACTGGAGACCGGTGGCGAACTCCCGCTCCTCGTCGAAGAGCGTGGCCCGCTGGAGGGACTGGGCGACGATGGCGGCCAGCCCCAGACACAGATTGCGCTCGTCGGCGCTGAAGGCCGTGCGCTCGCGGTAGAAGAGCGCCAGCCCGCCCAGTGAACGTGCCTGTGCGACGAGCGGCAGGTAGGCCGCGGCCTGAAATTTCAGCTGCCCCATATACGGTTCCAGCACCGGGTAGCGCCGCGTGAGCGCGCCGAGCGAACTCACGAAGTGTGGCCGGCCGCTGAGAATGGTATCGGCCAGCGGGAACTTCCGGTCGAGCCGGCCCTGTCCCAGCTCGTCGACGACCTCCAAGGAGTCGCCGCTCAGAGCGATGACATTCAGCGTGCTGTTGTCCATCAGCCCGAGCGCGAGCCCGTCGGCTCCCAGCCGTGCCAGCCCGCCCGGTCCCGTCAGCGCGGCCGTCACATCGTCCACGGTCACAGCCCGCGACAAGGCGCTCGTGGTGCGTTCGACGATGTCGGTCTGGCGCTGACGTCGCTTTTCCAGCTCCTGCACGAAGGCCGAATGGGTGACTTCCGCCGTCGCGTCCCGTACCACCCCGATCACCCGGCGCGCCCGCCCCCCGGAGCTGCGCAGGATGCGCGCCTGGATATGGGTCCACTGGTCGCCGCCGTGATCGAGCGGAACGCGGAAATGGACGCTGTACGTGTTGCGCCCGCCCTTGACGGCCTCGTCGATCGCCACATCCAGACGGATCCGTTCCGACGGCTCCAGCCGCTCCACCAGGGACTCCGGCCGTGAGTCGAAGGAGAACGGATCCAGGCCCAACACCAGCAGGCCTGCCTCGTCGACGTCCAGCGTCCGGGCATCGAGATCCCACTCGAAACTGCCGGTGCGGTTCATGGCAAGCCGCTCCGCCGTCCCGGTGTCGCCGTGGGGTGTCTTCTCGAACAACAGGCGAGGTCGGACGGGGATGATCGGTGGCCGATCGTGATCGGTCATTCCTGCTCCGAAGATCGTCCGGCGGGGCTGCCGTACTGCGTGCCCCAATTGTCGTGCCGGTTCGGTGCGGCTGCCACAGCGGAGATCTTCCCGGACGGTGTACAGGTCCCGGCCCCGTGGCCGGAACACCCCTCCGTACCAGGGCTCCGGGCCGCCGCGCACAATGGCAGCGGAAGGCCGTCCGTGACCGGCGGGCGGCACGGCACAGGGGCTGACCGGAGCGCACGCATGAACCACGAGGATCCCGTCCTGCTGCGCACCGAAGGGCGCATCCGTCACATCACGCTCAACCGGCCCCGGGCCCTGAACGCGCTGAACCACGCCATGGTGCTGCGCATGGGAGAGGCGCTCGACGCGGCGGAACAGGACGCCTCGGTTGCTGCCGTGCTGCTCACCGGGGCGGGGCAGCGGGGACTGTGCGCGGGCGGCGACATCCGCGCCATCCGCCACGACGCCATGGCCGGCGGCGGGACCGCCCTGGACTTTTGGCGTGACGAGTACCGGCTCAACGCCCGTATCGCCCGGTTCCCCAAGCCGTACGTCGCGGTCATGGACGGAATCGTGATGGGCGGCGGCGTCGGAATCTCGGCCCACGGCTCGATCCGGATCGTCACGGAGCGGTCGGGCATCGCGATGCCCGAGACCGGTATCGGGTTCGTTCCGGACGTGGGCGGTACATACCTGCTGGGCAGGGCCCCCGGTGAGCTCGGCACCCACCTGTCTCTCACCGGGGAAGCGGTCGGCGCGGCGGACGCGCTGCTGTGCGGGCTCGCCGACCACTTCGTGCCGTCGCGGGAACTTCCCGGCCTGATCGCCGCCCTCGACGCCTGCACCACGCCCGCGGACATCGCCGCGACGGCGGAGCGGTACGCCGTAGCAGCCCCCGGCGGCGAACTGGCCGCACATCGCGACTGGATCGACTCCTGCTACGGCGCCGACACCGTCGAGGAGATCGTCGAGCGCCTCGCCGATCGCGGGGTGCCCGCCGCGAAACAGGCCGCGGCGACGATCCTGTCGAAGTCGCCGACGTCACTGAAGGTGACGCTGGAGGCAGTCCGCAGAGCCCGGCGCCTCGACAGTCTGGAAGCGGTGCTCGACCAGGAGTACCGGGTCTCGTCCACCGCCTTCACCCGGCCCGACCTGGTGGAGGGCGTACGCGCCCAGATCATCGACAAGGACCGGAATCCGCGGTGGAGCCCCGCCGGGCTCGCCGAGGTCACCGAAGCCGATGTGGCGCGGTTCTTCGCACCGCTGGGCGGCGGTGAACTCGGACTCGGCCCCGGGGCCCCGGCGACCCGCTGAGACACCGCTCGCGTCAGAGGGCGTTGGGCCCGGTCACGGAACGGAACGGGATGCCCAGAAGGTCCGCGGCGGCCCGGAAGTCCTTGGCGCGGTGGCCGGTGCACAGCGCCCAGTGGTGACCGATGCCCGTGGCGGACCAGGCATCGGTCCACTCGCCGGGATCGAAACCGAAGTCGACCCGGGAGGTTGTGTTGCCGATCTCCAGCAGGGGACCGGGCACGACCGCACCCTCGGATGCGATCAGAACGAACGAGCCGTCGGCCTCCTGACCGATGCCGAACGTGGTGACAGGCCCGTGGGTGACGTCGAATTCGACACTGACGCCCCAGCCGCGCTTGCCGTGGTACACACCCAGACCGCGCAGCAGCGGTTCCTTCGCGCTGATCGCCAGGTGGGCGGGGCCGTCGTGCCCCATCTCCACGACCCGGTCGCGGAAGTTGAGCGCCTGTAGCTCGGTGAACGAACCGCCCGCTCCCATGGTGTCGGCGATCAGCATGGCGAGGCTGGTGCGCAGCTCGTACTCACCGGCCATCGGCACCCCACGGGCGGTCAGCAGCGAGGCGCCCAGGATCATGCCGGCGCCCAGCCGTTCATGGATCTCGCCCTCCAGCCCTCGGTGGTAGTAGGCGAGGCTGTCGAGCGCGAAATCAGCCACCAGCCGGTCGAGACCGACCGAGACACGGGCCGCCCAGGCGAGGTCGTCCTCGTCGACGGAACCGTCCAGGGTGAACACCTCACGTGCCAGCGCGACCCGGTCGGCGGTCTCCCCGTCCGTGACGGCCGCGACCCTGACCCGCAGGTCGTCGAACTCCAGGACCTCGACATGTCCGCCGAGCTGCGTGGAGACCAGCGTCATGTCGGTGGAGACGTCGAGCATGCCCGGGTACAGGTGCCCCATCAGCCCATGGCGGCCGTGACGCAGTGCGCCACGCACACCGGCGGCCGAGATCCAGCGGCCGATCCTGGCCCAGGCGTTCTCGTCGCGCAGATGACCGGAGACGGACCGGAACGGGATACCGCTGCGCCGGAACACACTGGCGACCTCCGGCAGTGGGCACTGACCGCAGTAGGCCAGCCACTCGCCCGTGCCGGTGTTCGGGTGGTCCATGGCCTCGGTCGGCTGGAGGTCGATCACCAGCACCGGTGTGTGGGTGCGCTGCGCGATCGGCAGCACCATCGAGGCGGTGAGGTACGTCGTCAGAAACGTCATCACCAGATCGCAGTCGGCCCGGCGCAACTGCTCCGCGGCCCTGGCGGACTCCAGCGGATCGGAGACGAAACCCGCGTCGACCACCTCGCAGCCCATCTCCTCGAACCGTTCGGTCACGAACCGCGCCGACTCCTGCAGCCGTTCGAGAAGGCCGGGGAACTGCGGCCAGTACGCGCCGAGCCCGCCCGAGACCAGGCCCACCCGGGTTCGTCGGCGCAACGTGCGTACAAGTGGACTGCCGGGTTCGGCGCCGCAGTCGTCAGACATCAGGACTTCCCTTCCTCGTCACCGGTCCCGGGCTGAGCCGGTCGTCCGCGCGGTCCCAGTCCTGTCGGTTTCCCCGGGGTTCGTAGTGCCGCAACTCCTGTGTACGGGCGACCAGTCGACGCAGGCCGGCGAGGTCGCCCACCAGACCGTGGGCGCGGGCCTGGAGCAGGATGTTGCCGAGCGCCGTGGCCTCGGCCGGCCCCGCCGTCACCGGCATCCCGCTCGCGTCGGCCGTCCACTGGCACAGCAGCTCATTGCGCGAGCCGCCGCCGACCAGATGGATCCGCTTCGGCTCGCGGCCCGCCAGCTCGGCGGCCCGGCGCAGCGTCCTGCGATGGGCCAGCGCCAGGCTCTCCAGCACACACCGCACGTACCCCCCGGGAGTTCCCGGAGGCGTCTGCCCCGTCCGCAACAGATACGCGTCGATCCTGGACGGCATGTCCCCCGGCGCGAGGAACGTCTCGTCATCGGGGTCGATCACCGCGGCGAACGGCTCCGCCGCGGCCGCGGCGGCCAGCAGCCCGGCCAGACCGGTGGCCGGGCCCCTGCGGTCCCACGCCCGGCGGCACTCCTCCAGCAGCCACATGCCCATGATGTTGCGGAGGTATCGGACGGTGCCGTCGACCCCGCGCTCGTTGGTGAAGTTCGCCGCCCGGGACTCCTCGGACAGCACCGGGGCGTCCAGCTCCAGACCGGCCAGCGACCAGGTGCCGGACGAGACGTACGCGAAGTCCGACTCCGTCGCCGGTACCGCCACGACCGCCGACGCCGTGTCGTGCGAGGCGACGGTCGTCACCGGGGTTCCGGCCGGCAGGCCGGTGGCCTCGGCGACGTGCGCCAGCAGTGTCCCCGCCGGATCGCCCGGCTCACGCAGCGGCGGAAAGAGCGAACGCGCCAGCCCCAGCCGTCCGATGAGCTCATCCGACCAGCAACCGCCGCGCGCGTCGAGCAGACCGGTCGTCGACGCGTTCGTGATCTCGGCGCCCACCGACCCCGTCAGCCAGTGCACCAGCAGATCGGGCATCAGCAACAGTGTCCGCGCCGCCTCCCACTGAGCGCCGGCACGGTGTGCCAGCAACTGGAACACCGTGTTGAACGGCAGATGCTGCAACCCGCTGACGGCATACAGCTCTGCCGCGCCGCAGCCGTCCGGCAACCGCTCCGACATTCCGCTGTTGCGCCCGTCCCGGTAATGGAACGGCGCCCCGAGCAGCGCCCCGTCGGCATCCAGCAGACCGTAGTCCACCGCCCAGGTGTCGATGCCGATCGAGGCGACCTGACCACCGCGCCCGGCTGCCCGCAGCCCCTCCAGCATCCCCTGGTACAGGGCCAGTACGTCCCAGCGCAGCCCGTCCGGCAGCCGCACCGGTGTGTTGGCGAACCGGTGTGCCTCGGTCAGCACCAGCGTGCCGGGTCCGACCCTGCCCGTCATCACCCGGCCGCTGGTGGCACCGAGGTCCACGGCGGCGAAGACGGAGTCGCCGGCCGGGTCGTGGAGTGAGTTCACAGCCATGGGGATCGTGTCCGGGTCATCGAAGGAAGGCCGCTGCCACACCGGCGTCGACCGGGATGTGCAGACCTGTGGTGTGCGTGAGGTCGCCACCGGTCAGGGCGAACACGGCATTGGCGACATGTTCGGGCAGCACCTCGCGCTTGAGCAGGGTCCGCTGGGCGTAGAACTCGCCGAGTTTCTCCTCCTCGATGCCGTACGTCGCCGCCCGCTGGGCGCCCCAGCCGGCGGCGAAGATCCCCGAACCACGCACCACGCCGTCCGGATTGACGCCGTTCACCCGGATACCGTGCTCACCGAGCTCCGCCGCCAGCAGCCGCACCTGATGGGCCTGGTCGGCCTTGGTCGCCGAGTACGCGATGTTGTTGGGACCCGCGAACACGGCATTCTTTGAAGCGATGTAGATGATGTCGCCGCCGAGGTCCTGAGCCCGCATCACCCGGGCTGCCTCCCGAGACACGAGGAACGAACCGCGCGCCATGATGTCGTGCTGCAGATCCCAGTCGCGCGCGGTCGTCTCCAACAGCGGCTTGGAGATGGAGATCCCCGCGTTGTTGACGACGAGGTCCACACCGCCGAAAGCGAGCACGGCGGCCCTGAACGCCTCGGCGATCTGCTCCTCACTGGTGACGTCGACCGTCACCGCGACCGCCCGGTCGGCCCCGCCGAGGTCCTGGGCTACCGCGGCGGCGTTCTCCCCGTTCAGGTCCGCGACGACCACGCACGCGCCCTCGGCGGCCAGCCGGTGCGCGATGGCCTTCCCGATTCCCGATCCCGCACCGGTCACCAGCGCCACCCGGGTGGCCAGCGGCTTCGGCTTCGGCATCCGTCGCAGCTTGGCCTCCTCCAGGTCCCAGTACTCGATCCGGAACTTTTCGGACTCCTCGATCGGCGCGTAGGAGGAGACAGCCTCCGCACCGCGCATCACGTTGATGGCGTTGAGGTAGAACTCCCCGGCGACGCGGGCGGTCTGCTTGTCCTTCCCGAAGGAGAACATGCCCACCCCGGGCACCAGCACTATCGCCGGATCCGCACCACGCATGGCGGGGGAGTCGGGAGTGGCGTGCCGCTCGTAGTACGCGCGATAGGCCTCACGGTACTCCTCGTGCAGCTCCTTCAGCCGTGCCCCGGCCTCGGCCACCGGAGCGTCCGAGGGAAGGTCGAGGACCAGCGGGCTGACCTTCGTACGGAGGAAGTGGTCCGGGCATGAGGTGCCCAGCGCGGCGAGGCGCGGATGCTCGGCGCGGGACAGGAAGTCCAGCACCGGTTCGGCGTCGGTGAAGTGACCCACCTGGGCGCGGTCCGTGGACACCAGACCGCGGATCAGCGGCGCGAGCTGCGCGGCCCGTTCGCGGCGCAGCTCCGCGGACAGTGCCACCCGGTCCGGCAGTACGGAACCGAAGGGCTCGGCCCTGCCGTGTTCCTGAAGGAAGGTCTCGGCGGTACGGATCATCCACAGGGCGTTCTGCTCGCACTCGTCGGACGTCTCGCCCCAGGCGGTGATTCCGTGACCGCCCAGAATCACGCCGACCGCCTGCGGGTTGGCCTCCTTCACGGCCGCGATGTCGAGACCGAGCTGGAACCCCGGCCGGCGCCAGCCCACCCAGGCCACCTTGTCGCCGAAGCACTCGGCGGTCAGCTTCTCGCCGTCGGCCGCACACGCCAGGGCGATCCCCGAATCCGGATGCAGGTGGTCGACGTGCGCCGCCTCGACCAGGGCGTGCATGGCGGTGTCGATGGACGGCGCGGCACCGCCCCTGCCGTGCAGGCAGAAGTCGAAGGCCGCCACCATCTCGTCCTCGCGCTCGACGCCCGGGTACACCTCCTTGAGGGCGCGGACCCGGTCCAGGCGGAGCACGGCGAGACCCGTCTCCGTCAGGGTGCCGAGGTCACCCCCGGAACCCTTGACCCAGAGCAGCTCGGTCCCGCCGTCGGTGACCGGATCGGCTCCGACGGCCTTCACCGATGTGTTGCCACCGGCGTAGTTGGTGTTGCGGGGATCGGAGCCGATCCGGTGCGCGCGCTCCAGGAGCGCTGCGACCTCGGCGTGCGTCGCGGACGTCATAAGGGTTCCTTCTGAGGTGAGAAGTGCGTTGACGGCAAGGGGAGGGTGTACCGGCGGGTCAGGCGCCCCAGCCGGCCTGCGTGCCACCGACCCGGGCGGCGGCGATGCGTTCCTGGTTGCCGGAGGCGAGGTAGGCGGCGAACGGGTCACGGCCCAGCCCCTGCTCCTCGCGCACCTCGGCGAGCAGTGGCCGCACATCGGTGTTGTACGCATCCATCAGGACGGCGTTCGAGGCGAGCACATCGCCCGACCTCTGCGCGGCGCCGAGCGCGTCCCCGTCCACCAGCAGCGCCTTGGCGGTCGCCTCCTGCACATTGGCGACCGACCGGATCACCGCGGGGATCTTCGCCTCGATGTTGTGGCACTGGTCGAGCATGAAGTTGACGTTGGTCTCGGACGTGAGACCGCCGTTCTTGACCACCTCGTGCATGATCCGGAACAGCTGGAAGGGGTCGGCGGCGCCGACCATCAGATCGTCGTCCGCGTAGAAGCGGGAGTTGAAGTCGAACGCGCCGAGCCTTCCCTCACGCAGCAGGAGCGCCACGATGAACTCGATGTTCGTGCCCGGTGCGTGGTGCCCGGTGTCCACGACCACCTGGGCCTTCGGGCCGAGCTTCAGGCAGTGCGCGTACGCCGTGCCCCAGTCCGGCACATCCGTGGTGTAGAACGCCGGCTCGAAGAGCTTGTACTCCAGCAGCATCCGCTGGTCCTCGCCCAGCCGCTCGTACACCTCCGTCAGCGCCTCGGAAAGCCTGTCCTGACGGGCGACGATGTCGTCCTGCCCGGGGTAGTTGGTGCCGTCGGAGAACCACAGCTTGAGATCGGGCGAACCGGTCTCGTCCATGACGTCGACGCACTCCAGTAGATGATCGGTCGCCTTGCGCCGCACCGCCGCCTCGGGGTGGGTGACCGATCCCAGTTTGAAGTCGTCGTCCTGGAAGACATTGGAGTTGATCGCGCCGATCCGAAGCCCGAGGCCCTCGGCGTGCCGGGTCAGTGCGGCATAGTCCGCCACCTTGTCCCAGGGAATGTGCAACGACACCTTCGGCGCGACCCCGGTGAACGCGTGGACCTGCGCGGCGTCCTCCATCTTCTCGAACGGGTCGCGCGGCACCCCCGGCTGTGCGAACACCTTGAAACGCGTTCCCGAATTGCCGTAACCCCACGAAGGAGTCTCGATCACCTGAGACTTCAGGGCTGCCTTGACGGCCGACACATCAGACATGAACACCTCGTAAGCAGAGTCATCCGGCGACCACAGCCGTCAGATGTGAATCGTTTCATCAGGAACGTACGCTAGGTTTGGCGGCAACGACTAGTCAACAGCTTGCCCATCTTCCCGTTGGTTTGAATCAATTCACCACGGATCGGGGCGACCTGGCCAAAGACGGACCGGGCCTGCCCGGGGGAGTTCCCGGGCAGGCCCGGTCAGGAAGGCGTTCCGTCAGGTGGGCACCGGGCGGCCCACTCGCCGTCCGGGCCGATGATTCCCGCTGGGGTGTCACCGCTGAGCCGGGCGGGCCCCGGAGTCACATCCGGCGACCCCGGCCCCGTGGCGCCCGGCCCCCTCCGGCGGCCTTTCGCGGGGCACGGCTCAGCGCCCGCTGCCCGACATGCGCGGGTGGAGCGTCCGGACGAGGCCGAAGAACCGGGACTCGTTGCCCGAGAGCCCGGCCCGCCGCAGCGCGCCGTCCGCCTCCTCGATCGGTGCGGCGAGCAACGGTATGTACAGAGGGGCGTCATCCGGATCGGAGAGGGCGGCCCGGGTGGCCTCCAGCAGACGGACGTACGCCTGCGCCGCGGCCAGTTCGTCATTGCGCATCTCAGCACCTCCACGTCAGTGGTGTCGGACCCCCAAGCATCCCTCCTGGGTCTGACAACACCCCTCGGTGACGGCTCGGGTGCGATCCCTATCGGCCGTCCGGCCGACGAGAACCGGTTGGTGGTTCGACCTCCAGGAATCTTCGACGGCGCGGCCCGCGGTACAGCAGCGCCGTCCAGCCCAACTCCCGCAGCGCCGCCGCGCATCGGGTCAGTTCGCCGTCCTCCTCGTGCGCAGCCCCGCTCCCGGAAGGGCCGAGCCACTCGACCCGTACGGTGCCCGAGGGGGTGCCGGGTTCCACGCGGTACCCCGTCGCCGTACGCCGCCCCGACGCGTCAACCGCGGACGCGGGCAGCCCCGATGCCTCCAGCGCGAGGGCGATCGCCGTTACGGGCCTGTGCAGTTCCCACGGGGCCGGGACGGTCTCCGGGGCGGGGTGCCCGGTGTTGGTCAGCCGCCGTATCTGCAGCATCCCGGCGAACGCGGTCCGCACCGCGGCGGTACGCCTATCCGCGGGGCCCGGGGGTGGCGGACCCTCCCCGGTCGCCGGTTCGAAGACGGTTCCCTCGTCGGCGTTCATCCGCCTCCCCCTTTCGCCCGTACACATTGGTTGTCAGTGTGCGCCGCCCCACTGACAACGCGGCCCCGGACGCGAACAAGAAGGTCAGATGCCGCCCCCGAGCACCTTGCCCGGGTTGAGGATGCCGTGCGGATCCAGTGCCGCCTTCACCGCGTGGTGCATGCCGAGCACCGCGGGTCCCAGCTCCTTGTTCATGCCGCGCATCTTCAGCAGCCCGACCCCGTGCTCGCCCGTGACCGTGCCGCCGAGCGCGAGCGCGTCGTCCAGGATGTCCTCGAATGCCGACTGGGCGCGGGCGCGTGCCGCTTCGTCACCCGGCGGCGTGATGATCAAAGGATGCAGATTGCCGTCGCCGGCATGGGCGATGTTGGCGATCAGGATGCCGTGCCGGGCCGCCGTCCGCTCGATCCGGGCCAGCATCTCCGGTACCGCGGTCCGCGGTACGCAGATGTCCTCGGTCAGGACCGGGCCGAGCCGCTCCAGCGCCGGATAGGCCAGCCGCCGGGCCTGGAACAGGGCATCGGCCTCCTGCTGGTCGGTGGAGACCGCGGCCCAGCTCGCCCCGGCCCGTTCGAAACATTCCCGGACCAGTTCGGCCTCGGCGTCACCCTCGGCCCCCGGGGTGTCGACCCGGCCGAGCAACACCACGTCCGCGTCCGCGGACAGCCCCATCTTCTTCCAGGCGTCGACGGCGGCGAGGCAGTGCCGGTCGACCAGTTCGAGCGCGGACGGGATGACGCCGGACGCCGTCACGGCGCTCACCGCCTCACCGGCTGCGACCACCGACGAGAAGTATCCCGCCACCGTGCGCTCCTGGAGCCGTGCCGGACGCAGCCGCACGGTGATCTCCGTGATCACCCCAAGGGTGCCCTCGGAGCCGACCATCAGCCCGGCCAGGTCGTATCCCGCCACACCCTTCGCGGTACGGCGGCCCAGCGAGACGACCTCGCCGAGCCCGTTGACCACCTGAAGGCCCAGCACGTAGTCACGCGTCACGCCGTACTTGACGCAGCACATGCCCCCGGCGTTGGTCGCGACGTTCCCGCCGATGGTGGACCAGGGTGAACTGGCCGGATCCGGCGGGTACCACAGCCCGTGCTCCGCACAGGCCGCCCGGAGATCGTCGTTGACCACACCGGGCTGGACCACTGCGAGTCGCTCGGCCGCGTCGATGTCGACGATCCGGTTCATGTCCTCGAACGACAGGATGATCGCCCCGTCGACGGCGTTGGCGCCGCCGGACAGACCGGTGCCCGCACCGCGTGGCACCAGCGGAATGCGGTGGGCGAGACAGTGGCGCACCACATCACGCACCTCGTCAGTGCTCTCGGGGCGTACCACGGCCAGCGGCATTCCGTACGGCGCCCACTCGGCCTCGTCGTGCTGGTACCGGGCCAGACCCGCCGGATCGGTCAGTATGCGCCGGGCCGGAATGCTGTCGACAGGTGCGTTTTCCACGATGGTGGCCACCTCCTGTAAAGATGCACAATGCACCATTGTCGCGCGCGGAGCTGCCCGGCTCGTGGGGGAGGCCCCCGTTCGGCGGTTACGGAACCGCCGTCCCCGCGCCCGGCCCGGCAGGCCGCTCCGTGAAGGACACCGCGTGGATCAGGCGCACGGTGAGACTCGGTAGGCTCGACCGTCCATGAACCCCGTACACCGGAGGATCCAGGCACCGTGCCCCACGACGACCGAGTTCCCGGCCCCGACCGCGCGGACAGCTCCGGCCGGGCCGGTCTGCGCGCCGACTGCGGGAACTGCTTCGGGCTGTGCTGCGTCGCGCTGACCCTGACCCGGTCCGCGGACTTCGCCATCAACAAGGATGCCGGTAAACCCTGCCGCAACCTTCAGGACGACTTCCGCTGCGGCATCCACACCCGGCTGCGCACCGAGGGCTTTCCGGGCTGCACCGTGTACGACTGCTTCGGCGCCGGCCAGAAGGTCTCCGCGGAGACCTTCGGCGGACGGGACTGGCGCAGGGCCCCGGAGAGTGCCCAGCAGATGTTCCAGGTCTTCCCGGTCATGCGGCAGCTCCACGAACTGCTCTGGTATCTGACGGAGGCGGCCGCCCTGGTACCGGCCCGCCCCCTTCACGGCGACATCGGCCGCACCCTAGACGCGACCGAACGCCTCACCCGCCTCGACGCGGACGCCTTCGCGGACCTGGACGTCTCGGCTCACCGGGACGAGGTCGCCGCCCTGCTCTCGCGCACCAGCGAACTCGTACGCGCCACCGCTCCTCGCAAGAAGAAGCGCAACCACCGCGGCGCCGACCTCATCGGCGCCCGTCTCAAGGGCGCGGATCTGCGCGGTGCCGACCTGCGCGGCGCCTACCTCATCGCGGCGGATCTCACCGGCGCCGATCTCCGGCTGGCCGACCTCATCGGCGCCGACTTCCGGGACGCGGAACTGTCCGGCGCCGACCTGACCGGAGCACTCTTCCTGACGCAGTCACAGCTGAACGCCGCCCGGGGGAACGCGGCCACCCGGCTCCCTCCGTCGCTCAGCCGCCCCGAGCACTGGGAGAGTTGAGGGCGCCCGAACGATTACGGTCGGGGCGCATCCCCGTCCAGCGGGGCCTCCAGTGCCGCCTTCAGCCGCTGGAGAGTGGTCCTGATGTTGCCGCGTTGGAACTCGGCGAACGTGTGCCCCCGGGTGTCCACCCGGCCGAAGGCGTCGGCCAGGAAGTCCGGCTGGCCGCGGCGGTCGTCGGTCCAGGTCTCGCTTACCCGTGTGCCGCCGTCCACGGCCTCGAAGCGGTACTCCCAAGTGGCGATCGCGCCGGGCAGCCGGGGCCGCCGGGCACCGATGGCGTGAACCCGGAAGGCGAACCGCTCGCCCGGATCGGCCGCGGTCACCGTGCACCGTGTCGTCCAGCGCATCCTTCCGCGCTTGTTGCGGCCCTCGAAAACCATGCCGACATACGCGTCCCGGCGCTCCCCGAGCACCTTCGCGCCCCGGTTCTCCGGACTCCAGCGACCCATCGCGGTCGGGTCGCCGATCTGCTCGTACACGGCCGACGGGGCGGCGAGAACCACGATGCTGTCCGACACGGACATGGTGCGGGGCATGAAGCACTTCCGATCCGCGGCCGGCTCCGGCAACCACCGGGCGTCGGGCCGACCGCACGGACGGCCGGCGGGCTCCCGGGCCCCACACCCTACTCACGGGTCACACGGATCGTGGCGGCAGTAACCCATGGACCGGACCGGTGGCCCCGCAACCGGCGCCCGGTATCGAGAACGCTTCGGGCCCGTGGTTCGTTGCACAGGGTGACGTATCTGGAACACCTTCGACAACCGGACCGAGGAGCCCCGCACATGTCCAGCCGCACCGACCCCAGCCGTACCGACCCGGGCAGCACCGACGCGAGCCGCACCCGCCTGATCGAACGGCTCATGGAGCAGTTCCCGCACGTGCCGCGGGAGGCCGTCATCAAGGAGGACCTGCTGCGCGGCGGCCTGGCCTTCGACGAGTCCGCGCTCAGTGACAACGAGGACGGTGACGTCAAGCCGAAGTCGTACTTCATCTTCTCCTTCGACCACGGCACCCTGCCCGAGCTGGGGGCCGCAGCCCTGCGCCGGCCGCCGGAGGAGATCGTCCTCACCGGCGGTCCGTACGAGCTGCGGCGCACCGTCGTCTCCGTGCGGGTCAACCCGGCGTCTCCCTACCGGGTCGCGGCCGACGCCGACGGCGTGCTCGGGCTCTACCTCGACGGCAGGTGGATCTCCGACGTCGGACTCCCCCCGATGCCGGACTACTACCGGCACAAGCTGGAGAACGGCAAGTCCGTGATGGAGGTCGCGCCCACCATCCAGTGGGGCTACCTCGTCTATCTGACGGTCTTCCGCGTATGCCAGTACTTCGGCGCGAAGGAGGAGTGCCAGTACTGTGACATCAACCACAACTGGCGCCAGCACAAGGCCGCGGGCCGCCCGTACACCGGAGTGAAGCCGGTGGAGGAGGTCCTTGAGGCACTGGCCATCATCGACCGGTACGACACCGCGAAGACCTCCACGGCCTACACCCTCACCGGTGGTGCCATCACCTCCCACATCGGCGGCCGGGACGAGGCCGACTTCTACGGCCGGTACGCGAAGGCCATCGAGGAGCGCTTCCCCGGCCGCTGGATCGGCAAGGTCGTCGCCCAGGCCCTTCCCAAGGCCGATGTGCAGCGGTTCCACGACTACGGTGTGCAGATCTACCACCCGAACTACGAGGTGTGGGACCCCCGGCTGTTCGAGCTGTACTGCCCCGGCAAGGAGCGCTACGTCGGCCGCGACGAATGGCACCGCCGCATCCTGGACTCCGCCGAGGTCTTCGGCGCCCGCAATGTCATTCCCAACTTCGTCGCTGGCGTGGAGATGGCTGAGCCGTTCGGCTTCACCACGGTGAAGGAGGCCATCGAATCCACCACCGAGGGCCTGCGGTTCTTCATGTCGCACGGCATCACGCCCCGCTTCACCACCTGGTGCCCCGAGCCCACCACCCCGCTGGGGAAGACCAACCCGGACGGCGCGCCGCTTGAGTACCACATCCGATTGCTGGACGCCTACCGCTCGACGATGGAGGAGTACGGGCTCAGCTCGCCCCCCGGCTACGGCCAGCCGGGTCCGGGACGCGCGGTGTTCTCCGTCAGCTCCTTCATGGACAGCCTGCCGGCCCGTCCCGACGACGAGGGGTAGCCGCCGGTGGACGGATCCGCCGCGGCGGCGAGTTCCCGTACGGCCTGGGCGGGGCCTCGCACCAGTGCGGTGTCCAGACCGTCCGCCCGGGTGCGTACGCCCCGCAGCGGCTCCAGGCCGGTGGGGCCCAGGCCGACTGGGCCCAGGACGGGTCCGGCCGCGCATAGTGCCGGGCCGTGCTCAGGGCAGCGAAGCGGAGGAAGAGACCCTCCGCCACCTGCTCCGGCATCCCTCGGCGTTCTTCCGAAGGTGTCCGCGTGACGTGAACGGGGTCCTGACGGTTCACCGACTCACTACTGCCGGTTCACCGGCCCGCTCCCGCCCGGGGTTGTTCCGGGTGACGGCGAAACGATTCCTCTACCACGCCGACGGATGGGACCCGCAAGTCGCGGGCACTTAACGGACGAGGAAGCGGAATCACGTGAACCACTTGAAGGCGGTGCCCATGCTCCATGGTGTCGATGTCAGCTCTCATCAGTCGTCCTTCGACACGGACGGACTGGACTTCGTCCTCATCAAGGCCACCGAAGGGCGTTCGTACGTCAACCCGCATCTTGCAGAGCAGACGAAGCGCGCTCGGGACGCGGGGTGCGTCGTCGGCTACTACCACTTCCTGTGGCCCGGGAACATCACGGCGCAGGCGGCGTACTTCCTGAGCAGGGCGCCGGAGAAGGCAGGGGAACTGCTGGCCGTCGACTGGGAGGAGAACGGTGAGGGCACCCGGGCGAGCAATGCCGAGAAGGACCGGTTCATCCGCGAGGTCAAACGACTGCGGCCGCACCACCGGGTCCTGCTGTACTGCAACCGATACTTCTGGCTGAACCACGACACCACGTCGTACGCCGGGGACGGCCTGTGGATCGCCGACTACGTCACCGCGGGCAAGCCTCGCATCAAGGCGTCCTGGCGCATCCACCAGTACACCGACCATCCTCTCGACAAGGACGTCGCGAAGTTCTCCTCGCGGGCCGCGATGCACACCTGGGCGCGGGGGTAGCGACCGGACCGGGGAGGAGGGAGTAGCGACCGGGCCGAGGGCGAGGAGAGGCGATAACAAGCCATCCGAAATACTCTGTTTCGAAGCTTGTGTACCTGGTGGGTGCGTTCGCGCGCAGCAAGCCGGGCACACAAGCACCGAAGCGGAGGAGTACCCATGAGAGCCGCAGTCGTCCGCAGCTTCACCGAACCTCTCGTCGTCGAGGACAGGCCGTTGCCCAGCCCCGCCGGGCATCAGGTCCTGGTACGCATGGAGGCCTCGGGGCTGTGCCACACCGACATCCACGCGGCCCAGGGGGACTGGCCGGTCAAACCGAGTCCGCCCTTCGTCCCTGGTCACGAGGGCATCGGAATCATCGAGGCGGCCGGCAACCAGGTCACCCACCTCGCGGTGGGGGACCGGGTGGCCATCCCCTGGCTCGGTGAGGCGTGCGGACACTGCGACCACTGTGTCTCCGGCTGGGAGACGCTCTGCCTGGAGCAGCAGAACAGCGGCTACTCGGTCGACGGCAGCCATGCCGAGTACGCCCTCGCGCACGGCAACTACGTCGTGCCCGTGCCCGACGGCATCGATCCGCTGGACGCGGCGCCGCTGACCTGTGCGGGCGTCACCACGTACAAGGCGGTGAAACTCTCCGGGGCGCGCCCCGGCACCCGTGCCCTCGTCTCCGGTATCGGCGGGCTGGGGCACCTCGCCCTGCAGTACGCGCGGATCTTCGGCGCCGAGACCATCGCCGTCGACGTCACCGACGAGAAGCTGGCCCTCGCCCGGGAACTGGGCGCCGATCACGTCATCGACGCCCGCGTCCAGGACGTCGCCGAGGAAACCCACCGGCTCGGCGGCGCCGACGCGGCGATCTCGCTCGCGGTGAGCAACGAGTCGTTCAGCGCGGCCTACGGTGCGCTGCGCCGCGGCGGCACCCTCGTCCTCGTGGCACTCCCCGCAGAGGGCAAACTGGAACTTCCGGTCTTCGACACCGTGCTGAACGGCACGAAGGTCGTCGGCTCGATCGTCGGAACCCGCGAGGACCTGGCCGAGGTCTTCCGGCTGCACCGGCTCGGCCGCACCCGTGTGGTTCGCGAGAGCCGCGATCTGGCGGACATCAACACCTCGATCGACGAAGTCCTCAAGGGGACGGTGTCGGCGCGCCTCGTCTTCGACTTCGGCAGCACAAAGGCCTGATCACCGCACCCGTATCACCGACCGCTCCGGCCGCCGGGCCCCGGCGGCCGGGACAGGCGCGGAACGTTCGACGAACCCGCTGACCAGTAGCCGGGGGTGCAGGGCGTCCACGTTCATTCACGGGTGTGCACCCATCATTGGTGACGACCTACTATATATGTGATGAACATGAACGAGACCCCGCCCAGCCTCCTGGGGCTCACTGTCTACTTGATGTCCAGGACCGGGAAAGTGGCCCGCGGCCGGCTTGCGGAGCGGCTGACCGAGCGCGGACTGCGGCTCTGGCACATGGCCGTCCTGGCGGCACTGGTCGACTTCGGCCCGCATGTGCAACGGGAGCTGGCGGCCCGGCTCTCGATCGACCGCAGCGACATCGTGAAGATCGTGGACGACCTCTCGGTCGCCGGACTTGTGCAGCGGGCCCGCGACACAACGGACCGGCGCCGCGTCATGGTCACCGTCGCGCCGGCGGGCCGCACGTTGCTCGACCGCCTGCACGTCGAGGCGCTGGCCGTCCAGGAGGACCTTCTCGCGCCCCTGTCGGAGGCGGAACGCACACAGCTGGCAGTCCTGTTGAGACGCGTGTACGCGCATGCCCAGGACGGTGCCGGGGCGCAGCGGCCAGGCCGCTGACCGAATTGGCCCACCCGGTGCGGCAGACTTCTGCGGTGACCACAGCCGCGGCTCAGCCGCCTCGTGACCGTGCGCTCGGGCGCGGTATCTCCACCCTCATCCCGCAGGCCGCGACTGCGACGCCGGCCGAACAGGCAGCGGCGGTTCTGGCGGCGATGCAGAGCGTTCCGGTACGCGTCGGTGTACTGCAGGCGGCGGTGGTGCTGCTGGAGGAGCGGGTGCGGGCGACGAGCGACGATGCGGAACGTGCGGCGGCCGCGACCACCGTGGCGATGCTTCGCACCGCGATCAGCCAGGTCCGCTGACCCGGCGGGCCGACACCGCGACGGCTGCCGCGGCGACCCGGCTCATTCCGGCCAGGGCGAGTCGAGGATCGTACGGACGAAGTCGCCGCGCTCGAAACCCGGCACGTAGTGCTCCAGCACATCTGCCTTGACGTTACCGAACGTCGTTTCCGGCTTCTGGCGAATGCCGTCGGTGAACGCGCCGAGAATGCGTTGCTTGAAGTCCGGCCGCGGGTGCAGGGCGACGATCCGGGAGCGGTCCTCCTCGGAGATGTCCCGGTAGCCGATGCCGAGTACGTCGTACTCGACCCCGGCCGTCACGAGCGCCACTTCGGGCTCCATGAACTGCGGGACACCGGGTGTGGTGTGCAGTGCGATGGCCGTCCAGACCCTGCGGACGCTGTCCTCCGGGACATGGTGCCCCTGCAGGAATCGCCGCGCCTCGTCCGCGCTGTCCACCTCGAAGCGGCGCCCGCTCGTACGGAAGCGTTCGCCGAGCCCGAGATCGTGGAACATTGCGCCGATGTAGAGGAGTTCGGGGTCGTAACCCAGATCGCGGTTGCGGCCCTGTAGGGCGCCGAACCAGTAGACGCGGCGCGAATGGTGGAAGACGAGTTCGCTGGTGGTGTCCCGGACCAGTTGGGTGGCCTCGCGCGCCAGCGCCGTATCGGGAACCTGCACTCCGGCGACTGAAGAGGGATCGGTGGTCACCACGTTCACCTGCACCTTCCGGGACGTATGCACTGCACGGACTGCCTGACCAGCTTGAACGGCCGGAACGGCCCGAAGGGCCCGCGCGTCCGGCGGACGGTGTGACGGGACCGCCCGCACCTCCACCATCCGCGTTCGTCCCACGGGCCACAACCCGGCGCCGCGCGCTGATGCCGGACGGCCGCGAGCGCAGGGCAGGACCGCACGGTTCGCTCACGCCATGGAGGGAACGGGACGTCCATGCCTGCGTGAACCAACTACGCCTGTCCCGATCACGCGCTGCCATCACGTTCTGTCGGTCTGAGGGAATGGCCGGAGGCGGTCGCGCCTTGAGCTCCCCGGTTGTCCAGTCAACCGGACTCTGTTCGGTATATCGAACGCCCGATGAAGGGATACTCGACGCGCCCAGCTGATTCCCTCGCACCCGGAGGTCGATTCGACATGCGCACCTCACGCACCGCGACCGTCCTGCTCGCCGCACGGACCGCCACGGTGCTCGTCGTCCTCCGCCCTCCCCACCACCTCGCTGCCTGCGGACAGAGCGGCGATGGCGGCAGCGAGGAGAAGAAGCGGCATCCCCTCGTTCATCCTGACACCGGTCGGCTACGGTGTGTTCCCGATTTCGTCGCGGCACGATCGCCGCCGAGCCTCAGGCCGGAACCAGCTTCGAACTGGAGCCCATCACGGCCGCGTTCATCGGCGGCTTCGTGCTGCTCTCCGCCGTCGGGCTTCGACCTCTGTGACAAACGCAAGGGCGGCGCGTAAATCGGATCGTCCCTGGACGACGAACCCGCGCCCTCCGGGCTCGTCGACGCGCTTCTCGCGGTGACCGCTATTTCGTTCGCGCCGTGACCACGGGCTCTGCCATCCTGATCACCGTGCCCGGCCGGGGCGGGGAGCGAAGGGCGGCAGAGCAGCGTTGAGGAGTGTCTTCGATACGACGTGCGGGCAGGTACGGGGACGAGGCGCGGACCGGGGTGTCGTCGCCGTCCTCGCAATCCCCTATGCCGAGCCACCGTTCGGAGCGAACCGGTTCCGGGCGCCACGCCCCCGCAGGCCCTGGGCCGGCATCCGCGACTGCGTGGACTTCGGGCCCGTCCCACCGCAGTCGGCACGGTTGCCGGGCGCACCGAGCTGGTCGCCCGGCGACGAGGACGTCCTCAGCCTCAACGTCTGGACCCCGGTCACCGGTATCGGCACCCCCGACGGCGCCCCGCTGCCCGTGCTCGTCTGGATCCACGGCGGGAAGTACACCTTCGGGTCCGGTGCGCAGCCGGACTTCGACGGCGGCGCGCTCGCCCGCGCCGGCCTCGTCGTGGTCACCCTCAACTACCGCCTCGGGCTGGAGGGCTTCGGCCACATCCCGGCCGACGGCGACGACCCCTGCCCGCCCAACCGCGGGCTGCTCGACCAGATTGCCGCCCTGACATGGGTGCGCGACAACATCGCGGCCTTCGGCGGGACTCCGGAGAACGTCACCGTGGCCGGGCAGTCCTCCGGGGCGACATCGGTGGCCTGCCTGATGGCCATGGACGGCGCGCGAGGTCTGTTCCGGCGCGCGATAGCGCACAGCGCGGTCGGCCCCAGCTTCTCACCGGAACTCGCCGAGCACTTCATGCAGAAGGTGGCCGCCGAGGCTGCGGTCCCCGCAACGCGCGCCGGGCTGGCGGCCGCCTCGCCGCAGAGGCTGGTGAAGGCATCCGACGCCGTGGTGGACGGATACCGGCAGAACCCGGTCTCCGGACGTCACCACTGGGACCCGGTCATCTACGGCCCGGTGGCTGACGGAGTGCACCTGCGTGCCGATCCGCTCGCCGTCCTCGCCGGTGGGACGGCCTCCGGAATCGATCTGCTCGTGTGTCACACCACCCAGGAGTACTGGCTGCTGGACGCCGTCGGCAGCAGCGCGAAGGTCACCACGGAGGAACAACTCGCCGATTTCGCCGCTGACTTCGAACTACCGGACACATTGACGCAGGGCTACCGCGGACTCATGCCGGGGGCCTCCGTGGGCGACATCCATCTCGCTCTGTACGGGGACCTGATGTTCGGCGAGTACAGCAGCCGGCTCGCCGACGCCCATGCGCGGGCCGGCGGGCGTACCTTCCTGTCACGTTTCGCGCGGCAGCGGGGCGGATCGCAGTCGGTGGCATACGCCTGGCACTGCGCGGACGTCCCGTTCGCCTTCGGGAACCTCGACGAGGAGAGCGTCCGCTTCCTGATCGGCGGTCCGCCGACGGCCGCGGACCATCACCTCTCGGACCGGATGACCGCCGCCTGGGCCGGATTCGCGGTCACCGGCGAGCCGGGGTGGGAGCCGCTCGGCACCTCCGGCGGGCCGGTCCGGACCTGGGAGACAACAGATACCACCGCGGCACCTGCCCCCGGCCACTGGTCGGACAGCGAAACGATCCGCACACTGTGGCGGAGCTTCGGATACCGACCCCTGCGGCCCTGAGGCCCGTGACGCACCTTCGGCGTCACCACCCCGCTTCCATCTGTCCTGTCTGTAGGGCGAGTTCGGATCGGTCGGAGGGTACGCCCGCTCGACGGCTGAGCCGTCCGCCACCCGTACATTGGCATGGACCTGCAAACAACTCTGGGCTACAGTCCGGAGCGGCACACTCTGAGAGCGCTCTCAGGCGAGACGTCTCCCGGATGCCTGCTGTTCCTCCCCACGTCGTCGGAACAACAGAAGGGCCAATGCCTTGAGACGCATCACAGCTTTACGGACCGCTCTGTCCGCCGTGCTCCTCGTCGGAGCCTGGGCGGGCGCGGGCTTCCCCGCCGCCTCCGCCGCCGACACCCCCGCCACCGCAAACCGCGCCGTCTCCGACGCGCCCCCGGCGTCCGCCGGACTGCTGGCCGCCATGCGGAAGGACCTCGGACTGACGGAAAGCCAAGCCAGGGCGAGGCTGTCCGCGGAGAAGACCGCGACCGCGATACAGGGAAAGGCGAAGCGCGCCGCCGGAGCGGCGTACGGCGGCTCCTGGTACGACCCGTCGACCGGCGGACTCACCGTGGCCGTCACCAGTAACAAGCAGAAAGCGGCTGTACGGGCGACCGGTGCGGCAGTCCGCCTGGTGACACACACCGCGCGCCGGCTCGACGCGGTCAAGGCACGGATCGACAAGCTCGACGCCCCCGCCGGGGTCAGTAGCTGGCACGTCGACCCGGAGGCCAACAAGGTCGTCGTCAACATCGTCGCCTCGGCGCAGGGTGACAACGATGTCCGGAAGTTCGTCGAGCGGGCCCGCGAGGCCGGACCGGTCGTCGTCGAGCAGACCGCCCGGGCACCGCAGACCTTCGCCGCCGGGACCGTGGGCGGAGACCCGTACTACACAGGGAACGTACGGTGCTCCATCGGCTTCTCCGTGTACGGCGGCTTCGTCACCGCCGGACACTGCGGACAGGCGGGTGCGGGCGTCAGAGGGTGGGACGGCTCCGCCATCGGGAACTTCCAGGGGTCGTCCTTCCCGGGTGACGACTATGCCTGGGTCAGTGTGGGCAACGGATGGTGGACCGTTCCCGTGGTCCTCGGCTGGGGCACCGTCTCGGATCAGCTCGTACGCGGCTCCGCCGCGGCCCCCGTCGGCGCCTCGATATGCCGTTCCGGATCCACCTCGCACTGGCACTGCGGCAACGTACTGGCCACCAACGAAACGGTGAACTACAGCCAGGGCGCGGTCTACCAGATGACCAAGACCAGCGTGTGCGCGGAGCCGGGCGACTCGGGCGGCTCCTTCATCAGCGGCGACCAGGCCCAGGGAGTCACCTCGGGCGGCTGGGGCAACTGCACCTCGGGCGGCGAGACCTGGCACCAGCCGATCAACGAGATCCTGAACCGGTACGGGCTGACGCTCCACACGGCCTGATCACCCCGACCGGTCCCGAGGGCCTGTCGCGCGAAGCACGCCGCTTTCGCGCGACAGGCCCTTCACGTGCGACCGGCCACCACGGCGGGTACCGCCGCCGGGAACACTCTCGCGTGCACCGGTCCGCGCGCCGCTCGCGCCCTCACCGGGACCACTCCTGCTCCCGGCCGGAACGACGACGGGGATCCAGCGCGGTCCCTGGGACGTACACTCCACTTATGGGTCACAAAGAAGCGGTGAGGGAGTGCCTGCGACAGGCACCTGACCTGCTGGGCCCTGTCGCCCCCGAGGCGCGTTGCCGTGCCGTGCACGGTCACGGCTGACCGGGACCCACCCGCAGCCGGCCGTGCCGCGACGTTGCTCCGCCTCCGGATTCCGTTTCCGGCCGTGCTCTCCCGCTCCGCGACCGGAGTTCTTCCACCGCCTTTGCTGCGCACCGCAGCACCCCACACCATGCGCAGCCCCCGCGACGCGCCGTCGGCAACCCCACGGCGGCGGCCGACGGGGGCCGAGCCGCATTCTCGAAAGGATCCTGCATGAATCTGAGGGAGTTGCTGGCCGGGCACGATCACGAGGTCCTCCTCGGTGATCCGGAGACCCAGATCACCGCCGGAGCCTGCTTCGACGCCCACCGCGTGACACCGGGATCGCTGTACATCGCTGTGCCCGGCCATCGCGAAGGCGGTCCCGAGGCCGTCGGTCCGGCCCTGGCGCGGGGTGCCGTGGCCGTGCTGGTGGACAGCGAGGCACCGGACATCCTGACGGCGGTGCAGGCATCGCTCACCGGCACGTGCGTGGTGCGGGTGGCGGACACCCGTACGGCAGCGGCGGTCATCACCTCCCGTTACCACGGAGAACCCGGCCGGAACATGGACATGGTGGCCGTCACCGGCACGAACGGGAAGACCTCGGTCTCGTACATGGTCGAGTCCGTGCTCAGGATCGCCGAGGGCGCGAGAGTCGGAGTGATCGGCACCGCCGGCAGCCGGATCGGTGACGAACTCATCCCGATGCCCCGCTCTGTCCTGACCACACCGGAATCGCCGGACTTCCAGTACCTCCTGGGGCACATGCGTGACCACGAGGTCGGCACCGTGGTCCTGGAAGCGACTTCGATGGGCCTGCTGCACCACCGGGTGGACCATGCCTTCCTCGACGTGGGTATCTTCACCAATCTGACGCAGGACCACCTGGACGACCACGGCACCATGGAGAACTACCGCGACGCCAAGCTCCGCCTCTTCCAGGGGCTGTGCCGGAGCGCCGTGGTCAACGCGGACGACCCCGTGGGCGCCGCCATCGCCCCCACGATGCCGGGCATGGTCACCACGTACGGCATCGACGCGGAGGCGGACTACCGGGCCACGGACCTGAGCATGAACGCCTTCGGTACCCGCTTCACCCTTCACCACGAGGGCAGCAAGTACCCTGCGGCGATCCCCGTACCGGGACGGTTCTCCGTGTCCAACGCGCTGGCCTCCGTGGCGGCCTGCCACGTCCTGGGCCACGACCTCGCCGGGCTGGTGGCCGCACTCGACAGGATGCCTCCGGTCCCCGGGCGGCTCGAACGCTTCGAGACGCCGCGCGGCACCGCGGTGATCGTGGACTACGCGCACTCACCGGACTCCCTGGACAAGGTTCTCGGCGCCGTCCGGGATTTCTCGCGGGGCCGGGTCATCACCGTCTTCGGGTGCGGGGGAGACCGGGACGTCACCAAGCGGGCCCGGATGGGCGAGATCGCCGGGACCCGCTCCGACCTGTGCGTCCTGACCTCGGACAACCCCAGGAACGAGGACCCCGAAGCGATCATGGACCAGATCGCCCCGGGCCTGGAGGGCACCGGAACCAGGTTCGAACGCCACGCGGACCGGCGCACCGCGATCGCCTTCGCCCTCGGGGCCGCCGGACCCGACGACATCGTGCTGGTGGCGGGGAAGGGCAGCGAGCCGTACCAGACCGTCGGCGAACAGCTGATCCCGTTCAGCGACATGGCGACGGTGCGCGAACTCGCCGCTCTGCAGGCCTGACAGCCGGCGCTCTGCGCCCACCGCAGAGCGCCACGTCCCGGCGAAAAAGGGCGTCAGGCCAGGCGGAGGTCGATGAACGGCACGCTGTCACCCGGCAGTACGTACCTCTCGGTCTCGACGAATCCACGGTCCAGTGCGAACCGCAACCCCTCGGGGCTGGACTCCAGGACACAGGTCTCGATCACATCGGCGCCGAGCGCGCGCGCTTCGGCCAGCCCCCGCGCGTACAACTGCCCGCCGAACCCCCGGCCACGGTGGTCAGGCAGCACCCGCGCGATCACGGTGGCCACCGCGTCGTCCGGGGCGGGCGGCCGCACGGTGGAGCAACCCACCACGACTTCTCCCAGATACGCGACGGCCAGCCGGTTGCGACGGGCCCGCTCGTCCACCTCCGCGAGCGACAGCACGGCCGTGGCAATGATCGTGTTGTGGACGTACCGCCAGTCCACGAGCTTGGCGCTGCCGTCCACCCGCTCGATCCGAAGACCGGTCATCGAAGTCATCGCATCAGGAAACCGCGCGGACAGCGACGCGTCAACTCGCCTCCTCGGCGGACGAGAGACGCCTCACGCCGGACCACGGGCCGGACCACCGCCCCGCTCGCCCTACCCGTAGTACTTCGGAGCTACACGACAGGTGCGATCCGTGGAGGGACGCCGACTACAGGGCGCGGTTCATAACTTTCGTACCGGAACCACGAAGCACATCCGGTACGGAAGGACTCACCCCATGCGCGTCCGCCCTCGCAACAGCCGCCTGCGCCGCGCCCTGTTGGCCGCGCTCATCGCCACCTCGGTCGCCGTGCCCGTGTCCGGAGCCTCCCGCCCCGCAGCCGTACCGGCACCCGCTCCGGCCGCGCTCGCCCCGCTGCGGGACACCGCTCCGGGCACCCTGGACGCACGCTACGCCGTCACACGTCACGGCATCCTGGCAGCCGAGCGCACGGCCGCGGCCCACGGCGACCGGAGACGGGCCGCGGCGCTGCGCGCCATGGCGGATCCCCGTCGCCACTTCCTCCTCTTCGACGGCCGCGACGGCGGCCGCACCGCCGAGGTCTTCGGGGACCTGGCACAGGCCGAACGGATCGCCGTCATCGTGCCGGGCGCCGACACCGACCTCGACAGGTACTGGCGCCTGAGGAACGATTCCGCCACCCTGCGAAAGGAGTTGGGCGGGAGGTCTGCCGTCGTCGCGTGGCTCGGCTACAAAACACCTGTCACGGTGAGCCCCGCGGTCCTCACCACCGGACGCGCCGAGGCGGCCGCTCCCCTGCTCAGGCAGTTCACCGGCGAGTTGCACACCGTCGGACCGGCGGCCAGGATCTCCCTGCTCTGCCACTCCTACGGTTCGGTCGTCTGCGCCCGCGCCGCGCCCGGCCTGCGGGGAGTCGCCGCCGTCGTCCTGTGCGCCAGCCCCGGGACCGGGGCCGGCAACGTCCGCGCGCTGCACACCCGTACCACCGTCTGGGCCGGCCGGGGAGCGGACGACTGGATCGCCGGCATTCCGCACACCCGTCTCCACCTCCCCTTCGTCTCCATCGGCTTCGGACCGGACCCGATGTCGCGGAAGTTCGGCGCCCACACCTTCGACGCCGGAACCGGCGGACACAGCGACTACCTCAAGCCCGGCTCCGTACCCCTCAAGAACATCGCCCGCATCGTCTCGGGCACCGCACCCTCCGGGAGGAGCCGGCATGCGTGAGTTCATCCGGCGGATCGACGCAGCCACCCCGTACCACCGCGACCGGGCCGTCGACGCGCTGCGCGCCCTCGCCATCCTCGGAGTCGTACTCGGCCATTGGCTGGTGACCGCTCTCGTCATCGACAGCGGCACCGTCCATGTTGCCGGCCCGCTCCAGTACTTACCCGAACTCGCCCCGGTCTCCTGGGTATTCCAGACGCTCGCGGTGTTCTTCCTGGTGGGCGGGCAGGTGGCGGCCAAGAGCTATGCGTCGGCCCGTGCCCGGGGCACCACCTACGGTCGCTGGCTCGGCGCCAGGACGGCCCGGCTGTTTCGGCCGGTCGCGGCGCTGCTGGTGGTCTGGGCCGTGACGGCAGGCACGATGCTCGCCTCCGGAGTCGGCTACGACAACCTGCACGCGCTGCTGGAACTCGTCCTCTCACCCCTCTGGTTCCTGCTGGTCCTCGCCGCACTCACCGCGCTGACCCCGCTCGTCACCCGGCTCCACCCCTTGTGGCCCGTAGTCGTGGTCCTCCACGTCGACATCATCAGGCTCGGGCTCGACGGCCCCGACCGGCTCGGCTGGATCAATGTGGCCGCGGGCTGGCTCGTCCCGTACTGCCTCGGCACGGCCTGGGCCCGCGGGGACCTGCGGTCCCGTACGACCGGCTGGACCCTGCTCATCGGCGGCGCGACCGCCACCGCTCTGCTGGTCCTGTTCGCCGGATACCCCGCGGCCATGGTCGGAGTACCGGGCGCCGGCATCTCGAATCTCGACCCGCCCACCCTGGCCGCGGTCACCTTCGGCCTCGCCCAGTGCGGTGCGGCGCTGCTCCTGCTGGGCCCGCTGCGGCGGGTACTCGTGAGGCCCGCCGCATGGGCGGCCGTGGCCCTGGTCAACCTCAGTGCCATGACCGTCTTCCTCTGGCACCAGACGGCGATGATGGCGGTGACGGCGACCGGCCTGCTCACCGGTCGTGCTCTGACGGGCCTGCACACCCGTCCCGACGGCGCGCAGTGGATCATCGCCCGGCTTCTCTGGCTACCGGCCTTCGCCGTCGCCCTGGCCGTGTGCTGGGCGGCGTTCAGAACGTACGAACAGCGACGGCAGCAAGGCACCACGGTGGTGCGGGAAGGGCGACCCAGCCGGACCGAGGAGGCGCACCGTGCCTAGGGTGGGAGCCATGCGTAGGGAATGGGCGGGGGCCGGGGCGCTGCTGACAGGACGTGTGAAGGCGTTGCCGCGCATCTTGGCCCACGACCTGTGGACCACGGCCATCGACCCACCGCCCCGTTCGAAACGGCCCGGACTGCACGACTGGCTCCCGGCCCTCCTGGTTCCACTCGTGGTGTGCACGGTGCCGATCGCCGCCTTCAGCATCAACACCCTTGTGTGGCAGTACGGGATGGACTCCTGGGACGCCGTCCTTCTCGGCGGGATCCAGTCCGTGGCTCTCATCGCCGCCCTGTACCGGCCGGTTCCCGCCTGGTGGGCGGTGACCGCCGTCATGACCGTTGTCGCGCTGACCGCGAGGTTCGGGGCAGTCGACGCGCCACTGCCCTGGACCGGGCCCGGAATCGTCGTACAGGCCGGGGTCCTGCTGCTGATGGCGCTGCGGCTGCGCCCCCGCATCGCCGTCGAGGCACTCAGCCTCAGCATCCTGGTGAGCCTGGCCTGCGCCCCGCACGGCTTCGTCGCTCCTACCGCCGACACCCGTGTCGCCGTGGCCGTCCTCACCGCGGTCGTCGTGGTCGGCGCTGCGCTGCGCGGCCGTCAGGTCGCCCGCACCGAACTCGTGGCGCAGGAGGAACGCACCGCAGAGGAACGCAACCGCCGCACCCTCCTGGAGGAGCGCAACCGCATCGCCCGCGAACTTCACGACGTGGTCGCCCATCACATGTCGGTGATCTCCATCCAGGCCCAGGTCGCCCCGCACCTCGTGGAGAATCCGTCCGACGAGCTCAAGGAGAACCTCGCGGGCATCCGCGAGAACGCCGTCGACGCACTCACCGAACTGCGCCGCGTCCTCGGTGTGCTCCGCTCCGAGGACCCCCTGTCCGCCGACGCGCGACACACCCCCCAGCCCACCCTCGACCGCCTGCCCGAACTGCTCGCCAATGTGCGAGCGGCGGGCCTCAGGGTCACCACCGACCTCACAGGCACACCGCGGCCCATCCCGCCCGGCGTCGACCTCTCCGCGTTCCGTATCGTGCAGGAGTCCCTCAGCAACGCCCTGCGGCACGCGCCCGGAACCGCGGTACGCGTGGGGATCGGATACGGGACGAACTGCGTTACCGTCCGGATCACCAACTCCGCGCCGGACGAGCCGGTCCCGCCCCCGCGCCACATCGGTCACGGACTGCTCGGCATGCGGGAGCGCACCGCCATGCTGGCCGGGGACTTCACCAACGGGCCCACTCCCGAAGGCGGTTACGAAGTTGTGGCGCTACTTCCCCTGGAGGAACCCGTATGACCATCCGTGTTGTCATCGCCGACGACCAGATGATGGTCCGCCAGGGCTTCACGGTCCTTCTTGACGCCGAGCCCGGGATCGAGGTCGTCGGCCAGGCGGTCGACGGCCTGGACGCCGTGACCAAGGTCGCCGAACTCACGCCCGACGTCGTGCTGATGGACATCCGCATGCCCGGACTCGGCGGTATCGAGGCGACGCGACGCATCACCGCGCCCGCCGGATCCACCGTCAAGGTCCTCGTCCTGACCACATTCGACCTCGACGAGTACGTGTACGAGGCGCTGCGCGCCGGTGCCTCCGGATTCCTCCTCAAGGACGCCTCGGTGGCCGAACTCGCCCAAGCGGTGAGGGTGGTGGCGGCAGGTGACGCCCTCCTCGCACCGAACATCACCAAGCGCGTCATCGCCGAGTTCTCCCGCGTCACCCGGACACCCCGCACCCCGGAAAAGGGCCGAGCGGGTGTTCTGACGGAACGCGAGACCGAGGTCCTGTCCCTCATCGCACAGGGACTCTCGAACGCCGAGATAGCAGCGAACCTGGTGGTCGCGGAACAGACGGTCAAGACCCACGTCGGCCGGATCCTGGTCAAGCTGGGGCTCCGGGACAGGACCCAGGCCGCCGTTTTCGCCTACGAGACCGGCCTGATACGCCCGGCCGGCTACTGAACCCGGGGCATGGCGCGGCGGAGACCGGGCAGCTCCGTGCACCCGGAGTGAACGGTTCCCCGAAGGCCCGCCGCGTGGCGCCACGGACCTATTCGCGCTGCCGCCGCGACCCTTTGCTTCCCACGTGATTCCGAACCATGGGCCGGATCCCGAATCAGGCGCCGAAACCTTGTGTGGTGAAGCCCGCGCAGGCTGCGAGAGCGGTCAGCTCCGCCACCCGTGCGGCCCGCAGGCACACCACCGGGTAGCAGTCCGATTCGATGTCGAGGACGGCAAGCGCCGCACCGACGTCGCGGAAGTGTCGATCACGGGCCTCCAGGAACTCGTGGGTCGGCAGGAGCATGTCGTCCGCCCCGACCAGCACCCAGGGATCCACCGAGGGCCGGGACGCGAGACCCCGCAGCTGGGATCGGATCTCCTCGGAGTCCTCCTTCCAGTCCAGTTCCGCCAGCAGCCGGTGGTCGGCGAGCGCGTCGACGAGCGCTATCCAGGCGAGGTCGGGCACGGGCCCATCGATACCCCGGTCCTCCAATACGGCGGCATGGTCGCGCACGTAGCCCGCGGGGTCGTCGTGCGCGTGCAGTACCCGCGCGGCGACAGCCTCATGGGCCGGAGCGAGCAATGCCGCGACAGCGGCCAGGGAGGTACGGGCTTCGTAGGTACCGGACATGGCGTGCGCCCTTTCGGCAGCCGTACGGCCGCATCCGCAGTGTCATGAGGACACCCGGTCCGGCGCCCTGGAAAAACCCTGCCACAGGGGTATGACAACGAGGCCTCCGGACGGGTGGGTCACGGGCCGTGCTCCGCCTGCGCCAGTGAGTCCAGGACCACCAGCACTGCCTGTCCCACCGAGTCGGCGAGCAGCGCGCCCTGCTCAGGACCGTCCGCCTCCGGTCCGGCTCAGACTCCGGCGGCTCGCGCGGCCTCGTACACCGCGGTCGCCACGCCGATGAGTTCTGCGGCGTCACGAGTCGTGCCCTGGAGGTCCAGGATGAACTCCGGTACGCCCGTGGCGGCGTGTGCCACCAGGTCCTCGACGATCTGCGCGACACTGCCGTGGAACGACTTCCGGTCCCGGCTCCCCAACGGTTCGGCGCTGTACCGCGCGTTGGCACGGGCACAGACACCCACCGGCCGGTCCCGCCCCCGTTCGGCGGCGACGTCCCGCACCCGCTGCCACTGCTCGGCCAGCTGCGACGCACCCATCGCGACGGGCATCCAGCCGTCGGCCCGGTCGACCAGACGGCGAGTGGCCCGGGGGCTGTTCGCCGGCAGGAACACGGGGATGGGGCGGGCCGGTTTGGGCCCCACCTCGGCCGGGGCGATCGTCGTGAGATCCCCCTTGTACGAGACGGGGTCAGGGCCCCAGACGGCCGCGCACACGTCGAGCAGCTCGTCCAGGACCGCGCCGCGCTTCTCGAAGGGAGCGACGGATGCGGCCGCGTACTCGTCCAGGGACCAACCGGTTCCCAGCCCCGCGATCACCCGGCCACCGCTGGCGACGTCCAACGAGGCGAGTGAACGGGCCAGCTGGAAGGGCACATGCAGGGGCGCGACGAGAATACTGGTCCCGAGCCGGGCCCGGCCGGTTGCCGCGGCGGCCAGGGTCAGGGTGACCAGCGGGTCGGTGACGCTGCGGTACTGATCGGGCCAGGCCAGCCCCGGGACCCCGTAAAGCCCCTGGGTGGCCGGCTCGGGAAACAGAACCCGCTCGAACACCCACAGACTCTCGTACCCGACCGCTTCCGCGGCCCGTGCCACGTCTGCCACGTCGCGGCCGAGGTCGTACTGCTTCATCTGCGGAAGGCCAAGACCGAGCGGGATCGGCACAGGTGTGTCTCCCTCATTCTCGGTGTATTGGGCAACTAACTTACGCCGGGGTCGATGTGACGAGACGTCCTACACGCCGAAGCGGTGGTTCCCGGAACCGACGCGGTACACCGCGCAGCCCCCCTCCTCGCGCAGGAACGTTGCACGGGTGTGGGTCACCGAGTCCGGGCTGTCCGTGGGGACCCATACCTCCGCGGTCGTGTTGGGAGGCACGGTGCACCTCAGGTCGATGCCGCCGGACCGCAGCTTCCACTGGGTGGAGACGGGGCCGTAGACCGAGGCGAACGTGGCGCGGGCCGATGTGACCTCGCCGCCCGGCCGCGGACGGATGACGATCTCGCGGAAACCGGGCCGGCTCGCCGAGATGCCGGCGATGTTCGTGTACATCCACTCGCCGACCGATCCGTAGGCGTAGTGGTTGAAGGAGTTCATGTCCGGCGTCTGGAAGCCGCCGTCCGGCTGGATGGAGTCCCAGCGCTCCCACATCGTGGTGGAGCCCTTGTCGATCTGGTAGCCCCAGCTCGGGAAGGAGCGCTGCTGAAGCAGGCGGTAGGCGACATCGGTGTGCCCGGTGTCGGTGAGGACCGGCAGCAGCCGGGGCGTTCCGAGGAAGCCCGTCGACAGGTGCCAGTCCTTGGCCTCGATCAGTGCGACGAGCCGGTCGGCCGCCGAAGCCCGCAGAGCGTCGGGCAGCAGGCCCATCGACAGGGAGAGGACGTACGCCGTCTGCGTGTCACCCTTCACCTTTCCTTCGGCGGTGACGTACGCGCCCTGGAACGCCTCGCGTATGCGTGCGAAGAGGTCGAGGTAAGGGGCGGGGTCCTCGCCGAGCTCCGTGGCCGTCCGGGCCGCGAGATCGGCACTGTGCGCGAAGTACGCGGTGGAGACGACGTCCTTCGGCGTCTCGTCGGAGACGTTCAGCCAGTCGCCGTACCCACCGGCCGGCCGGAGCAGGCCGTCGCTGTTCTTCTCCAGGAACGACAACCAGGCTCGGACGGAAGGCCAGGAGTCCTTGAGGACCTGCCGGTCCCCGTACGCCCGGTACAGCGACCAGGGGACCGTGACGCCCGCGTCGCCCCAGCCGGCTGCGCCGTTGCCGATATTGCCGACGATGGGCGCCACGTCCGTGAAGGCGCCCTCGGCGGTCTGGGCGTCCCGCAGGTCCACGAGCCACTTCGTGAGGAAGCGGGCCGACTCCATCGTGTACGCGGCCGTCGGTGCGAAGACGTTGATGTCACCCGTCCACCCCAGACGCTCGTCGCGTGCGGGCGTGTCCGTCGGGACGGAGAGGAAGTTGCCCCGCTGGCCCCAAGTGACGTTGCTGTGGAGTTTGTTGAGCATCGGGACGTCGGTCTCGAAGTCCAACGTGAACGGCGCGGACGTATGCATGACGCGGCCGGTCAGGGCATTGGCCGGGGGAGTGCCGGGGAGACCGGTCACCTCGACGTAACGAAATCCGTGGAAGGTGAAGCGCGGCTCGTACGTCTCGGCGCCGCCGCCCTTGAGGACGTAGGTGTCGGTGGCCGCGGCGGTGCGAAGGTTCGCGGTGTAGATGGTGCCGTCCGGATTGAGGACCTCGGCGTGCCTCAGCCGTACCGTCGTCCCCGCGTCGCCCGAGATGCGCAGCCGCACCGAGCCGACCATGTTCTGGCCCAGGTCGAAGACGAAGACGCCCGGCGCGGGCTCGGTCACCTTCTTGGCGGGAAGCTCCTTGGCCACCCGGACCGGGCCGTCCACCTGCGCGACGATCAGGCCGGGTGCGGCCTCGCCCGCGCCACGTACCTCGGACCAGGTCCGGTCGTCGAAGCCGGGCGAGGTCCAGCCGGCGGTCTCCTTGCGCGCGTCGTACGTCTCACCGCTGAGCAGGTCGGCGGTGAGGATCGGCCCGGAGGCGGCCCGCCAGTTCGTGTCCGACGTGATGCGCCGGCTCGTACCGTCCGTGTAATCGATATCCAACTGGGCCAGCAGTGCAGGTCGTTCGCCGTACTGGTGGGGCCCGAACATGCCGACATTGCCCGCGTACCAGCCCGGCGCCACGTACGCACCGATGGCATTCGCGCCGGGCCGAAGGAGCGAGGTGACGTCGTACGTCTGGTACTGGACGCGCTCGCGGTAGTCGGTCCAGCCCGGGGCGAGCTGATCGCGGCCCACGCGGCGGCCGTTGAGATGGGCCTCGTACAGGCCGAGAGCCGTGGCGTACAGGCGGGCCCGCGCGACCTTCTTCCGCGGCAGCGTGAACTCGCGCCGCAGCTGGTTGGCCGCGAACACCGCCGCGGCGACCTTGCCCCACGGCGCGGCACCCCATGCGGCCGCCTCCTTCGCCGCCGGCCAGCCGCTGTCGTCGAAGCCGAGGCCGCGCCAGTCAGCTGGGGGCTCCTTGTCCGTCGACTTCCAGGAGGCGTCGGTGACGACGCTCTGCTCGCCGGACGCCGTGTTCAGGGAGAGCGTGGCGATCAGGCCGGCAGGACCTTCGCTCGCGTTGGCCGCCGACACCGCGACGACGTTCTTTCCGGGACGCAGCTGCGCGAGGACGTCAATGACCGCCGGGTGGCGCCAGCCCTCATTGTCGGTCGCCAGATCGGTATGTGCGACCTCGGTGCCGTTCACGGAGACGGCGTACACGTTGTCCGCGCTGATGGCGAGGGTCGCGGCGGTCGTCCCGTCGGCGACATCGATGGTGCGGCGGAACCAACGGGTGTCCGCCGGGGCGCTGTTGGCCGGCTCGCCCTCGGGGAACCAGATCCAGGTGCTGTTCTCCAGTGACGGCGCGTCCGTGAGGGCCGACGGCGCGGACACCCATGCGGCGGACCACTGGGCGGGGTCCATGAGGCCGGTCTCCCACCACGAAGGCGCGCTCCAGCCGGACTCGCCTCCGTCCGTGTCCCACACTCGAACGGACCAGAAGTAGCGTGTTCTCGGCTTCAGTTGAGGGCCTGCGTAGGGGACGAGGACGGACTCGCCGGACATGACCTTCCCGCTGTCCCAGACGTCCGGGTGCGACAGGCCGGACTCACTGGACGCGACCCGGATCCGATAGGCGCTCTGGCGCACGTTCGTCTCGTCCGAGGCGATCGGCCAGCTCAGCCGAGGGTGTGGAGTGTCGAGTCCCAGGGGGCGCTGAACGTACTCCACGGTCGGCGTGGTGACGCGTGGTGCACCGTGCTGCGTATGCGCCCGGGAGGGTGTCGGCGCCGGTGCGGCCACGGCTGGTCCGACTCCGGCTGCCACGGCGCCCACCGTGGCAGCCGCGCTCGTCAGGATGTTCCTCCTGCTGATCACTGAGGCCCCTCACATAGAATTGATGAATCGATTCATGCGGTGAACGTAGCTGAACGTATGGGCGGGAGAGGTGGGGGTCAATGAGTGTGCAGGGAGTTTCTTGATGGGGCGTCGCTCGAGCGTGCGCCCTCCAAATGTATTGCGGTGCAGGTGAGTTGCTTGATTGAACGGTTTCAATCCGTGGGAGTGGCTGCCACGTCCCGGCGGCGGCCGGCGGCGCGCCGATGGTGCCCGGTCGGCTGACGGCGTCTGTTGGTTTGCTCTCGGCCCGCACCTTGGTGCGAGGGAATGCGTCCGGCCGGCTCGCCAGTGGCCGTGTCGCGCCTCTGGTCCAGCAGGAGTATCTCTGACTAGGGTCAGAGAATGGATGCGGGGCAGATCGACCAGGTGCGGCAGTTCAACCGCACCGTCACCGAGCGCGTGGGTGCGCTCCAAGACCACTACCTCGCCCGTGGCCGGCCCATCGGCGAGGCCCGGCTCCTGTGGGAGACCGGATAACAGGGTCAGGACGTATGGCGACTGCGCGAGCGTCTCGGGCTTGACTCCGGGTACCTCGGCCGGCTGCTGCGCTCCCTGGAGACCGACGGTCTGGTCACAGTGGAACCGCACCCCGGGGACGGGCGGGTGCGACAGGTCCGGCTCATCGAGGCGGGCCGCGCCGAGCGCGCTGTGCTCGACGGCCGCAGTGACGAGCCGCATCCGTGAGGTGCCAGGTAGCAGACGGTTGGAGAGCGAAACATTGTTGGCGCTTCAATGCCGACCGACTCGGCTGCGTCGAGGAGGTGCGCTTGCGCGATCACACGTGCTCTTCGCCGGTCGGCACACCAGGATCTCGTCATGATGGGCATGCTCAGCGATGAGTCCGACCGCCTGCACTCGACGTGGGAGGCGTGAGAGCGCCCAGATCCTTGGGTGGGAACCGGTGCTGCCGTCGCGGGGGGTGAGCGTGGCCCTGTACTCGGTGTGCGTGCGGTTGCTTCGGCGTATCGCGTCAAGGCACATGCCCAGATCCTGTCAGTGTCACGGTGGCGGCCATGGTGGTGAGGGTCGCCTTCCACCGGCGGGTCCGTTGAGTTCTCTTCAGGATGACGCGAGCACTGCTGACGCTTGACTTGAGCGTGGCAAAGGTAGGAGCTTTCAGCGCAACAAGCGAGCGTGAGTGTGAGTGTGAGTGTGTCCATGCTTGCTCGAATATCTAATGGTTCAGTCATCTTCGATGATCATTCGGATATCGATGAACGCTAACTGGGCGCGTGTGTCTGCAATATGGGTGATTCGCCATGCTCTGTCGGTGCGCAACCGGGCCGCCGCCCGCCTTGTCGCCCGCCCTGTCGTCTCGGGTGGCTGGGTGTAGATCTGCCGCGTTGAGATCCGATGTGTGGATGCGTCGACCATTCGGGGGCGTGCGCGTCGAGTCGCGCGCGAAGTCCGGCGCCCATGTGAGGACCGTTGACAAGAGTGTGACCTGCTAGAAACCTGTTACCTCGGCACCGTAAAATATTGACCAGATCACTCAAAATACTAGGCAACGAGCGTGTGATTTCCGGCAGGTAGCTCGCTCCTGCTTCTGCCGACGTACCTGATCGTCCCCCCATCGGTGCACCGGCAGCTCACACCCCGGCCCTGTCCGACCGCGTGGCGCAGAGCGCGTCGTGCGGTCGGCTACGCGTCGTCGTGCTCTCCCGGTCCCGCATCCCCACGGAACAGAGGACAGCATGAGAGGGAAGCAATTCGGATGGCGGTTCATCGTCGGCGCGGTGACAGCCGCACTGATGACGGTCGGGCTCCTGCCGGTCACCGCCTCGGCAGCCGTACCGGGCCCTGACCTCGCCTTCGGGAAGCAGGCGACGGCCAGTGGGTCGAACGGCGCCTACCCGGCGTCGAACATCACCGACGGCAGCCAGCAGACGTACTGGGAGAGCCCGGGCACGTTCCCGCAGTGGGTGCAGATCGACCTCGGCAACCGGTTCGACGTCGACCAGGTGGTGCTGAGGCTGCCGAACACCTGGGAGGCTCGCACCCAGACACTCGGCATCCAGAGCAGCACGGACGGGAGCAGCTTCAGCTCCCTGTCCGCCTCGGCCCCAAGGGTGTTCACACCCTCGGCGGGCAACACCGTGACCATTGGCTTCACCGCGAAACAGGCGCGGTACATCCGTGTGCAGGTGACGGCCAACACCGGCTGGAACGCCGCGCAGCTGTCACAGGTGGAGGTCTACGGAGCGGACGGCGGGGACGACCCCGGCCCACCGGCCGGGGTCGGTTCCAACCTGGCACTGAACAAGCCGATCGAGGCTTCCTCGTTCGTGCAGAACTTCGTGGCGGCCAACGCCAACGATGACAAGCCCGGCACCTACTGGGAGTCGAACGGATACCCCTCGACACTCACGGTGAAGCTCGGCGCCGACGCCGACCTCGAGAACGTCGTCGTCAAGCTCTCGCCGGACCAGGCCTGGGCGGCCCGCACCCAGAGCCTCCAGATCCTCGGCCGCTCCCAGTCAGCCACCGGCTTCACCTCGCTGAAGGACCGGGCCGACTACGCGTTCAACCCCACCGGCAACCAGAACACCGTGACGATCCCGGTGAGCGGGCGGTACGCGGACATCCAGCTCAAGTTCTTCTCCAATACCGGTGCTCCCGGTGCCCAGGTCGCCGAGATCCAGATCGTCGGCACCGCCGCTCCCAACCCGGACCTGACCGTCTCCGAACTGACGTGGTCGCCCGCCTCGCCGTCCGAGAAGGACGACGTCACCGTGAGCGCCACCGTACGCAACACGGGTACGGCTCCGGCCGCCGCGACGACGGTTGATGTCAGCCTGGAGGGTGTGGTCGCCGGCAGCGCACCCGTGAGCGGACTCGCCGCAGGCGCCTCGGCCACCGTGCAGGTGGGAGTCGGCAAACGACCGATGGGAACGTACAGCGTTTCGGCGGTGGTCGACCCGACCGACACGATCATCGAGCAGGACAACAGCAACAACAGCCGCACCGCGTCCTCGAAGCTCGTGGTCGCTCAGAGCCCCGGCCCCGATCTGGAGGTGCTCGGCATCACCTCCAGCCCGGCGAATCCCGCAGTGGGCTCAGCCGTCACCTTCACCGTATCCGTGCACAACCGCGGTACCACTGCGGTGAGTTCCCCGACGGTCACCCGTCTCCTCGTGGAGAGCACCACGCTGAACGGCGCTACCGGCGCGATTCCCGCCGGAGGCACCGTCACCGTGCCCATCAGCGGGAGCTGGACCGCGAAGAGCGGTGGGGCGAACCTGACCGCCATCGCGGACGCGACCGGTGTCGTCGCCGAGACGAACGAGAACAACAACGTCTTCTCGCGCGCCATCGTCGTCGGCCGCGGGGCCGCTGTCCCGTACACCGAGTACGAGGCGGAGAAGGGTGACTACCGGGGCACGTTGCTGACGTCCGACAAGAAGCGCACCTTCGGCCACACCAACTTCGCCACCGAGTCCTCGGGTCGGCAGTCCGTGCGGCTCGACTCCACCGGTGAGTACGCCGAGATCACCTCGACCGTTCCGTCCAACTCGATCGTGGTCCGCAACTCCATCCCCGACGACTCCGGCGGCGGGACGGCGGCCACGATCAGCCTGTACGTCAACAACACCTTCGAGCGGAAGCTGACCCTCTCCTCCAAGCACAGCTGGCTGTACGGCGACACGGACAGTCCTGAGGGCCTGACCAACAGGCCCGGGGGCGACGCACGCAGGCTGTTCGACGAGTCCAACGCGCTGCTGGGCCAGACCTACCCCGCCGGTACGAAGTTCCGCCTCCAGCGCGACGCGGGCGACTCGGCCCCCTTCTACATCATCGACCTCGTAGACCTGGAACAGGTGGCACCGGCGGCCTCCCAGCCTGCCGGATGCACCTCGATCACCAACTACGGAGCCGTCCCGAACGACGGGATCGACGACACGGATGCCATCCAGCGCGCCGTGACGGCCAACCAGAACGGCAACATCGGCTGCGTGTGGATCCCGCCGGGGCAGTGGCGGCAGGAGCAGAAGATCCTGACCGACGACCCACTGAACCGGGGTCAGTACAACCAGGTCGGCATCAGGGACGTCACTATCCGCGGCGCGGGCATGTGGCACTCTCAGCTGTACACCCTCACCCCGCCGCAGGACGCGGGCGGCATCAACCACCCGCACGAGGGGAACTTCGGCTTCGACATCGACGCCAACACCAAGATCTCGGACCTGGCGATCTTCGGCTCCGGCACCATCCGCGGAGGGGACGGCAACGCCGAGGGCGGAGTGGGCCTGAACGGACGCTTCGGCAAGGACACCAAGATCACCAATGTGTGGCTGGAGCACGCGAACGTCGGCGTGTGGGTCGGACGCGACTACGACAACATTCCGGACCTCTGGGGACCGGGTGACGGGGTCGACTTCACCGGCATGCGGATCCGCAACACCTATGCGGACGGCATCAACTTCGCCAACGGAACACGCAATTCGACGGTGTTCAACTCCTCCTTCAGGAACACCGGTGACGACTCGCTGGCCGTGTGGTCGAGCAAGTACGTGAAGAATCCGTCGGTGGACATCGGTCATGACAACCACTTCCGCAACAACACGATCCAGTTGCCCTGGCGGGCCAACGGTATTGCGATGTACGGCGGTTACGGCAACACGATCGAGAACAACATCATCTCCGACACGATGAACTACCCCGGAATCATGCTGGCGACGGACCACGATCCGCTGCCCTTCTCCGGGCAGACACTGATCGCCAACAACGAGCTCTACCGCACAGGCGGGGCTTTCTGGGGCGAGGCCCAGGAGTTCGGTGCCATCACACTGTTCGCCGCCGGTCAGAACATCCCCGGTGTGACGATCCGCGACACCGATATCCATGACTCGACCTACGACGGGATCCAGTTCAAGTCCGGCGGTGGATCCGTACCCGGAGCGCAGATCTCGAACGTCCGCATCGAGAATTCCGTCAACGGGTCTGGAATCCTGGCCCATGGAGGTGCACGCGGCAGTGCGACCCTGACGGATGTGACCATCACCGGTTCGGCCGACGGCGATGTCGTGGTCGAACCAGGTTCACAGTTCGTCATCAACGGCAGTGCCGGTAAGGCAGCCGCCAAGAAGTAGTTCCGGCCCGCCCACCGGACACGACCCGGCCCCCGGCCGGCCCGCCACAGGAGCGGGCCGGCCGGGGGAACGGAGCCGGGCCGCCTCGGGGTCGTCAAGCGTGCTTCAGGACATGCCGCGCGGGTCATGGGCAGCGACGGTGGATTCGGTGGCCAGGTGGTCGGCGACGGGGGTGAGGGAGGCCGCAGCGCCCGTCCCGCCCGGGATCGGCAGCAGAAGTGGACCCTGCCCGCGTACCTCGTGGTGCAGGGTCGCTCCGTCCAAGCGAACGCTGCCGATGGCCGGTTTCGTCATGCGGAGTCCTCTTCCCGCGGCGGAGGCCAGTGCTCCAGCAGGGTGTGCAGGGCGTCTAGAGTTCGCACCCAGGAGCGCTGGGGTGAGCGCGCATGCGCGAACCCGCCCGCGGCCTCCAGGGCGACGAACCCGTGGAACGTGCTGCGCAGCAACCGGACCGCGTCGGTCAGGTCCGGCTCGGCCAGTCCGTAACCGCGCAGCATGCCGTAGGTCAATTCGACGCCGCGCCGCGGTCCGGGTGCTTTCGCGGCCAGTTCGGGATCGATCTGCATGGGGGTCTGCGTCGCCATGTAACGGCCCGGATGCTCGCGGGCGTACTCGCGCCAGGCATCCGCGAACGCGACCAGCGCGTCCCTGCCGGCCCGCCCGGCGGTCGCCTCCGCGATACGGATGGTCTTCTCGTCCGCCGCCAGCAGTGCGATCCGCCCGCGCAGGTCCTCCAGCCCCCGGACGTGCGCGTAGAGGCTCGCGTCCTTCACCCCGAGCCGCCGCGCCACCTGGGACATGGTCACCCGGTCGAGCCCGACCTCGTCCGCCAGTTCGGCGCCCGCGATCGTCACTCGTTCGGTTGTGAGACCAGCCCTGACCATGCGTCCTCCGCGAATTCCTAGGGTATCTAGATATAGCCTAGGGGTCCTAGGAGCGGCAACCGGCAGAGGTACTCAAGCCCGACAGGGCCTCGTGAGTCACGCCGGCTCTGTCCCCGGAGTCACCGCCATGACCGGCGCATGGGCTCCGAGCGCGTTCCCGGTACCGGTGGTCAGTGCGACGCGAGTGCCATGCGCGTGGTGTCAGCGCCGTGATGGCTCCGACACCGGCGACGGGCGCCTGCCGTCGGACTGTTCAGAGCCGGGCCGAGGTGCTGGGTCTATTGGCAAGCAGGAAAGAAACGAAAAGAATACTAAGTAACCCACATTGGCGACAGTGGGGTCAGTCCCTATTTCTTCCGGACCGGGCATCCGGTTGAATGGCTACGAGGTCAGTCACGGCGCTCGGGGGAATCTCAGCAAGTCATCGGCCGAGGATTGAAGCCGCTGAAAGCGGAAAAGAATCTATCGGGGAGATGTTGCTGAAGACCCGGTACGTCTCGGTCGACCCCTATCTCCAGGGCATCGCGCTGGACACCCCGCTCGGCCGGCACATGGGCGCCGACTCGATCATGGAAGTGCTGGAGGCGGGCCCGCGGGCCGCACACCTGCCGGGCGATCTGGTGCAGGGTTTCGGCGGTTGGCGGTCCCATCTGGTCAGCACGGGCACGGAATCGCTGTGGCAGACGGGAACCTTCCCGATGGTGTTCCCGGCCTTCCGCCGTCTCGACCCGCGCTGGTACGACGACGCGCTGCCGCTGGCGACGGCGCTGAGCGCGATGGGCGGCCCCGGCATGACCGCCTGGGGCACGCTGTCGAAGTTCCTCACCGTCGGTGCGGGGGACACCCTCGTGATCAGCGGCGCCTCGGGTGCGGTGGGGACACTGGTCGGCCAGCTGGCCCGGCTCGCGGGCGCCCGCGTGGTGGGCACGACGTCGAGCCCGCAGAAGGCGGAGTACCTGTTACGGCTGGGGTTCGACACGGTCGTCGTCTACCGGCAGGGCGACAGCGCCGAGAGCGTGCGCGACGCGCTCGCCCGGGCGGCTCCGGACGGCGTCGACCGCTACTTCGACAACCTCGGCGGTGCCGTGACCGACGTGGTGTTCTCCCTGCTCAACGTCGGCAGTCAGGTGGCGGTGTGCTGGCAGTGGGCTACCCAGGTCGGCCAGGACGTGGTGGGCCCCCGGCTCCTGCCGTACATCATGTTCACGCGCACCACCGTGCGCGGAATCTTCTCCCTGGAGTGGTTCACCGACGAGAACTGGCAGGCGCTCCACACCGAGCTGGGTGGCAGGGTCCGGCAGGGCGAGGTCGTCTGCGACCATACCCTCCACCACGGCTTCGACAACATCCCCGCGGCCTACGGAAGCCTGTACCACGACCGGGGGGCCAACCTGGGCAAGGTGCTGGTCGAACTGTGACCGGCACCGTGATACCCCTTCCCCTTCCGTTCCTCTTCGCCTTCCCCTCTCCTCTTCCCCGGCCGCTCCGCTTGCCCCGTCAGCTGTCCCGTCGAGCATGCACAGCCAGGAGGTACCGTGTCCGCCGCAGTCAGCACCAGCAACAGTGCTGGTCCCGAACCGCTGTTGGCCCCGCTCCACCGCATGGAGTTCGACGCCCCGGGCCCACCGCGGCTCACCGACCTGGCCGACGGATCCCCGGCCTGGCTGGTCAGCCGGTATTCCGATGTCAGGCAGGTGCTCAGCGACAGCCGGTTCGGCCGTGCCGAGCTGTACGCGGCGGACGGGCCGTCCCTGTCCCAGGTGCCAGGGCTGGTCAACGACCCGGACCTGATGTTCAACCAGGACGGCCCCAGTCACCTGCGACTGCGCCGCACCATGCGCCGCGCGTTCACCCCGAGGGCCGTCGCCCGCTGGCAACCCTGGATCGCCTCGATCGTGGAGCAGTTACTGGACGGACTGCCGACCCACGGGGACGGGCCGGTCGACATCGTCGCGGAGTTCACGCTGCCGCTGCCGGTTGCCGTGATCAGCAGGCTGATGGGACTCGACGCCTCCGCGCGTGAGCGGATGCGCCACTGGAGCGAGCACGCCTTCACGGACGGCTCGCGCTGCGGTGACGAGGTCGGAGCGGCCATGGCCGAGTTCTCCGCGTTCGGCGCCGAACTGCTGGCCGCCCGGCGGCGCGAGCCCGGCGACGATCTGGTGACTGGCCTGGTCCGGGCCGCCGACGAAGAGGGAGACATCCCCGAGGGCCAACTGGTCAGCCTGGTCTGCGGGCTGGTGGTGGGGGGACACGACAGCACGATGACCATGCTCGGCAACTCCCTCCTCTACCTGCTCGCCGAGCGACCGGAGGCCTGGCCGCTCCTCGCGGCCGGAGGGGAGGCGGCCGGTGCGGCGGCCGACCGTCTGCTCCACCTGATTCCGCTGGGCGACGACCGGGGCAGCACGCGTCGCGCGTACGAGGGCGTCGAGGTCGGGGGTGTTCTCATCCCAGCCGGTGCGGTGGTCCTGGCGGACTGCGGCATGGCCAACCGCGACCCCGCCGTCTTCCCGGCAAGTACGGCGGACGACCTGTTCGCACCCCTGGAGGCGCCCACCCTGTCCTTCGGCGCCGGACCGCACTACTGCCTGGGCGCCTGGCTGGCACGGATGGAACTCCAACTGGCCCTGCACAGAATGGCGGTCCGGTTCCCGGGACTGCGGCTGGCGCAGCCGGTGGAGTCCGTCCACTGGCGCGTGGGAACCACCTCGCGCAGCCCGGAACGCCTTCCGGTGACCTGGTGAGGAGCACGGTGAGCGAGGAGTAGGTCTTGCGGTACGGGCCTTGCGGACGTACGCGGACGTACGCGGACGTACGCGGGAACGGGCGTGCTCTACTGAAACGCCCGCCCTGTTCAGCACCGGAGGTCACTCGTGGCCCGGCTCCACATCCGTCCCGGCATCGACCCCGACGAGCCTGACGTGCCCGCTGTGGTGCTCGTCGTCGACCCCGACGGCCCACCCGGCGAGCGTGCGGTCCATGAGCTCTTCAACTGCTGCTACGAGGGCGACGGCGTGGTCTACCTGGTGCCGACCGATGGCTGGGCCGAGCACACCCTCGACGGCAACCGCTTGGTGGTCGACATCGCCGAGTACCCGGTCGCGCTGGGGCGCGTCGGGATGGACAGCGGGGCGTTCCCCGGCCACTCGGTGGTTGACCCGGAGGCGGCGCTGGTGTTGCGCGTGGACGCCGTGGTGGACCCGGAGCGGTACGCGCGGGCGGCACCGGGGACCGTGGTGTTCAGCGCGGGCCCGGACCAGTCGCTCGAAGAGGTACTCGCCTCCGTCGACGGCTGGCCGATGGTGCTCGGACCGTCGCCCGCGCGGTGAGCTCGCCAGGGGCGTCATCGCAGCGGTGCGGGCTTCCTGGACGGTGACGGTCTCCTGGACGGTGCCGGCCACGGTCCGGGAGGCCCGCACAACCGGCCGGGTGCGCCCGTGCATCGGGGCGGCGGCGCGTTCCGGGTCCGTGTCCTGAGGAGCGGCGTAGCCGACGTTGCTGCAGTGTGCGACCAACAGAGCGGCGATCGTGGCATGCCGTTCCCGAGGACGTGCCTCGCCGCCGGCGACCGAGGTGAACACTTGGTCGTCACCGGTCCAGGAGAACACCTCCAGTGGTACCTCGGGCAGATCGACCGGGCCTGCCGGTCGTGATCGGCGGCCACTGTCCGAGCGGGCTGGGAGACTGCCGGTCATGACCTCTATTGATCACAGTCGTGTGCGGCAGTCATGGGATCGAATCGGCCTCTGGCTGAGGACTCATGTCCGGCAGGCCCCGCTCAGACCGGCCGTGGACTCGGGTCGCCTTGACGCAGTTGAGGCAGCGCAGGCTGTGACACTGCCGGCCGACGTGAAGGAGTGGTGGGCCCTGGCCGACGTCAGCGCCGATTTCTGGATCCCCGGAGACTTCGCTCCTGTGGCGCTGGAAGAAGCCCTGGAGACTCGGGAGACCTGGCTGCTCGTCGCAGAGGAGGAAGGACCTCTGTTCGATCAGAACGGGGAGCCGGAGCCTCGCTTTCTGCCGGAGTTCATACCGATCGCGATGAGCCCCGGCGGTGACGGCCTCATCGTTGACCTTCGGCCCGGCGGGGCCAACGGGGCGGTCTTCCTGTGGGATCACGAGCGCTGGGGACTCGGGGTGCCGCTGTGGGACTCGATCGACTCAATGCTCCAGGACATTGCCGACGCCCTGGAGTCACAGACGGCAGTGCTGGGGCAACATGCTGCTCTCGGGGGTGCCGAAGCGACCTGTGTCGGTCAGCTCGGCGACGCGGGCGAACTCAACTGGGAACCGGTCCCGGTGGCCTGAGCAGGAACGGGCAGGTCATGGGGGGCGACGGTCTGGTCATGGACGTAGGGCCTGACCGTGCCGCAGGCGATGGAGACGTTGTGGTCGTCCATCAAGGCGGTCCAGATTTCCATGGCGGTGTGGCCCTTTTTCGACCATGGTGTCGGTGATGCCTTGGGCGGGCTCGATGACGGTCGGCCTGGACGCAGATGTTCTCGGACGTCACGACCGCCCGCCGAACTGCCAGTTGTGCACCTCAATGTCGGCGTACCGGTCCGGGGTCAGGATGGCGCGTGCCGTGTCCCGATCCGGTGCCCGGATCAATGCCGCCGTGCCCAGCCAGGTGGCGCCGTCGTCGGACAGCAGCGGTCCGTAGGCGATCAGTTCGTCCCGGTCGGCCGGCACCGTGGTGTCGGCGGCCTTCCCCGCGCCGAGGCCGAGCACCAGGTACCGGTTGCCTTCGGCCGGTCCGCCGGGGAAGTCCCACATGGTGCGCCCCAGCATGTTGCGCCATCGTCGCAGCAGCACATCCCGGTAGGCACCGGCCTGGTAGTTCGGCTCGTCGAAGGCGAACGTGCGGGCAGCGGAGGGATCGGGCAGGTCGACGATGTGCACGCTGCCGGTAGGGGTCTCACCGTCATCGGTGAGGGTCGGACCCCGGGCGATCATCTCCTTCGCGTACTGGTCCATGTATGACCAGTGCTCTTCCGTCAGCCTGTGGCGCAGAGGCAGGGAACCGGGCCGGTCGCGGTGGTAACAGAGGAACTCCATGCCCCATGATCTCTTCACGGAGGCATCCAGGTCGAGCGGATTCCCATGCGACGGCTGCTCGTCCTGGCCCACGTGCGTTACGGGCACACGTACGCTAGCTCGCAGCCAGCTTCGGGATCGGGCCGGCCACCGTATACCGCTACATCGCCGGAGCGGTTGAGATCCTGGCCGTCCTCGCCCCACCCTCCAGCAGGCCGTGGCCGTCGTCGCCAACAAGGCGTTCGTGATCCCGAACGGCACACTGCTGTCCACCGACGGCATCGCCGCCGACCGCCCCGACTACTCCGGCAAGCACAAGCGCCACGGCATGCACGTCCAGGTCATCGCAGATGCATTCGGACCGGGAAGCGGGCGGTGAAGTCCTCCCGCACCAGGATCCGATCCGTCGGCGACCAGGCCAATGCCACCCTGAAGAGTCGGAGACTTCTGCGCGCAAACTCCCTTGCAGCTACGATCACAGTACGTGACGACCTTGCGTCAATCTCGTGATCATCGTCGGGCAGATTCTGACGACCGTTCGCCAGCCGGCGAGACCTGTCTGTCAGGCTCTCTTGTCGCGACCTTCCGATAGCCTTCGTCGTCATGATGCGCGCTTGGATCCTTCCGATGCTGTTTGTGCTCGGTGGCTCAGTCGTCGCGACCGGGCTGATCCTCAGCGGGGTCCCCGGCGAAGCCGCAGCACTTCTGCTGTTGTTTGTGCTGCTCGCTGTCGTGCACTCGCCTCTGGTCTTCCCGAGGTCGATCGGTGCGCTGGAGGCACAACGCCGCAGTGCGGTCGACGGCCGGCCGGTCGTCTTTTGGCGGTCGGGCTGCAAGTACTGCCTGCGGCTGCGCATCCGGTTGGGCCGAAGCGCCCGACAGTTGCATTGGGTCGACATCTGGAGTGACCCGGCTGGAGCGGCAGTGGTGAGGGCAGTCAACGATGGCAATGAGACCGTGCCGACCGTTGTCGTGACGGGCCGGCCGCATGTCAACCCGGACCCTGAATGGGTGCGCGAGCAGCTTGGGCAGAGCCCGGAGTCGATGGGGTGACTGTCGGTGTGGTGGTGGTTTCGGGGCAGGGGCGTATGGCTTGATGTTCGGTGTTGTGCCGTTACGGATGGGTTCCGTATCGGTGGCATCCTGTACGGCTCGCACGTGGCTGTGGATCCGTTGGCTGGTGCGTGGCGGCGAAACGTTCTGGTGGGAGGTGAGTGGTGTACAGATTTTGGGACTTCAGAGAGAGCGTTGTCGGTCTGCCCGAGTAGAACCATCACTGCGAGTATCCGGTGGGATGTGTGCAACGACGGGTGTCAGTGTGGTTGTGAGCGGTACAGGTCGCGCATCAGGGCGATCTCTGCTCCGTGGTGCAGCAGTTCCTGGTTGACCCACCAGACGATGTCGATGAAGGGGTCGCCGGAGTCGCTGCCGTGGGGGTAGGTGCTGTATCCCACGGTGTCCAGGGCACTGTCATCGACACCGTGCAAGGCCTTCCGCCAGGCTGCGGCGCCGGTCTCGAAGGCTGAGATCGCCCCGGCAGCGTCTTTGCTGCTGCAGTAGTCGTCCCGTGTCAGCGTATGGCTGCCGGCTGTGTGGTCAGCCCGAAGGGTCAGCAGTTCACAGAGGTGACTCAGACGCCACGCGATTGTGGTGAAGGGTGGCGGGGCGGGGTGCGGGCCCGGTGTGGCGTCGCGTCCCCACTCACCTGTGCCGGTCAGGGTCGTCGCCCGGGGTCCGGGCCCGTCCGTACGTCGTCGGACCGACCAGCAGTCGGGCACCGGCTCCCAGAAGTACTCCTTGTCAGTCATGGGGCCGACCTCGACGTCCGTGCCGTTGCCGCTGTCCATGACGGGGCCTGCCAACCGGTCGGCAAGTCGCTTGTGCGCGAAGTCGAACTGCTGGAGCAATGGGATCATGCGTGGCGGCGTAGGCATCGGAGGCTCCTGCGGCGGGCTGCGGGGACGGGATTGATCTGTCGTCACCCTGTCACGGCCGGAACCGCACCTCATTTCATTTTCTCGCCAAGCCCAGCGCCATCGCTGAACACTTCAGCTGGTCAATTGGTTGTCAGCTGGGCCATGATGATTGTTCTGAGAAGGCAATAAGCGAGTCTTCCGCTGTTTTGTGGTGTTGAGGAGTTTCGGCTCGTCGGCGGGGTTGGCCGTGGTGCTCTGGGGGGTGGGTGAGCGCAGGGCGTACAAGACGGATCTGACGAACGTAGAGGGGGCGGTGATCGAGCCGCTGATCGCAGCGTGGAGGGCGCGGCATCCCTGACGTGCTGCGGATGATGGTGCGCGAGAAGGCCGGGCGCAAGGCCGATCCGAGCCTGGTGGTGCTCGACTCCCAGCCGGTGCGCGCGGCGGCCGGGGTGCCCAAGACCACCACCGGCCTTGACGCGGCCAAGAAGACCCCGGGCCGGCGGTGGACGTCATGGGGCTGATCATCGCGGTCGTTGTCGCGGCACCGGTGCACGACAACGCGATCGGGGTGAGGTTCTGAACCGCCCCCGGTCAGGGGGTGGTGTTGTTGTGGTTGTGTCAGGTTGACAGTGCTGGGGCCGGGGAGTCTGGGGTGGTTTTTGAGTCCCTGGCTGCTGTCTGGTTGGTATGGGTCAGGGCCGTCCTGCTCCTGGTATGGCTTGGTGTTGTTTCGGTCGTGGGGGTGAGGAAGGTTTGGCGCAGGTGTGTTGTGAGGTGTTGTGGTGCGGCTGGGTGGAAGCGTCCGGAGAGGTAGCCGTCGGGGCGGATCAGGAGGGCTTCGCCGTCACGTGGTGTGTAGGCGTCGTGGAATTCGCCTGCTGTGTCGTGTACCCGTGGTGGGTGCAGGCCGACCGGGCGGGCGTCGTGGGGTACTTCTGCGGCGGTGATCAGGTAGGCGTCGAGCAGGCCGTGGGCGGCGTGTTGTGCTTCGGCGGCGCAGGCCTCGAGCCGGGCGGCGCCGTCGCCGGAAATGTGTTCCGGGCCCGCGAACAGCAGCAGTACGTGTCGCGGGGTGCGCAGCAGGTCGAACAGGCGCCGGGGGTAGGAGGCGAGGTCGCTCTGCAGGCCGCGGCAGTCCGGTGCCCGGTCGCCGGGGGCGGGACCGGCCGCGGGTGTGCTGTCCGCTGCTTGCGGTTGGACCAGCGGGCTGTCCGGGTAGGCGATCAGCAGCTGGGCCTGGCGCCGCAGTGTCGTCTCGGTGTCGTCCCCGTTGTTGCTGAGGCCGGAGCGGGCGTGGCGGACGGTGCGGGCGTGGCGGACGGTGCGGTTGACCACCTCTTGTGCGACCGGGTGGCGTTCGGTGTGGTAGCTCTCCAGTACGTCGTCGGTGGCCAGACCGCGGACGGCCAGGGCCAGTTTCCAGGCAAGGTTGTGGGCGTCCTGCACTCCGGTGTTCAGACCCTGGCCGCCGATCGGCGGGTGGATGTGTGCGGCGTCTCCGGCGACGAAGAGGCGGCCGTTGCGGTACTGGTTCACCAGGCGGTGGCTGATCCGGAAGGCGGACGACCAGCGGAGGGTGGAGGCGGTCGTGGGTTCTGGGGACAGCCGGTCGAGCACGTCCTGGATCTGGCCGAGGTCCGGTCCGCGGCCGCCTCCCATCCCGTCCGGGGCGCTCGAGTCGTCTTCGTCCCCGGTTCGGGTGCGGGGGCGCAGCATCGACAGCCAGTACCGGCGAACGCCGGGCATCGGAATGCAGACGAGCATGTCGTCCATGGTGCCGTTGGCGTCCAGGTTCACGGAGCGCATGCTGTAGCCGGCGGGCAGTTCCCAGTCGACTTCGACGTCGCCGATCATGTACTGCTCGGGGAAGGCGTCGCCCTCGAAGGTCAGCCCGGCGGCTTTGCGGACCAGGCTGTGTGCGCCGTCGCAGCCCACGACGTAGCGGGCGTGCAGATGCTCGGTCCGGCCGTCGGCGTGCGCGAGGACGGCCTCGACCTCGTCGGGGCGTACTTCCACCGAGCGGAGTTCGGTCGGCCGCTCCACCTCTGTGCCGAAGCGCGCGAGGTGCTCGGTGAGCAGCCGTTCGGTTGCGTACTGGGGCAGTGTGGTGAAGGGGTAGGGGATCTCGGGTGGCAGAGTCAGCTCGGAGCGGGGGGCCGCCTTGCCGTTGATGAAGACGAGCTGGCCCAGGTGTGGCACCGCGGCGTCCAGTGCCTCGCGGACCAGGCCCATGGTGTCCCACATCTCCAGTGTGCGGGGCACGATGCCGATGGCTTTGGCGAAGGGTTCCGGGGCGGCCAGCCGGTCGATGATGCGGCAGTCCACGCCGTGGCGCCGCAGTTCGGCCGCAGTCGTCAGGCCCACCGGGCCCGCGCCCACTACGAGTACGTCGACATCGGCCATGATCGGGCTCCCTCGTCGTCCGGAATCAGTTCCCGAGCCAGTGTGCTTCACCAGGTTGCGTTGATCCGGCAGGGTTGAGGGTGTGTCATGGCTGGCCGATCTGTGCGGTGGTTCCTCCAGGTCTGATGCTGGAAGGGGGCTTGTTGGTGTGTGGGGTGCCGGCCGGCCTGGTGTGTTGCTGGTTTGCTGAGAGACGGAATTGGCGGTTCGGTGTTGGGTGGTCGGGGTGTGTGAGCTGGGGTTATGTGTTCCGTGTTGAGGTCGGCAGTGTTCGTTGTAGGTAGTTCTGGCGTGCCATGGCCCGGTTGGTGTTTGTGCTGGTCAGGGCTGCTTCTGCTGTTTGTTGGGTGGGGTTGGCGGTCTTGGGTGCGGGGGTGGTGGTGGGTTTCGGCGAGGTGGTCGAGGCAGATGGCCTCGGGTGTGGTCTTGGTGATGTGTTCGGTGCCGTCGCTGATGGCGGTGATGGCGGTGGTGGCTGGTTGGCGGATCAGTCGGGTGAGGGATCCGGTGCGGCCGGTGGTGCGCTGGTGGAGGCAGGTGGCGTGGCGGGGGAGTGTTCCGGGTTGGTGGTGCTGGAGGTCGAGGTGGTATTCGATGGCGGTGGTGACGTCGCGGAACGGCTGGTGGGTGCTGTGGCGGGCGGGGAGGGGGCCGCAGCTGACCAGGGTGGCGCGTCCGGCGAGCTGGGTGCCTCTCACGCCGGTGAACAGGGGGTGTCGGTGACGTTGATGCCGGCGTGGACGAAGGTCGCGGCGACGCGCTCACGCCTGGAGGACGTGGTCGCCGGCAGCGAGGACGTGACAGTCCAGGGGAGGTGACGGTGAGGACGCGGTGGCGGGCGGCGGGCGGTCGTGCTTCGCCGAGCTGAAGGCCGATCCGGAGGCCCGGGGGCACGGGGCCGGAGGCCCTGCCGGCGGAGGTGAACAAGCTCCAGCGAGTGCGGCGGCCGGAGCTGCCCGCGGGCTTGTTCGCGGACGTGTCGCAAAAGCTGCTGGAGGCGTGGCGTGGCGTGGCGTGGCGGCGCGGGCGTCGGGGGAGTGCCCGGCGAACCTGGAGCGTATGAGACCGGCGTGACGGCTGATGCTGCCGGCCGCGCTGTGTCATGTGCGGCAGAGGGAGGTCACCGATTTGCTGGTGGACCTGTTCATCCGGCTCGTGCTGAAGATCAATACCCGAGCGGAGGGCCGACAAGGAGTTGAACGCCGAGCTGAGGAAGATCCGGGGCGAGGAGGGCGTGCTGCTGCGGAGTGTGGAGGCGGCGTTGTCGGAGCCGTCCGGCACGGTGCGGTGCGGTGGGTGAGCTGCTCCGTGGTCGGCGGGGAGAGGACGCTGAAGGCCCTGGCCGCGGAGGCGGCGGCGAACGAGGCCCGCTACCAGGCCCGGTCCGCACCGTGCTGTGCTCCTTGTGCGCGGTACACCGGTGGCGGGTGCTCTCCCCCCTTTTTTTGCTGGGCGCGCTGGGGCTGACGTGCAGCAGCACCGTCTACCGGCCGGTGATGGACGCGATCGATCTGCTTAAGCGGTATCTGAAGCGGCTGTTGAAGGAGGGGGCGTGCTTCGGTCCCGCGGAGACGGTGCCGCTCGCGGGGGTGGTGCCCGAGCAGTGGCGGGCGGCGGTAGTGGACGAGCGTGGGGCGGGTCGAGCGCATTCCGTGCGAGCTGTGCGTGTGGGTCGCGCTGTGAGTGGACGTTAAGTCCGTTTCTGGTAGCGGCCTCGTCCGGGTTGGGTGAGGAAGCCTTGGCGGAGGAGGCGTGCGAGGCGGCTTCGGGTGATGTTGACGGATGCCTCGTCGGTGGGCATGTCGAGGAGTTCGTGCAGTTCACGGGCGCGGAATGCCTGGACGGGGTGTTGGTTGAAGGCGTTCACGATGGCTTGGTAGGCGGTGCTCATCTCGGTCTGGGGTGGGTCGGGTTCGGTTACTGCCGGTGCGGTTTGCCCGATGACCTTCCGGGCGATGTCCAGCTCCGCGAGTCGGGCCGCGGTCTCGGCCAGGGCGGCGGTGAGGTGTTCGATCTGCCCCTGGAGTTCACCGGCGCGGGCGGTGGCCGCCTCGTGCTGGGCCTGGAGGCCGGCGAGGAGTTCGGTGACGTTCACGCGGCGAGCCCGAGGTCGTCGCGCCAGGCAGGGCTCGGTGTGGTCAGGCGGCGGGCCATGTTCGAGGTGGAGGCCCAGTAGACGCGTGAGGCGGAGGTGTCGGGGCGGTGGTCGTACTCGCGGGTCAGGCGCCGGTGCAGCAGCAGGGTCCCGTTGACCTGCTCCACGATCCAGCGCTTGGGCTGCGGGACGAAGCCCTTGCCCTTGTCGTCCGGGTTGCGGCGGACGATCTCGACGTCGATGTCCTGCAGCACGCCGTGGATCACCACTTCGTCCTTGAAGCCCTGGTCCACCAGGGCCTTCTCCAGACGGTTCCCGCAGCGTTCGGCGGCCTGGTCGAGCAGGGCGGTGCCGGCGGCGTTGTCGTGGGCGGAGGCCGGCAGGACGACTACGCCGATGACCAGGCCCAGAACGTCCACGGCCAGCCCGCGCTTGCGCCCGGACACCTTCTTGTTGACGTCAAGTCCAGTCGTGGTCCTCGGGACACCGGCTGCCGCACGCACGGACTGGGTGTCGATGATCACGAGGGACGGGTCCTCTAATCGGCGGGCCTTCTCCCGCACCTGGCAGCGCAGGAGTTCCTGGATCCGCTGGTCCAGGCCGTCCTCGCGCCACAGGGTGAAGTAGTAGAACACCGCTGACCAGGACGGCAGATCGTGCGGCAGATAGCGCCACTGACAGCCCGTCCGGTTCTGGTAGAAGATCGCGTTCACGACCTCCCGGAGGTCACAGGATCCCGGATCCCCGGTCGCCGACCGCGCCACCCGGTCCTGCTTCCAGCCCGTGATCACCGGCTCGATCAACGACCACTGCTCGTCCGATAAGTCACTCGGGTACGGCTCTCTGTCCATGCCCTGTATCCCAGCATGTCCATGCCCAACGCCCATCCCGCGTGGCGATCAGTCATACGATCGAGCGATCACGAACCGAGAAAGATCGGACTTAACGTCCACTGAGACGTGGTGCGCCGGCGGGAGACCTGGGTGGTGGGGGGTGAACTGGTGGCGCAACCCGGAGGATGACCTGCCCGCGGGCGTCGAAGGCAACCGGGACGTGTGTGACGCCGCCCTGGGCCGGCCGCAGGACTCCGGCGAGTTCGTCGCTGCCGTGCGGGACGAACTCCGTACTTCATTGGCCCACTTCGAGATCGCACTGGCGCAGGGCACGAGGGGCGGAGCGGCGATCGTCAAGAAGCACGGCGAGCCGTGGATCAGGCTCTCCCCGCGCGGCGAGGCAGGAGGAGCCGGAGTCCTTGGTGGCCGTCAGGGGCGGGATCGAACGCCGCGTTGGGGTACCAGCGGCCTGCTGGACATCCTGAAGTAGCGGAGTGCGGCACCTGGTTCATCGCCGCGTTCACCTCGGTGGCCACCAGGGAGAACAGAGAACCTGTCCAGGGAGGCGCTGTGGCGCCGCCTGCTCCTGGTGTTGTCCGGGCTGGGCACCGGCATGGGCATCAGGCGGGTCGCGGTGACCGGTAGGCACGGCGGGAGCGAGGCGACGCTGTGGCGGGTGCGGCACCTGTTGGTGAACCGTGCCGACTGCGCGCGGTCCTGCGGGAGCTGGTGAACGCCATGCTCGCTGCCCGGGATGCGATGTGGTGGGGCACCGGCACCGCATGTGCGTCCGGAAGCGGCACGTTCGGCGCCTGGTCCAGGAACCTGATGACCGAGTGGCATCAGCGCTACCGGAGCCCCGGCGCGATGATCTACCGGTACGTCGAGCGGACATCCCGTCTGCATCTACCAACTCCCGGCTCAAGTCCTGTCCGGCCTCCGGGGCCGCCTCGGGATCGAGGGTGTGCCGTGGCACCGCACCGGTATGGAAGTGGACCGGCAGTACACCGACACCCACGGCGCCTCCATTGTTGCCGTCGCCGTCGCCGTCGCCTTCGCTCATGTGCTTGGCTTCACGCTGGTGCCGGGGCTGAAGAACATCGGCTCCGCGAAGCTGTACCGGCCGGTGGCCGGGCAGGACGGGAAGTGGCCGGACCTCGCGCTGGTGCTCTCCACCGACGCGAACGACTGGGATCTGACCGTCCGGCCGTACGACCAGATCGTGAAGTACACCACCGCCCCGCGCCCGGGCACCTCGGGGGCCGGGCAGGTTCTGCGCCGCTTCATCCTGGGCGGCCCCAAGCACCCCCCACTTACCAGGCGATCGGAGAACGTGGGCGGGCGGTGCGTACCGTCTTCGTGTGCGCCTGCGTCGCCGGTGTGGAGATGCGGCGCGAGATCCACGAGGGGCCGCAGGTCGTGGAGAAGCTGGAATTCGGCGGGCAAGGACCTCTTCTACGGCAAGCGGCGACCTGGCCGGGGCGGACAAGGAGTTCCAGGAGGTGTCCATGCTCGCGCTCCGCCTGCTCGGGCCCGCCCTTGGTCCACGTCAACACGCTGCTGATGCAGCAGCAGGTCCTCGCAGACCCGAAGCGGGCCGGCATCCTCACCGAAGCGGACCGGCGCGCACTGGCTCCACTGTGCTGGACGCACGTGAATCCCTGTGGCCGTTTCGAGCTGGACATGAACACTCGCCCCGACCCCGACCCCGACCCCGACCCCGACCCCGCCCCCGACCCCGACCCCGCCCCCGACCCCGACCCCGCCCCCGACCCCGACCGCGACCGCGATCCCGATCCTGACCGCGATCCCGATCCTGACCGCGATCCCGATCCCGATCCCGACCGCGATCCCGATCCCGATCCCGACCGCGACTCCGATCTCGATCCCGATCCCGGCCTGGGCGTGACTGCGCGGGCCGCCCTGTCCCTGCCGCGTACTCCCGGGGGCGGACCGGCTGCCGCCGGGTGGTGAGGAGGTGGGGGCCGGTCTTCCGACGGGCTCGGTGACCACGGCCCGGTCAGTGGGCAAGAGCCGCGCTGGTCTCAGCCCCAGGTCTGGCCGGCCGGCTCCTTGACGGTGCGGTTGATCCGGTTGAAGAAGTTGGTCAGCGCGATCTCCAGGTTGATCGCATGGATCTGCTCCTCGGTGAAATGAGCGTTGACCTCTTCCCAGATCTCGTCGGTGACGCCCTGCGCACCGTCCTGCAGCCGGGTGGCTCCCTCGGCCAGCGCCAGTGCCGCGCGCTCCGCGTCGGTGTAGAACGGCGCCTCACGCCACGCCGCCACGTTGTGCAGCCGCTCGTCGGTTTCACCAGCCTTCTTCGCCCCGGTGACACTGGCGTAGATGCACGCCGAGCAGCTGTTGATCTGGCTGACGCGAAGGTGGACCAGCGCAAGCAGCTTCGGGTCGACGCCCCCGGCGGCAATCGCCTTGTGGAGGTGCTGGACCGCGGTCCACACATCGGCGTTTTTCGTGTTCTTGTTCTTGAGCCGGTTTTCCATGTGAGAGTGCACTCCTTCATCGGGATACGTTGCGGGGCTTTCGCCCGTCACCCCTATGACGGAGCAGCTTCCAGAGAGGTAACACCATGCCAGGCACCCAGCCCACGGATCCGATCGGTGACGCCTTCGAGGCCCACCGTGACCGGCTCCGAGCCGTCGCCTACCGCGTGCTCGGATCACACGCCGACGCGGAGGACGCGGTCCAAGAGGCGTGGTTACGTCTCGCCCGCCAGGACACCGACACCATCAACAACCTCGGCGGCTGGCTGACCACCGTGGTCGGACGCATCAGCCTCGATGTCCTGCGCTCACGCGGGGTCCGGCCGGAGCTCTCCTTCGACACCCAGCTGCCCGAGTTCACCGTGACGCTCGACGACGCTCCTGCTCCGGAAGAGCTCGTGGCACTCGGGGACTCCGTCGGCCTCGCGCTTCTCACGGTCCTCGACTCGCTGCGCCCGGACGAACGACTGGCGTTCGTGCTGCACGACGTGTTCGCCGTGCCCCACGGGGAGATCGGCGCGATTCTCGGCAAGTCCGCCGACGCGACCAAAATGCTCACCAGCCGCGCCCGCAGGAAAGTACAGACCGCCCGGCAACCGGCGGGCGCCGGGCGTCAGCAACGCGAGGTGGTCCAAGCCTTCCTGGCCGCGGCCGGTGAGGGCCGGTTCGAGCAGCTGCTGCAGGTTCTCCACCCCGAAGTGAAGTTCACCGTCCACACCCCGAACGGCACGTTCGTCACACTCGGAGCCACCGAAGTCGCCACCCGCGCACGAGTGGCCGCCAGCGCGGCACGAGGACATGCGGCGACCGTCAACGGCCGCCCCGGCATCATCTCCTGGAGCGAAGACGGCACCCCGCTCTCCGTCCTCGCCTTCACCGTCACCGACGGCCGCATCACCGAGATCACCGCCGTGGTCGACCCGGCCGAACTCGCGTTGATGGACCTGCCGAACCCGGTATGACCCCTACCGGCGACCCCTGCTTGTCTTCCATGTGGTGTCGGTCCTCGTCATCGAGGCGGCGCCGGTGCCGTACCCGTGGTGGCTGAAGTTCCTCGGCATCGTGCTGTTCGCGCTGGGTTTCGCACCGTTGATGCAGCCCACCTGGTACGAGATCGCCACCACGGCCGTGCTGGGCGCGCTCGCCGCGGCTCTCGCGGTCACCGCCGACCGCGTGCTGCGGCTGCACCGGTTCCTTCCGCTCACGGTGTCAACGGCGGTCTCTGTCGTCACGATCGAACTGTTCGCCGACAATCCTGCGCACGGCGGTCCCGTCCTGCTGATGCTCCCTGCGCTGTTCTACTTCGTCCCCGGGGACTACCTGAGCGCGGCGACCGCCGAGCTGGCCGCCGGCCTGATCACCACCGGTGCGCTACGGCTCGTCTACTCCGTCTTCCTACTGGTCCAGCTGTACGTCGGCGTCCTGCTCGGCGTCCTGTTCACCGGCTCCTCCCCCCACGCCCTCTTCGACGTCGCCGCCCACTCCGACCTACCCCGGTGGGCGCTGTTCCTGGCCTGGATCGTCTTCACAGCGGGCACCCTGCTCGCCTTCGCGACCCCCCCTGCGCTTCTTCTGGCCGCTGCTCCTGCTCGTCTACGTCACCGTCGGCGTGCAGTCGGCGCTCACGAAGTTCGCCGGGGAGACGGGCAGCACCTTCGCCGCCGCGGCTACGCTGATCGCGCGCGGGCCGCGCCGTCCACCCCGGCTGATCCTGATCCTGCCCGGCTTCTTCACGCTCGCCGTCGGCTCGCTCGGCATGCGCGGCCTGACCACTTTGGTCGGCGGCTATGTCGAGGGTTCCAGGACCTGCTGAAGCTGGTCACGATCGTCGCCGCCCTCGCCATCGGCCTTGTGGTCGGCGAAGCACTCACGCAGGGGCACAGCGAAACCCAGGCCGGGCGGCACCATGACGCGCGCACTGGCAGCCCTCACCGAGCAGGACGACGCGGCCCCGCATGAGCCGGGCCGCCCGCAGCACGGCCGACGCCGGTTCTCGCCGAGCTCGTGGTCCGACCGAAGGGCGCATGACGCGTGCTCCTCCGGTTGGATCAGCCGGCAAGCGGATCACCAGCGGCCGTGGTTTCGTGCACTTGGAAGAAGTTCGCCCGCTTTCCGGAAGAGAAGCGGGCCAAAGCAAGGTGCGCGCAGCGGAATCGAGGACGGATGACCAAGTACAAGGTCGGCTACATAGTAGGAAGCCTGGCGACTCACTCCATCAACCGAACGCTCTCCCAAGCCTTGATCCGGCTGGCCCCACCAGACTTGGAGTTCGATGAGATTCCGATCAAGGACCTTCCGCTCTACAGCTACGACTACGACAGTGACTTTCCTGTCGAGGGCAGGAAACTCAAGTCTTCCATCATTTCCGTCGACGCCATTCTGTTCGTTACCCCGGAATACAATCGATCAATCCCCGGCGCCCTGAAGAACGCCATCGACTGGGCCAGCCGTCCCTGGGGCGACAATTCATTCACGCACAAACCGTCCGCGGTGATCGGAGCCTCCCCCGGCGCCATCGGGACAGCCATCGCCCAGCAGAGCCTTCGCAGCGTCCTCAGCTACTGCAACTCTCCGCAAATGAACGCGCCCGAGGCCTACATCAGATTCAGACCGGAGGTGTTCACGGAAGATGGCCAGGTCACCAATAGCGACACGGAAGAATTCCTGCGGCGCTTCATGGAGGAATTTCGCGATCACATCGTACGCGTGCTCTCCGTGCTGCCTCCCAGGGAAACGTGATGCCCTCCACGCCTTCTGTTAGCCATCTGGTTCGGCGACCGATCTTGTTGGGGCGCACGGGCTTCCTGGAGTGCAGCATGTGCTGAAAGTCATGCCGGGGTGTTATTCGGCTTCGGGTGTTCGTCCGGGCGGCGGTGTGGACGTTTGAGGGTGCGCAACGAACACATAGGCCGCGACGGCGACGACGGCGCCGATCACCGGACCGCGCCCCGGAGATGGGGCCGAACACGTAGACGGCAGCGGCGATGACGAAAGCGAACGAGAAACCGATGATCTCTATCGCGGCGTAGCCCAGCTGGCCCTTGCCCACCACCAAGGCGGCTACGAACGAGCCCGCCCCGAAGATCACCAGTAGCGCGGTGCCGATCGCCTCCGCGGCCGACCGCCGCCACAGCTCCGCGGTCATGCATGCTCACCCCGATAGCTCGAGCGCGCCGGGGGTGCACGCCCAGCGTCAGGGGTGTTGGCCGTGCACCGGCCGGCTACATCGGATCAGGCGGCCTTTGGGTGGGGCTCGAGGACGACCTTCGAGTAGCCGTCCTCACGCTTGTCGAATCGTTGGTAGGCGTCCGGGGCCTTCTCCAGTGGCAGCCGCTTGGAGACGACGAAGCTCGGCTTGGCCCGGCCGGCGATGATGAGGTCGCGCAGCTGCTGGTTGTAGGCCTTGACGTTGGCCTGGCCGGTGGCCATCTGCAGTCCCTTCTCCCAGAACTTGCCGATGTTGAACAGCAGCCGGCCGTGCGCGGCGTCCTCGTTCGGCGCGCCGGGGTCGGAGGGTACGTACAGGCCGACTACGCCGAGCATGCCGGTGGCCCGGACGGTCTGAACGAGGCTGTTGAGCACGATCGCCGGCTGCTCCTCGCCCTCCTGCACGGTGGCCTGGTAGCCAACGGCATCGATGCCCTTGTCGGCACCGTTCCCGTTGGTCTGCTCGGTGATCTGCTCGACGGCGTCGACCTTGCTGTAATCAACGGGGATGGCGCCGATCTGCTCGGCCAGCGCTAGGCGGCTCGGCACCTTGTCGACGCTGAACACCTTCGATGCTCCCCGCAACAGTGCCGAGTAGGCGGCCATCAGCCCCACCGGACCAGCGCCGGACACCACTACCGTGTCGCCCGGGCTGACCTGGGCCAGCTCGGTGGCGTGGTACCCGGTGGGGAAGATGTCGGCGAGCATCGCGAAGTCGTCCTCGTGCTCGGTGCCGGGCGGCAGCTGCAGGCAGTTGAAGTCGGCGAACGGCACTCGCAGGTACTCCGCCTGCCCGCCGGTGTACGGGCCCATGGCCACATAGCCGTAGGCACCCCCAGCGAAGCCGGGGTTGACGGTCAGGCAGAAGGCGGTACGGCCGGCCAGGCAGTTCCTGCAGAAGCCGCAGGCGACGTTGAACGGCATGCTCACCCGATCACCCGGCTTGACGCTGGCAACGCCCTGGCCGGCCTCCTCGACGATCCCCATGTTCTCGTGCCCGAAAACGATCCCGGCCTCCGCGGCGGTGCGGCCCTCGTACATGTGCAGGTCGGAGCCGCAGATCGCGGTCGTGGTGACCCGGACCAGGGCGTCGGTGGGGTCCTGGATGCGGGGGTCGTCGACCTCTTCGACGGCGACCTTGAACGGTTCCTTGTAAACGACGGCTTTCATCGTGTGCTCCTCTCCACCGAGTCCGCGGCGTTTCGCGGTTTCACCAGCTCAGCCACGTGGTCCGCTCAGTGGCCGGGTGCTCTGTTCAAAAGGGGTTACCCCAGGTGACTCCCGACCCGGCCCACTCCCGGCGCGGTCGCCGCCGCAGCCCGAGCGGCGATTGCATTCCTGACCGTGTGGACGTGTGCGCGGCGATCTGCCGGGGGACCCCCCTCAGCACCGCCAGCCGCAGCACCCGCTCGCCCGGCGGCAGCAGGTATACCATGCCCCCGGAAGCATCTGTCTCCCGCATGAACTGGTCCAAAGCGGCGTCGAGTGGATGCGTGCCCGAGCCTGTGCTCGTGCCGAAGCCGGCAAGGTCCCTCATGCTCTCACCCTCCCGAGCGGCACCGGGCAGAGATCCCTCCAGGCGACCGAAGCGGCATCTGGCCGCCTCCGCGCTGATGCCCAGGCCGGCACCGATCTGCGCCCAGCTCGCCCCGGCTCGCCGGTCCGCCAACACCGCACAGCGCACCAGCTGCCCGGCCAGCCCGGGCACCTCCGCCACGGCGGCAACATGGCAGCCCTCCGCTCCTCGCCGCGGGCGCGAGTCGCTCGCCTGCTGGGTTGCGGCCTGCACCTGCGTCAGAAGATCCGCTTCCGCGAACACCAGCGCCTGCCGCGCCTTCGCCGCCGCCTGCCAGCGACGCCTGGCTCGCCAGGCCGCCTGCCGATGCGCCTGATGGCAATACCGCCGACCCGGGCCTGCCGACTCCGGCAGTGGAGCTCCGCACCACCCACACCGATCGTCACCCATATACCGATCATCACCCATATAGGGGAAATATTCTCTACTGCCGTGATGGCGTGCTGCACACGTCCACCGGGGCGGTGGCGGCCGTGCTCGGCAGACATACATACCGATCATGTCGGCATCAAGATGCCCAAACTGCCGCACTCGGACGCTGCGTAGATCGGCACTCGCTCATGGGCGGCGGTTCGGACGGTTGTCCCAGCGGTGGGTCGTCCACGCCCTGCGGAGCAGGCTACGGACGGTGATGATCGTATCGGCGATGACGCGTTCCGCACTTGCCACCGAATCGGTGTTGAGCTTTCGGACACCGAGACTCCCATGCCCAAAATCGATCTCATCGACCGTCGCCGAGACCCTGATGTTCCCGAAGGCCGTAGAAGTGCCATGAGTGCAGCCGCCGCGCTGCCCAGGTCGTGCGGGCCCTGACCCACAGATCAGACGAGAATCTACAACCGCGATCCGCCGCAACACGCCTGTGTCGATCAACAGCCCGTCATCGTCCAGGTCCACGAGCACGTCCACGTCACCGAACTCACGCAGCCGCCGCCAAGCGACGTTGCGGCCTCCGGACACCCCCAGGTTCTCCTCCAGCTCCACCGCGGTCACGCCGTCCGGCAGCCCCGCAAGGGCCGTCCCGTTTCCGACGACGACAACCCGGGCAGCGGGCCGTCACCGCCCCACACGCCACCGAAGCCAGCGTCCGCCGCCGTCGCCGCCCCTTCGCGCCCGACCGGACTACCGACTAGGCCGCAGAACATGACTTACTTGCCTGCGTGCCTCTGCTCGCGCTTAGCCTTGATCCACCGAGCAATAGCCGGTCCAGGGCTTGGACATGAAGGCGCGGATGCTCTCTGAGCTGGGACGATGGGACTTCCTACGGTTCCACATCCACAGAGCGAGAGAACACCCGCGAGATGCAATCTTCCCATGCCGCTGCGGCGGTGTCGGCCGTGTTCGATGACCAAAATCTCGTGGCGTATGCCGGGCTGGTCCCGGTGATGCGGCTGGCCGAGCGGTGCGGACTCGCCCGTCTGGTGGCTGCGAAGGTGAAGCTTGGCGGTGCGGAGAACGGCGCGGGGGCCACGGCAGACGCCAAGGTCACCAGCATCGTGGCCGGGATGGTCGCGGGTGCGGACAGCATCGACGACCTCGACGTGCTGCGGCACGGTGCGATGCCGGTCCTGTTCGGCGGCATCCGGGCACCCTCCACGCCGGGCACGTTCCTGCGCGCGTTCACTCACGGCCATGCTCTCCAGCTCCATGCCGTGCACCGCAGGTTCCTGGGTGCGCTGGCCGCGCACACCCCGCTGCTGCCCGGGGCCGATCAGACGGTGTTCATCGATGTCGACTCCACCCATAAGCGGGTCTACGGACGGGCCAAGCAGGGCGCCGAGTACGGCCGGTGCAAAGGCATCCGCACCCTGCACCCCCTCCTCGCCACGATCCGCACCCCACCTCGCGGCCGGTGATCGCCACCGTGCGGATGCGCCGCGGCAAAGCAGCAGACTCCCGAGGCGCCCCGAAACTCGTGGCCGAGGCCCTGGCCACCGCCCGCGAGGCCGGCTGCACCGGCATACGCATCCTGCGGGCCGACTCGCAGTTCTACAACGCCGGGGTAATCGCCGCCTGCCGCCGGGGCGGTGCCCACTTCTCGATCACCGCCGGCATGAACCCCTCCATCAAACGGGCCGTCCACAGCATCCCGACGACGCCTGGCAGCACATCAGTTACCCGACCGCGGCGGCCGGGGCTGCACCCTCCGCGTCAGCACCAGTCCACCGTGCCCGCGGTCCACCGTGCCCGCGGTCCACCGTGCCCGCGGTCCACCGCGCCCTCCGCGACCGTTGCCAGGGCGTGGGAGGAGTTCATTCCGTTCCTGCGTTTCGATACCGACATCCGCCGCGTCGTCCGCACCACCCACGCGCTCGCGTCCGTCAACGCCAGGACCCGCCGGGCGGTCAAGGCCCGCGGCCGCTTCCCCGGCGAACAGGCCGCACTGAAGTGCCTCTGCATGGCGATCATGTCTCTCGGCCCCACCGGCAAGGGCCGGGCCCGCCGGACCATGCGCGGGAAGACCGCCCTGAACGCCTACGGCATCACCTCCGACGTTCGACGGCCGGCTCTCCGCAGCCCGGCAGCAACCCTCGACAACCCGCGCCGCACCACTCGTTCGGCAGACCCTCCGGACCGTCATCAGGTGTCCCTTCCGGTGAAGTTCCCACCCCATTTCATGACACCCCCGTTCCGGTTGGAGTGCGCTGGGCTGTTATTGCGGGGGGTTGCCGTGTTTGCGGTGGGTTGGGTCGGTGTGTTTGGTGTGGAGCATGGTGAGGGCGGCGATGAGTGTTTCGCGGGTGTGGGTGGGGTCGATGATGTCGTCGATGAGGCCGTGTTCCGCTGCGTGGTAGGGGTGCATGAGTTCGGTCTTGTATTGCTTGATGAGGTGGGCGCGGGTGGCCTCGGGGTCGTTGGAGTGGGCGATCTGTCTGCGGAAGATGATGTTGGCGGCGCCCTCGGCACCCATGACGGCGATTTCGTTGGTGGGCCAGGCATAGGTGAGGTCGGCGCCGATGGACTGGGAGTCCATGACGATGTAGGCGCCACCGTAGGCCTTGCGCAGGATGAGGGAGATTCTGGGCACGGTGGCGTTGCAGTAGGCGTACAGGAGTTTCGCGCCGTGGCGGATGATGCCGCGGTGTTCCTGGTCGATGCCGGGGAGGAAGCCGGGAACGTCCAGGAGGGTGATGACCGGGATGTTGAAGGCGTCGCACATCTGGACGAACCGTGCGGCTTTTTCGGAGGCTTCGATGTCCAGGACACCGGCGAGTGCCTGTGGCTGGTTGGCGACGATGCCGGCGACCTGGCCGTCGAGGCGGCCGAGTGCGCAGATGATGTTGCGGGCCCAGCGTTCGTGGATTTCGAGGTAGTCGCCGTCGTCGAGGATTTCCTCGATGACCTGGTGCATGTCGTAGGGGCGGTTGCCGTCGGCGGGCACCAGGTCCAGGAGGGCCTGGGAGCGGCGGGTCCGCGGGTCGGCGCACGGCAGACGGGGCGGGTACTCGCGGTTGTTCTGCGGGAGCATCGACAGGAGGTAGCGGACCTCGGCGATGCAGGTCTCCTCGTCGTCGTACGCGAAGTGCGCGACGCCGGAGGTCTCGGCGTGCACATCGGCGCCGCCGAGGCCGTTCTGGGTGATCTCCTCGCCGGTGACCGCCTTCACGACGTCCGGTCCGGTGATGAACATCTGCGAGGTCTCGCGGACCATGAAGACGAAGTCGGTGAGGGCCGGGCTGTAGGCCGCGCCGCCCGCGCACGGGCCGAGCATCACGCTGATCTGCGGGATGACACCGGAGGCCCGGGTGTTGCGCCGGAAGATCCCGCCGTAGCCGGCGAGCGCGGAGACGCCCTCCTGGATCCGGGCGCCCGCGCCGTCGTTCAGGGAGACCAGCGGGGCACCGGCCGAGAGGGCCATGTCCATGATCTTGTGGATCTTCGTGGCGTGGGCCTCGCCCAGAGCGCCGCCGAAGATCCGGAAGTCGTGCGCGTAGACGAAGACCGTCCGGCCCTCGACCGTCCCCCAGCCGGTGATCACCCCGTCGGTGTAGGGGCGCTTGTCCTCGAGTCCGAAGCCGGTCGCCCGGTGCCGGCGCAACTGTTCCACCTCGCGGAACGATCCCTCGTCCAGGAGCAGTCCGATGCGCTCCCGGGCGGTCAGCTTGCCCCTGGCGTGCTGCGCCTCGGTGGCTTTCTCGCTGGGGCCGCCGATCGCTTGTGCACGGACCGCGTGCAGTTCGCCGGTCCGCGCGTGGGCGTTGGCGGGTTCCCCGCCGGGGCCACAAGTTGTTTGCGCACGGGCCGTATGCGGTTCGGCCGTCCGCACGTGGGCGCCGGCTGTCTCAGCAGAGGCCCGAGGAGGGTTGTTCACTCCTGTCACGACACGTCCCTTCCTCTCTCAGGGTGCGGCCCGGTCGGCGCTCCACCGCAAGAGGGACCGCTGGTGCGGTGTGTGCGGGTGGGGCGTGGCGGGCACGTGATTCAGCCGGGGTGGAGGGGCCGGCTGCTAACGCCAGCTGTACGGGGAGTGGTAGACCGTGCCGGCCCGTTCCGGTTCCCACCGGGGGGCCGGGGGCGGCCGTACGTCGCTGTTCTCCTCGTCGCGTCCCGCGAGCAGTGAGCACAGCACGGCGGTGACCGCGGCCAGTTCCGCGTCGGTGGCCCGCCCGCGCTCCACCCGGAACGTGGGCGCGGTGCCGGTATCGCCCATTTTTTTCCTCCCTCGGAGTTTCGTTCACGGTCCGCCACCGGCCTACAGGAGTGCTCCGGCCCCGCTTGAGGATCGCCGGGGACCGTCCTGGGGAATGCTGCTCGTGGCGCGGGCCCGGGGGAGGGCCGGTGTGCCGGAGCGGAGGGGCCGGCGCCGAGCCTGCACCGCTCCCACCGGGGCGGCTGACGGGCGGCTGACGGGGTGTCGGGTGCGCTGCCGCGGGGAGGGCGGGTGCGTTCCGGGTGACATGCCGGTGAACGTCATGAGGTGTCCGGATCGAGCAGGAATCGAGAAGCACCGTTCACGCGGTCGCGTCTAGCCTGCTCTCCATGGACATCACCATTCACACGACGGCTCTGCCGCACGACGACCCGGACGCCTCGCTGGCCTTCTACCGCGACGTCCTCGGCTTCGAGGTCCGCAGCGATGTCGGACAGGGCAGGATGCGCTGGATCACGGTCGGTCCGGCCGGTCAGCCCGGCACGTCGATCCTTCTGGCACCGCCCGCCGCCGATCCCGGCGTCACGGAGGACGAGCGCCGTACCGTCACCGAGATGATGGCCAAGGGCACCTACGGGTGGATCCTGCTGGCCACCCCGGACCTCGACGCCACGTTCGAGAAGGTGCAGGCCGGTGACAGCGAGGTCGTCCAGGAGCCGACCGAGCAGCCCTACGGTGTCCGCGACTGCGCCTTCCGCGATCCCGCGGGCAACCTGGTCCGCATCCAGGAACTGCGCTGAGCCATGCGGGCAGCGGTGCGGCCGCGCGGGCGGCGTCACGACCGCCCATGAGACGCACCGGGCACACCGCACCGGGCACACCGCACCGGCCACACCGCACCGGGCACACCGCACCGGGCACACCGCACCGGCCACACCGCACCGGCCACACCGGACCGGCCACACCGGACCGGTCACTCCGGGCCGGGCACTTCGGGCCGGGCACTTCGGGCCGGTCACTCCGGGGCGGGCACTCCGGGCCGGGCACTCCGGGCCGGGTCCGGTGGCCCGGTCCGTGCCCCCGGGTGTCGGGGCACCCGGCCTCGGCGGGGCGCCCCCCGGCACCCGGGGGCGCGGACGGCATGGGAAGACGAACGACGAGGGGGAGGGTTCTCATGTGCAAGCCCGAATGGCGGCGTGCACGCGTCCAGGCGCAGCGCCTGGACGATCTCGCGCGGCTGCGCCGGGTCCGTGACCGGATCGACAGGGAGTACGCGCAGCCGCTGAACGTGGAGGCGCTCGCTCGTGATGCGCACATGTCCGCCGGGCACCTCGGGCGGCAGTTCCGGGCCGCCTACGGTGAGGCGCCGTACGGGTATCTGATGACGCGTCGCATCGAGCGGGCGACGGCGCTGCTGCGGCGGGGCGACATCAGCGTCACCGAGGTCTGCCTCGCGGTCGGCTGCGCGTCGCTGGGCACGTTCACCACCCGCTTCACCGAGCTGGTCGGTATGCCTCCGGGGGCCTTCCGGCGCCAGGCCGCGGAAGCGGCGTCCGGCCCTGCCGGTGCCGATAACGCGGTCACGGTCGGTGACGCGGGACCGGCGATCACGGTGGAGGGGATGCCCGCGTGCGTGGCCAGGCAAGTGGCGGGGCCGGTCAGGATTCGAGAAGCTCCGGCCACCGCCCGGCGCCTAGCATGACGGACATGGCAACCACCGCTTCCACCGCAGTCCACACGGTTCTCGCGTCCGTCACCCTCGAGGTGGCCGACCTCGAGGCCGCCCGCCGCTTCTACGACGCCTTCGGCGTGAACACGTACATTCGCCTGCGGGCGTCCGAGGCGCACTCGACCGGGTTCCGCGGCTTCACCCTGGCACTCACGGTGTCCGGGCCGGCGACCGTCGACGGCTTCGTCGCCGCCGCCGTGGACGCCGGCGCCACGGTGCTGAAGCCCGCCACGAAGTCGCTGTGGGGTTACGGCGGCGTGGTCCAGGCCCCGGACGGGACGATCTGGAAGAATCGCGGACGTCGGCGAAGAAGGACACCGGCCCCGCCACCCGTGAGATCGACGAGTTCGTCCTGCTGCTCGGTGTCGAGGACGTGAAGGCGACCAAGCAGTTCTACGTCGACCGGGGCCTGGCCGTGGCCAAGAGCTTCGGCGGCAAGTACGCCGAGTTCGCCTCCGGTCCGTCCAGCCCTGTCAAGCTGGCGCTGTACAAGCACCCGCGCGCTGGCCAAGGACCTCGGTGTTCCCGCCGACGGCACCGGCTCGCACCGTATCGTCCTCGGCGGCACCGTCGACGCCTTCACCGACCCGGACGGCTTCGCCTGGGAGACCGTCGCGCCGCCTTCCCCCGCACAGTCCTGACGTCCGGTCCGGCACTCCCGAACCGCCCTGTCTCACTCTTTTGCACGAGAGGAAACCTGCTATGCCGTCGACGAAGTCACCCGCCAAGAATTCCGGCACGTCCGCCGAGAAGTACGACGGATTCACCGCCGAAGAGCGGGCCGCGATGAAGGATCACGCACGCGACCAGAAGAAGACGGCGGCGCGGCGTGGTTCGTCCCGGGCGGAGAAGGAGGCCGCGGCGGAGCAGGACGTCCTCGCGAAGATCGCCGAGATGCCGGAATCGGACCGGGTCCTCGCCGAGCGGATCCACGAGATCGTCAGGGCCGCCGCTCCCGGCCTCGCACCCAAGCTCTGGTACGGGATGCCCGCGTACGCCAGGGACGGCAAGGTCGTCTGCCACTTCCAGAGCGCGGAGAAGTTCAAGTCGCGCTACGCCACGCTCGGCTTCAGCGACCAGGCGGCCCTCGACGAGGGCGCGATGTGGCCGACCGCCTATGCACTGAAGGAGCTGACCGCGGCCGACGAAAAGGTCATCAGCGCCCTCGTGAAGAAAGCAGGGGCCTGAGGCCGGCCGGGACACCCCGGCCGGAAGTCCCGGGCCGGGCCGTCTGTCCGCGCGGGGCTGTTCGTCCAGCTCCGGCCGCTTGTCCGTGCCGGGCCGGATGTTCCGAACACCGCTACTCCGTTCGGGTGTTGTCGCGTGTCGTGCTCTACGTCGGGCAGGGCCCGACTCCACGTTGCCGCGGTGATCGCCGAGGATGTTCCACGGGGACGGAGGGTGACCTTCCCCGGTCCCGGAGGCCGCCGGCCGTGTCGGCGGGGGAGCGGGTTCCTCACCCCCTGTGCCCGATGGCGGTGCGCAGCCGTGACACGCGCGCAGGTGCGTGTACGGGATCGGGCCGTGGCTGAGCTTCCTGGCCGTGGGGGGCCGGGGCCGGCCGCGGGCGGTGCCCGCCGACGCGGACGTGTTCGGGTGTGCGAGTTCTGGCGGACAGCGGACAGCGGACAGCGGACAGCGGATGGCGGTTGGCGGGGGGCGGTTGGCGGGGGCGGTTCCGGCCGGTCCGCGGCGGGCGGCGCCCGGGGCGCTTCAGGGGGATCCGGTGATGCAGGACAGGCTTCTGCGGCGGGGACGGCACGCCGCCACGCAGTGGTCGGTCCGGTGGAGGTGCGGGAGGTCCGTGTGCCGGCCCGGTGCGGCCGGTGAGGGGCGTTGGGGCCGCCCCGGCGGTAGCGCACGCCGCTCCACGGGTTGCCCTCACCTGAGCTGCCGGGCCTGCGGCCCGACCGGTCCCGGCGCCGGCCGTGCCACCCGCACCGTCGTGTTTCACCGGCTCGCATCCGGCCGTATCCGGCTCTCGGCCACGGCACCGGCAGGCGCCCGTACGTGCACGTGTCCCGCAGGACGTGGGCGCGGACCCGTCCGGGAGAAAGCACCCCCGGCCGCTTTTCCTCATTCTTTTCCGCCCATGCATTTCCGGGGGAAAAGCACAAGTGAACATCTCACGAGTGTTCTTCGAGTTGTGCGCGACGTCGCCGCGCGATCCTTCTGTCTGGATCGAGACGTAGTGAGGTGCGTATGGACAACGCAGCAGAAAGGGCGATCGAGTGCATTCGGGAGCGTTACGGCGAGCCGCTGACTCTCACGGAGATCGCCGAAAGTGCTCTGCTCAGCCGCTTCTATTTCGCGCGGCTGTTCAAGGAGGAGACCGGGATCACTCCCGGGAGATTCCTGGCAGCGATCCGCATTCACGAGGCCAAGCGGCTCATCAAGCACACCTCGATGAGCATCATCGATATCTCCTACGCGGTCGGCTACAACAGCCTGGGGTCGTTCACCAACTCCTTCACGTCCGGTGTCGGGGTCTCCCCGAGCCGTTACCGGCGGCTGTCGCGGGACGGCGGGGACGGGCTGCCGGGACCCGAGCCCGATCTCCGTGCCGGGTACGGCACGATCGCGGGCACCATCAGTCTCCCGGCCGGCCACGGCAACGCGCGCGTGTTCCTCGGGGCCTTCGGCACCCCCGTGGTCCAGCACCCGTCCGTCGCCTCGGCCGTCGTCGACGTACCGGCCGGCCGGCCGTCCTGCTACGTGCTCCAGAACGTTCCCGAGGGGGAGTGGCACCTGCTCGCGGTGGCGGCCGCCGACGGCATCGGGCCCGAGGCCCGCACCCGGCGGACCGCCCTCGTCGCGGGGCGCGGCCCGGCGACCGTGCCCGTCACCGCCGGCGTGATCGTGAGCGCCGCAGTACGGCTGCGGCCCGTACGGGCCACCGATCCGCCGGTCCTGCTGGCGTTGCCCGAACTCGTCCCGCCGGCCGAGGTCGTCTCCCACCCCGGCTGCGTCTCCCTCGGCCCGCAGGCCGAGCCGGTGGCCGGGGGGCGCCGGGACGCGGGCCACCTCAAGGTGGCGTCCGCGGCGCCGGAGCCGGCCCCCGTGGCGTAGACCGCCCCGGGCCCTGCCCGCCGGGCGGCCCTGGCCGGGCAGGTCACGGAGCCACGTCCTGCTTGGCCTTGAGCTGCTCGGCGAGCAGGTGCCACTCGCGGCCGATGCGCTCGGCGATCGGGGCGATGACACCGGCCCAGTGCGCCGGGACGGCGTCGACCAGGTCGCTCCGCTCCTCGTTCGGGTCGGTGACGTGCGCCTGCATCCAGCGCAGGAATTCCCGGCCGCCCGCCGTGTACCGGATGGCCGGGTCTCTGGCCATCTTCGCCGCGACCGCCGCCCACGCGGGCGGCGTCTCGCTGTGGTTCCTGCGCTGCGGTGCGGTGTCGGCGCCGGCCGCCACCCGCAGCGGGCCCTGGGAGGCGCCGCCCGCCGCCGGAGCCGTACGCGCCGGCTCCTCGGGGCGGCCCACGGACGGTACGGACCGCAGGGCCTGGAGCGGCCGGACGGCCGGCAGCGGCTGCACCGGGTACGCGGGCGGTGCGAACGGACCGGGGTACGTGAACGGGGCGGGGTGCATGAACGGAACGGGCTGCGCCGGGTGCCCGGGGCGGCCGAAC